>NZ_LMCI01000013.1:32463-44512 GCF_001623145.1 Pseudovibrio sp. W64 | reverse complement strand
TGAAGAGTATTTGTGGCGCCACAGGCGCATGCAGTGTCGTCCATAATCAAAGCCTTTCTGACTTGGCTGTTGAATGAACCGCACGACATTGAGCTTTCGACGGCCCGCTGGCGAGCGGGAGGTTCGAAACCTGAGTCAGACAGGCGAGTTTATTCCCCCCCGAAGGAGGTGTTGTATTCACCGCCCTCCCGCTCATAGCAAAGGGTTTGCGCCTTTGGAAAAAAGGCACAAAAAATCCGCTAGTTAACGGGAGCGGTTACCGCTGACAAAGAGGTTTCGAAGCCTCACATATGAATGTGGAATGGAACCGGCCACCTGTCAACGAAAAGTTGCAAAAGCGAAAGAACTGTTGCCGCAAGGATACGCTGGCGAGATCCCAATACCGTCATCCTGCACAAGCGCAGCGCGATGCGGAACCTAGAGCCCCAGCCCTCTCCCTCGTCTTCCCGCATTTGATGCGAGATCCAGAGCAGCCCTCACCAACACCAGCACCTTTTGCACTGGATACCGGATCAGCGCTCCGCTTGTCCGGCATGACGGCTGAGGTGCCGGAGCAACTCAACCAGTCATACCCATCACAGCCAACAAAACACCAGTGCTTTAATAACCCAGTGCGCAGCCGTCTTTGCGTGGGTCAGAGCCGCCAATCAGGCCGCCGCCGTTGGCTCGGTCAAACATGATGGCCTGTCCACCGCCGATAGGGGAAGCTACAATGGACACCTCATGGCCTAAAGCTTGCAGTGCTTCAACCGTCTCCGCTGAGACACTGGTTTCAGCTTGCAAAGACAAGGACTTCTCGTCGATGAACATACGTGGGCAATCAATGGCTTCCTGCATATTCATGCCGTAGTCCAGATGGTTGGAAAGCACATGGGCATGCCCGCACGGCTGATACCCGCCACCCATCACACCAAAGCTCATATAAGGCAGTCCGTCCTTCAGAACCATCGCCGGAATGATGGTGTGCATTGGCCGCTTACCGCCAGAAATCTGGTTTGGATGCCCCTCTTCCAACGTGAAGCACGCCCCACGGTTTTGCAAAAGCACACCGGATTTCGGTGTCGCGATACCAGAGCCGAAGCCGTGATAAATGGAGTTGATGAGCGAAATGGCCAGACCATTCTCGTCAACCACACTCAGATAAACCGTATCAGACTTCGGTGAGAGCACCTCTTCCGGCTGCCTCGGCAACAGAGCATCCGTGCGGATCAACTTGGCAAGACCGTCGATGTAGTCGCTATCAAGAAACGCCTGCGGGTCAAACTCCATAGTCTCAGGATCAGCAAGAAAACGATCACGGCCAGAATAAGCAATCTTGGCAATTTCCATCTCCAGATGGAACCGCTCTGGCCCCATTGGATCCAGATCTGCCCAGTCAAACCGCTTCATCAGCTCCAGCATAACCAGAGCTACAATGCCCTGCCCGTTAGGTGGCAATTCAGCAACCGTCACACCGCGATAGTCCGTGGTGACGGGCGTCAGATCAACAGCCTCATGCGCTGCCAGATCGTCCGCTGTCAGGTATCCACCCTTCGCCTGCACTACTGCTGCAATCTCTTCAGCAATCGGGCCGTTGTAGAACGCATCCGCTCCACTCTTTGCAACAGCTTCCAGTGTCTCAGCCAAGGGAAGGTTACGCATCATTTCACCAACAACAGGCGCACGACCATCCTTCAAAAACAGCTCAGATGCACCTTCATCACGCTTGAGAAAGTCAACAGCACCTTTCCAGTCCGCAGCCACACGCGGGCAGACCGAGTACCCATCACGCGCATAACCGATCGCCCGCTTCAGAACCTTATCGAATGAAAATCGTCCATGGTCTTTGAGCAGCTTCTCCCACCCACGCAAGGCTCCCGGAACAGTCACGGCGTGAATTGAATCCACAGCAACATCAAGCAAACCATCCGCTATCAGCTTATCTGCACTCACATTTTTAGAAGCACGCCCAGAAGAATTCATGCCCGACAACGTACCATCCGGCTGCGCAACAATGGCAAAGCAATCACCACCAATGCCCGTCATATGCGGTTCAACGACAGAATGAACAGCCATCGCGGCCACAGCAGCATCAACGGCAGTACCGCCCTCTCTCAAAATTTCGAGCGCTGCGTTGGTAGCCAATGGATGGGATGTCGCTGCCATTGCATGTGGTGCATAAACAGCGGAGCGACCCGGAGCATGAAAATCTCTAAACACGAAAAATCCCTCTTTGTAATTACCAGTGAATCTCCGGTCCCCTAACGAAGAATTCCCCGTATCATCATCCTCTGCTAAAACAGGGTGATTCAGCAAAACCTATCAGGAAATACTTATGGTGCAATTCAATCTTGATCACGCCCGGACAATCATCTCAGCAGCACAGGCTAAAGGAAGCGAGCTAGGCCTCAAACCACTCACCGTCGCTGTGCTGGATGCAGGCGGCCACCTCGTCGCGCTCGAACGTCAGGATGGCTCATCAATTTTGCGCCCACAAATCGCAATGGGCAAAGCCTATGGCGCCGTAGCCGTTGGCGCAGGGTCCCGCTGGCTCAACGACAACGCCCAAAGCCGCCCTCACTTCGTGCAGGCACTCAACGGCGTTGCAGGCGGTGGCATTGTGCCGGTACCGGGTGGCGTTCTGGTCCGCAACACTGACGGCGAAATTCTCGGCGCAGTCGGCATCACCGGCGACACATCCGAAAACGACGAAGCTTCAGCCATTGCAGGCATTGAAGCAGCTGGTTTCACTGCTGACGCAGGCTGACACAACTTTACCGCAGTTGCTGGACTATATTGCGCCCAGCAACTGCACCATCATCACGGTTCACTTCATTTCAGATTGGTACCCATGCCCATTCGCTTTGTTATTTTTGATATGGACAACGTCCTTTACGATTATGACCACCCCTACCGTCTGAATGTCCTCGCTGACATGACCGGCAAACCAGCCGAAGAGATCGATCATATCGTCTTTAAGGGACCCGAAGAAAACGCCGCCGAAGCAGGCACGCCGCACACTGCAGCAGAATACCTCTCGCAGTATCAACGACTTCTGGGCCATCCTATTTCACGTGAAACGTGGGTCAAAATCCGCCGGGACATGATGACCGAATGGCCGGATATGCTCTCCCATGTGGAAGCAATCAAACAAAACCACGAAGTCGCCCTGCTCACCAACAACGGCATGATGTTGAAAAACGCGCTCTATGAAGTCGCTCCGGCACTTGAGCCAATCTTTGGTGACCGCGGCCATGCCTCCGCTGAATTCGGAACCCGCAAACCAGACCCGAACATCTACCTGACAGTCTGCGAGAAGTACGGCTTCCAACCAGAAGAAACCCTGTTCGTGGATGACCGCCTCGACAATGTGGAAGGCGCACGCGAAGCAGGCCTGACCGCTTACCAGTTCACCACAGAACCAGCGTTCGCCAGTTACATTCGCACACTGGGGCTGATCAATGAGCAGGTTCCGGCGAATTAGAAACATCCCACTAACCGGGTATTCAGCAGACCAGCAATCTGTTCGCCTCAAAGACGGTTTCTCTCCGTAAACTTGTGCAATTGCAACACACGCAAGTTGAGATGGAGAGAAGTCTGTACCTACGTCTGACCATAAGCTCAGCGATGCTCGCGGTCTTCATCGCACTCGCCATCTTGCCATCCATCGCTTTCGCAGGATCATCACTGGCATGGCCGCGGGGCTTGATGATTGTGGCACTGGTTTACTTCGCGCAAGTCGGCGTAGGCTTATGGCTCGCCCGCATAAATCCCTGGTTGTTCAAAGAACGCACCTCGTTCCCCTCCAAGGCCCTGAAGGGAGACAAACGCGCCACTCTCATTCTGTTCGGAGTGATCTTCGTCTACTTCCTGCTCGCTGCTCTGGACGCTCACCTCTGGCATATCCTGCCTCAAACGGGAGACGTGAAACCAATCCTCAGAGGCCTGTTCCTCTTCCTGTGCGGTGTCATTCTCATCGTCTGGACCTTCAGCAAAAGCCCCTTCGCCAAGCCAACACCTCAAATAGACCTGAGCGAGCAGCAATGCGTTGAAAGCTGCGGACCGTACGCACTGGTCCGCCACCCCATGTATCTCGGTCTCATGTTCTGCATCGCAGGCCTTTCCATGATACTGGGCTCAAAACTCTTCGCCTTCCTCGCAATCCCGCTCATCATCCTCGGCTTCCTGCCGCTGATGAGAACTGAAGAAAAAACCCTCACCAGCAACTGCGAAGGTTACACAACCTATACTGAGAAGGTCCCTTGCCGCTTATTCCCGTGGATCTATTAAAAAAGCCGAAGGCATCCCTCCGGCTTCCATAACTCAGCAGCAATGTGCATGTATCAGGCGTCTTTTTTGGCTGCTGCCAAAGCTGCGATCTGCTTTTGCATTTCTGCAAGCTGCTCTTTCAGGTCAGAAATATCGCCGCTGCTGGCCTGCGTTTCTGCAGGTTTAGGCGCAGCTTCCTTTTCCGGCGTTTGAGCTTGCCCCGGCATATCCGCAGGATTAGTACCATCAAACGGCAGGAACATTTTCATCGCGCGGTCAAACATGTCCGCATTGCGCTTCACCTGATCTTCCAGAACCTCAAAGGCTGAGGAGCCAAAGTTCTGGTTCATTTGACTGCGCAGCTTCTCTTGCTCTCGTGTGAGAGAGGACATGGAGAATTCCAGATAGCTCGGCACGAGGTTTTGCATGCTGTCACCGTAAAACCGGATCAGCTGGCGCAGGAAGGTAATTGGAAGAAGGTTCTGCCCCTTGCTTTCCTGCTCAAAGATAATCTGCGTCAGAACAGTCCGCGTGATGTCATCACCGGATTTGGCGTCAATGACGACGAAGTCATCTTCATCCTTCACCATCACCGCAAGATCCTCGAGAGTCACATAGGTGCTGGTTCCAGTATTGTAGAGCCGCCGGTTGGCGTACTTCTTGATGATAGTGACTTCGTTTGTCTTAGCCATCAGATTTGAGTACCTCAATGCGCTATTATGGCTGATCTGGAACACTATCCCAATTTGCTCCGGCCAGCTCCCCCCTGATCCCATATTTTTTACATACGAGATTAACTAGTAAGCCGCAGAGTAAGCTAAATCCCACCTTTCATGCTAGCGGTTTCATTGGTCTACTATGGTCTTAATTGGAATTATCGAATTCATCTGGCTTTCCCCCCTACAAATTGAATAGTCTGCCCATTAGGTATTCTACGAGTTCGAAGGATCTCTTATGCTGCATTGCACCAGCATGGCTGCCCGCCCTGGTGATTTGCGTGCGAATAAGAAGTCCCGCATTGCACAAATATTGGAGAATTGCACATGACCTCGCCTAATGATGTTGTAATTGTAAGCGCGACACGTACCCCAATCGGATCCTTCAACGGGTCCTACGCCAACACCCCAGCTCAAGACCTCGGCACCGCGGTTATCAAGTCAGCACTTGATCAGGCGAAAGTGGAAGCAAACGACGTCAACGAAGTCATCTTCGGTCACGTGCTCACTTCTGGCCTCGGTCAGAACCCGGCACGTCAGGCAGCGATCAACGCTGGCATGGCAGATGATTCGACCGCTATCGTTATCAACCAGGTTTGCGGGTCAGGCCTGCGCGCTGTCGCTATGGGCATGCAGCAGATCCAGTCTGGCGATGCAGATATCATCGTTGCAGGCGGTCAGGAAAACATGACCCTGTCCCCACACTGCCAGAGCTTGCGTGCCGGCGTGAAAATGGGCGACTACTCCATGACCGACACCATGCTAAAGGACGGTCTGATTGATGCGTTCCAAGGCTATCACATGGGTATCACTGCAGAAAACATCGCAGAAAAGTACCAGATCACCCGTGAAGCTCAGGACGAGTTTGCCGTCTCCTCTCAGAACAAAGCAGAAGCTGCTCTGAAAGCTGGCAAGTTCAAAGACGAAATCACTCCAATCACCGTAAAAGAGCGCAGAACTGAGCGCGTGGTGGAAGATGATGAATTCATCCGCATGGGCGCTGAAATCTCCGCAATGCAGAAACTGCGCCCGGCATTCAAAAAAGAAGGCACCGTAACCGCAGCCAACGCATCCGGCATCAACGATGGTGCAGCAGCTCTTGTTTTGATGAGCGCAGATGCAGCTGAAAAGCGTGGCCTGAAACCGCTGGCAACCATCAAGTCATGGGCAACTGCTGGTGTTGATCCTGCATACATGGGTCTTGGCCCAATCCCTGCTTCCAAAAAAGCACTCGAAAAAGCTGGCTGGGCTATTGATGACCTCGATCTCATCGAAGCAAACGAAGCCTTCGCAGCGCAGGCTCTTGCCGTTGGTCAGGAACTGGGAATCGACTCAGACAAGCTCAACGTCAACGGCGGCGCAATCGCTCTTGGTCATCCAATCGGTGCATCCGGCGCACGTGTACTTGTAACACTTCTGCATGAAATGAAGCGCGAAGAGAAGAAAAAAGGCCTGGCAACCCTATGCATTGGTGGAGGTATGGGTATCGCACTGTGTGTTGAGAGAAAATAACCTCAACATTGGTAGTAATGTCACCTAATTGGAATAATTGAGCTTTATGGTCCCTGCGTAAAGTTCAAGTCAATTCCCTAACTAATGACGGAGTTGTCTTTGCTCCGTCATTATTATTACCTGTAACGATGGGTTCCAATATTTTATTCCTAAGGCGGGGAGTATATCGATGAGCAGGGTAGCAATTGTAACCGGAGGAACGCGTGGCATCGGCGCAGCGATTTCCAAAGGATTGAAGGATGCAGGATACACAGTTGCCGCAACATATGCAGGCAACACGGAAGCGGCTGATAAATTCAGCGCAGAAACCGGCATCAGTGTTTACAAATGGGATGTAGCGGACCCTAAGGCCTGTGAAGCAGGTATTGCTCAAGTGGCAGAAGAGCTCGGCCCGGTCGAAGTTCTCGTAAACAACGCGGGCATCACCCGCGATGGCTGGTTCCACAAGATGGATTATGACCAGTGGACCGCCGTGATGAAAACCAACCTCGACTCAATGTTCACAATGAGCCGCCCGGTTCTGGATGGCATGCGCGAGCGTGGTATTGGCCGCATCATCAACATTTCTTCCATCAATGGACAGAAAGGCCAGATCGGCCAGACCAACTACTCCGCAGCAAAAGCAGGCGTGATCGGCTTCACAAAAGCACTGGCGCAAGAAACAGCGCGCAAGGGCATCACCGTGAACTGCATCTGCCCAGGCTATATCGACACTGACATGGTCGCTGCTGTCCCTGAGAAGGTTCTGGAAGGCATCATCGGCCAGATCCCGGTCGGTCGTCTCGGTAAGGCAGAAGAGATCGCAGGCATGGTCTGCTACCTCGCCTCCACAGCCGCAGCCTTCGTCACCGGCTCCGTCATGACCATCAACGGCGCCCAATACGTCGCAAACGGCTAATACGCAGCGGTGAGGAACCTCCCGCTCTAAAGCGTGCATGACGATCAAACACCAAAACCGCCTCTCTACGGGGCGGTTTTCTTATCTGGAACGCACCGACAAAATTTGGCAAGTTTGATGTGTGCAGACAATTCCGATATGACCTCTCGTTTGCATACGAATTTGGGTGGAAACGCGATGCCAGATCTTTCAACGCTGCTTCTGTTCACAGCAGCGTCCTTTGCCCTCACAGCAACTCCCGGCCCAGACATGTTGCTAATTGCGTCCCGCAGTGCAGCTCAGGGAAGACGTGCAGGACTAGCCACCTTTGCAGGAATTGCCACAGGAACTTACTTTCATGCGTTTGCCGCAGCCTTTGGCCTTTCACAGCTCTTTCTTGCTGTTCCTATCGCTTATGATGTTGTTCGGTTTACAGGCGCTGCTTATTTGCTGTTTCTGGCTTGGAAGGCATTCACCTCAAAATCAGAGGCCGCCAGTACAACTATTGAAAATAAAACGCACTCATCCATTCAGATGTTTCGTCAGGGCCTTCTAACTAACCTGCTCAATCCCAAGATGGTCATCTTCATCCTGGCCTTGTTTCCTCAATTTGTGAAACCTGAAGCTGGAAACGTCGCAGTTCAGATAATGATCCTTGCCACCGTGTTGAACACAGTCGGTTTCTTCATCAACGGAACTGTCATTGTCGCAGCAAATCACATGATGCGAACACTCGGAGGCAACGGAAAGCTTAAGTTTCTCGCAAACTATGTTTTGGGTGCCGTGTTTGCAGGCCTTGCAGCAAGATTAGCTTTCGAAAGCCAACGCTAGCAGAAAATCAAAAAAGGCCACCCTTTCACAGAGCGGCCTTTCTTAGTTCAAGCGAAGCACCACAAAAAGAAAAAGCCGCCCCGAGGGGCGGCTTTTTCAAAATCAACTCGCGTTGATCGCTTCAGACTTAAGCGTCGTCTTTAGCCTGAAGGATCTGACGACCCCGGTACATACCACTCTTCAGGTCAACATGGTGCGGGCGACGAAGTTCGCCGGAATCCTTGTCTTCCACGTAAGCTGGTTGTGCCAGAGCATCAGTAGAACGGCGAAAGCCGCGCTTCATACGCGATACTTTTTTCTTAGGAACAGCCATTGTAGCTCTCTCTCTCGTCACATGCGCACGCGCCACTCAAGCGCGGCGTTAACGTGCGAAATACACAATCTCTCAGATTGGCGGGGGTTATACAGGCAAACAGAAGGATTTGCCAGTCCTTATACGAAAATAATTTCGCACTACCTCTCCGGCGCCGAAATACAGTTAAGCACTTCGCCGGCCACCTGAGCTCGGCTACGGTTTATACCGGCAAGCCTGCGATGTCCAGAGCTAGGTTTTGCGGGGTTCCTGGCAATTGGGTTTGGGAGCGCTGTAGCCAGCAAAGAGGCCTGAGTCGCAGAAAGTTTTGCAGCACTTTTCCCAAAAAAAGTTTGCGATGCAGCTTCCACTCCAAAGATCCCCGGACCCCACTCCGCAACGTTCAGATAGATCTCCAGCACCCGACGCTTTGACAGCACCGTATCGATGAGCATCGCCAGAGGAACTTCCAGCACTTTGCGCAGATAATCCCTGTCGTTCCAGAGAAACAGGTTCTTCGCAAGCTGCATGGTGATGGTGCTCGCCCCCCGAGGGCGCTTGCCTTCAAACAACTTCCAGGCCTGCCCACGCACCGCAGGCCAGTCAACGCCGCCATGAGTGCAGAACGTAGCGTCCTCGGAGACGACCACAGAACGTTGTAAATTAACGGAAATTTCTTCCAAAGGCACCCATTCTCGCCAAACGGGCTGACCAGTCACAACGCGAAACAGCATCAAACTGGAATAAGGAGGAACCACAGAATACAGCAGGGTCAACACCACCGGCAAAGCCACAAGCACCCCGAGTGTACGCAACACCCAACGCCTGATCCTGCGCTTTAATGGCTCTGGTTTCTCCTTTGAATGCGCTTTTTTCAAGCACTCTTCTCCGATACATCTTGAGGAACCGAGACGTCTCTTTGAGTTTCAACCATAAAGCGTTCCAGAGCCTTGCAAAGTAATTTTGCATTTCCTTCAAAAGAAGATTTACGCCTCCAGACCATTCCAATCGCCCGGCGCGCATTCTTGTCGGCAATCTTGATCAGCTTCAAAGAGGTCCCGCGGTCGATATCTGCATCTACTGCAATACGTGGCACCAAAGTGACGCCGATGCCGTTATCCACCATTTGCACAAGTGTTGATAAAGATGTGGCTTGTACATCTTCATTTGCCGTCAGCATGCGCCCTCCCGCTGCGGCAAGCACATGGTTTCGCAAACAGTGGCCATCTTCCAACAGCAACAACACCTCATCTGCCAGATCTTCCATCATCACTTCATGGGCGCCAGCCAGCGCGTGTACGCTCGGCACGGCCAGATAAAAATCATCTCTTCCAATCTCGGCAGATTCAAACCCCGTCGTATCATAGGGCAGCGCCATCAGTGCCGCATCAATGCGCCCTTCCCGCAAAGCAATCATCAGATTGCGTGACAGATCCTCACGAAGGAACAATTGCAGCTCAGGATAAAGCTCTCTGAGCTGAGGCAGAAAGCGCGGCAGCAGAAACGGAGCGACAGACGGGATCACCCCCAACCGGAACCGACCACACAACGGCTTGTTCTGCGCACGAGCCCCCTGCACAAGGTCCTCTGCATCACGCAACAGCAAAGATGCCCTCTCAAGCACCTTCTCTCCTGCTTCAGTCAGGACGAGCGTGCGACCAGAGCGGTCCAGCAGCTCACATCCAAGTATGCCTTCCAACTGCTTGATCGAGGCAGAAAGCGTTGATTGTGTGATGAAACAAGCCTCTGCCGCCTTCGAAAAAGACAGATGTTTGGCCAGCGATTTGAAGTACTGAAGCTGTTTTAATGTGGGTAACATTGTGCGACCAGATGACACAGATCAAAGCTCATAGATTAGAATTTCTCTAAGTTTTGGCGGAATTTGGCCAATCCCGAGACAACTTAGCATGCCCATCGAAAAAATCGATGGACTTCTTCGTTATTATCGTTTTGACCGATCAAATCAAGAGTTGCATAAAGACCCCAACGAAGACGTATTTTCCAAGTCTTCATGAGAATCACTAATCGACGCGCTCTGGCGTCATTCCATATTTAGGAGAGTACCATGCTCGGTATCGGCGAAAAGCTTCCAGAATTTGAAGTAGTTGGCGTAAAGCCTGGTTTCAACAACCACGAAGAAAACGGCGAAAGCGCATTTGAAGCAATCACTGAAAAAAGCTTTGAAGGTAAGTGGAAAGTAATCTTCTTCTACCCAAAGGACTTCACTTTCGTATGCCCAACCGAAATCGCTGAATTCGCTCGCCTTGCAAGTGAGTTTGAAGACCGTGACGCAGTTGTACTCGGTGGCTCTTCCGACAACGAATTCTGTAAGCTGGCATGGCGCCGTGATCACCCAGATCTCGACAAGCTGCCAATCTGGGCATTCGCTGACACCAATGGTTCCCTGATCGACGGCCTCGGCGTTCGTTCCCCAGACGGCGTTGCATACCGCTACACCTTCGTTGTCGACAACGAAAACACCATCCAGCACATCTACGCAACCAACCTAAACGTTGGCCGTAACCCGAAAGACACCCTGCGTGTTCTCGACGCTCTGCAGACCGACGAACTCTGCCCATGTAACCGTGAAGTTGGCGGCGACGTAATCGCAGCTTAATGCGTATTCCCGAAAAGTGGTTCCGGTTTTCGGGTAAGAATACGACAAAAAACAAAGACTTAGAGCTTGATGTCTGAATGCACATGAAGGCATCAAGCTCTAAGTCCGGAACAATCAGGACCGGAGCACATAAAGCGAAAAATCGCAGGCTCCGGTCTTTTTAGCGTACTTCCGAAAACAATAAAAATCAGGTTTCGGAAGAGTTTGCGCACCAAAAACTAAAAACCATCACTTTGCACGTGGCCCATTGCCAAAATCATTAGGAGAAACATCATGTCCATCGATTCCTTGAAATCCCGCCTTGGTGACTTTGCTAAGGACGTTCGTTTGAATCTTGGCTCTATGGGAACTGATGAATCTCTGACTGCTCAACAAAAAAACGGCCTGATCGTCGCTTGCGCCATCGCCACCCGCAATGCAGACGTGAAGAAGGCCCTGATTGCAGAAGCTGCTCCGCACCTGTCCGCAGAAGCGATGAGCGCCGCCAAAGCTGCTGTATCAATCATGAGCATGAACAACATCTACTACCGCTTCGTACACCTCTCCTCAAATGAGCAATACGGAACCATGCCTGCCAAATTGCGTATGAACGTGATTGGCAAGCCGGGCGTAGACAAAGTCGATTTTGAATTGTGGTCGCTTGCTGTATCCGCCATCAACGGCTGTGGCATGTGCATTGATAGCCATGAAGCTATCCTGCGCAAAGCTGGAGTAACTGCCGAGATGGTGCAAACAGCTGTTCGTTTCGCATCAATCATCCAATCTGCTGCTGTCGCCCTTGAAGCATCAGAACTGGAATTGGAAGCAGCTGAATAACCACAAGCGCCTCTCTATAGGGTTTCGCCCTGTTTAATCCCCTCCCAGGATTATTCGTGCCCCGAATAACAGGCGATACCTAAACTGGCTCCAAAAGCTAAGCCGAAGCCCCCCAGCTTCGGCTTTTTCTTTGTCATGAG
>NZ_LMCI01000013.1:0-32447 GCF_001623145.1 Pseudovibrio sp. W64 | reverse complement strand
AAAAGTGGAAACCGGTTTTCGGATAAAGATACGCAAAAACAAAGACTAAAGCAGCTCAGGTGTTTCAGCTTAAATGCGGGCTGCTTTAGCGAACCTCATCAGGGATGGAAGGCGTATTGAACACCCCCACAAGGATGATCAGCAAATCAACCAGCGCCCACGCGGAAACAATCATTCCTAACCCCAAGGCTCCACTGACAACAACCAGCATCCCGTTGGGGTCCAATGTCTCCATCCGGTTCAGACCGCTCACAATCAGAAAACCCGTGACCAAAGAAAGAACGAGCATCACCGCTCCACTCAGCGGCTTACCAAGATAAAACCGATGCAGCCCCAAACCGCCCAGAAAGAGCGACAGGATCACTGTCACCACAGCAGATTTATGCGGGTTCTTGAGATAAAAGAAACCTCTGTTACCAGAAGAATTGGCGGTTTGATCGCTCATGACTACGACCTCCGGTGAGCTTCAATCACACTCAGAGGCTGACACGCATTATCGATCAAGACATCTCTCGATATTTAAGGCATCTAACTAGGGGCTATGAATTCATCCTAGGCAATCGTGAAAGGGCCAAGCCTTAGCAACATTCTGCCCTAAAAGCTCTCTCGCACGAGCAATACAATCAGCACGATCAGATCGATAAACACCCAAATGTTCGCAATCATTGCCATGCCGATGGCAACGCCGAAGCCGATCCACTCGCCTGACGTCAGATCAGCAATCAAATTATGCCCGTCCAATCCCATCAGCAACGGGATCAGGATCAAAACTGCCGTAATGTTCAGGCAGTTGATGACAACGGCACTGCCGAGCTTGCGTAGGTAAAACCGATGCGCTGCGAACTGTCCAAGCAAAAGCGCAAACAAAACGGCATAGGCCGTCGACTTACCCGGTTCGGAAAAATTGAAAATGCTCTCTCGCCGCCTTTGCGAGGGCAATGTAATATCATCAAACACCAACGACCTGCTTTCACCCATGCATTTTAAACATCAGGAAAGTAGCCAATGATTTCACTGGGCGTCAATGATCCACCCCAACAAACCCCGGAACTAATTCCGGAGTCCTCTCTTTAGCGCAGAGCAACTTATGCCGTTTTTCTGCGATCATCACGATGAGAAATCATCGCCTGCTCATTATCACCAATGAAGTCACGGATGATCGGTACGGCATCCCGTTCTTTAGACAGGATCAACTGGAACACCATGAGCCGCCCGTGCAGGAAGTTCATTTCGCAGCCTGACAGATAGAACTCCCACATTTTGCAGAAGCGCTCGTCATACAACTCTTTGATCTTGTCCCGGTTACGCTCAAAATTAAGGCGCCAGTCTCTCAGGGTGTAATAGTAGTGCAGCCGTAAGATCTCGTTATCACAGACCCAAAGACCCGTTTTCTCGATATCGGCAAAAGTCTCTGAAAGAGCAGGACAATACCCACCTGGGAAGATGTACTTGCTCAGGAATGGACCGGTCACACCCGGAGGTCCACTGCGGCCAATCGAGTGAATGACAGCATAGCCATCCTGCTTCAGGCAGTCTCTGACCTTGGCAAAGTAAGCACCCAGATTGCCGTGGCCAACATGTTCCATCATGCCGACAGAAACAACGCGATCAAACTCACCTTCAAACTCGTTGTAGTCCAGACAAACAAAATCAACCTTGCCTTCAAGTCCGGCAGCTTTCACCCGCTCTTCAGCAATTTTGATCTGCTCGGTTGAAACGTTGAGAGAGGTCACCTGCGCACCAGTCTGCGCCATGCGAATGGCCAGAGAACCCCAACCTCCGCCAATTTCAAGCACTGACATGCCTGGCTTCAGGTCCAGCTTGGCAACAAGATGGTCCAGCTTCGCCTGCTGGGCTTCTTCAAGCGTATCTTCAGGCGTCCGGTAATAAGCGCAGCTATAATTGAGCCCGTCATCCAAAAACAGCCGATACAAGTCCGTCGACAGATCGTAGTGATGACGCACCTGCGCTTTGTTTTTCTTCAGGTTCAGGCCAAGCCGCCGCCGCGTATGACCGTCTTTCATGAAGGTAAGAATTCGTTGAATAGGATGTTCTGTAAGCAGGCCGTCATTCGCCATAAACACAGCAACCAGATCATTCAAAGTGTGACCCGGCTCCATGGTGATCAAGCCATCCATATAGGCTTCGGCTGCTTTCAGCTCAGGATCAATCAGAAGTGTATAGGGAAGCTTCTGACTGTGAAAACGCAATGCAGCGGAGGGGCCGCTTTCATCGCTACCAAAAACATGCTTTTTGTCTTTGGCGTCAAAAATTACAAGTTGCCCTTTCTGGACAAAACTCGACAAAATCTTCGAAAGTGCACGCATTTCTATTCCCCCTATCATCTCTTATAGCTGACTTACTAGGGCGCCTTATTGCGAGGCTCTTATTATATGACCTTAGGTAACTTTAGATTTAACCTAAAGAAAAAAACAGCCACAAGGCAACTCCGCAGGAAATCTCACCCGAATATTTACGGGGCGAAAATCCGCAGGAACCTTACGGTAACACGCCATTTCACTTGACGTTGGGCTGTTTTCGGGACAAACGATCAACGTGCTATCTGTCGAATAGGTAAGCACTTTCAAATCTGTTGTATTTTAATCGCTCGTTTGGGATGGGGTTCTGTGTCTGTTGCTTTAAAATCGGTCATCACCGAAACCGCTCAGTCTCTTGAAGAAAAGCTCACCTCTCTTTTAGGGGAGACAGTTCGTTCTGAGGAGTTAGCCCGCCCTGAACGCTTGTTGGAAGCGATGAACTATGCAGCGCTGTCCGGCGGCAAACGTCTGCGCCCGGTTCTCATGGTGGAAGCTGCACGCTTGTTCGGTCACGAAGATGAAGGCACGCTTGTAGCCGCATCAGCGCTGGAATGCATTCACTGCTACTCCCTCGCCCATGACGACCTGCCTGCAATGGATGATGACGATGTGCGTCGTGGCCGTCCAACAACCCATAAGGCATTTGACGAAGCAACGGCGATCCTTGCAGGCGATGCACTGCTCACGATCGCATTTGATTTCATTGCTGATGAGCAGGTGCATCCTGATCCGGCCATTCGTCTGCGATTGTCTCGGGAACTCGCCCGCGCATCCGGCATCGGCGGTATGGCAGGCGGCCAGATGCTCGACTTGGCCTCTGAACATCGCGACAGAACAGAAGCTGAGATCCGTCAGCTACAGGCGATGAAGACCGGCGCCCTCATTCGTTATGCATGCCGTGCAGGCGCAATGCTCGCAAATGCCACAGAAGACGACATCGCTCGCCTCACCCGTTTTGGCGAAATCATCGGTCTGGCGTTCCAGCTGGCAGATGACCTGCTGGACTTGACTGGCGATGCAGAAGTGGTTGGCAAGGCAACGGGCAAAGATGCAGAAGCTGGCAAAGCAACCCTCGTCAGCCTGCTGGGTGAAAGCCACACCCGTCAAGAGCTCTCACGCTTGATTGCAGAAGCAGATGAACTGCTGGAGCCATACGGTGCAAAGGCCAACACCTTGAAGACGCTGGCCCGCTACATCGCAGATCGCGAAAGTTAAGCCGTCACTGCCTGCGCAAATTCAACATCAACCTCTGGAAGGGCAGTAATGCTGCCCTCATACCCACGAAGATGAATCAGCGTGTTGTTGTGATGCTCTCTGATTTGCTGTCCAGTAGCGTGCTCTTTGTCGTGCGTGGTGTGCGCATCATTCACCAGCCGCAGGTTAAACCCAAGCGAAGCCGCACGGCGGAACGTGGTATCTACGCAAAACTCTGAAGCAAACCCGCAGATTGTCAGATCCGTAATGCCGCGCTCATCCAACAATTCTTTCAGATTGGTTTTGTAGAAGGAATCCGGTGCAGTTTTCCGCACCTTCAAATCACTGTCCGTTACAACAAGATCATTCGGCAATTCCCATCCCTCAGAACCATAAGCCAATTGATGGTTTGCACGTTCATGCTGAACAACGATAACTGGTACACCTGCTTCACGAGCTTTTGCGCTCAGTCTGTTGATACGGGCAATCGTTTCATCCCGCTCAAACGGGTGCGGCTCCACATCAAATAAGTATTTCTGGACATCAATAATAATCAGCGCGGTGCTCATCGTACCCTCATTTGTTGGAGGAATAGGCCTTTCCTTCTTCCCCTAAAAACACGCCCATGAATTAGTCATAAGCAATTGTAATCAATAAATATTTTCTTTGACCTTTGTAACCATCAAACAGATAGTTGGTCCTGAAGCAGATGGACAGGAGGTCGTTACATGGATCATGAAATGATGATGGAAGGCTTCGCTCTTTGGCAAGTCGTCATTATGATCGTCTGGATATTGGTTGTTGTCATTCCAATCGCCAGAATCCTGAACCGTCTCGGCTTTTCAAGGATCTGGACCATTCTGGCTTTCATTCCCCTGGTCAACCTGATCTTCCTCTGGATCCTAGCCTACGTTCATTGGCCAGTCGAAGACAGAATGTAGCCTGCTACTTCACGCAGATGACCTGATGGTCTCCCAAAATGTCCGGCAAATTTCCGGGCATCATGAACACTGCATTCGGCGTTCCGGCAGCAGCCCACACTTCATCAAAGCTCAACAGATCTTCATCCACGAAAACCGTCAGCTCCTGTTTATGTCCCAGTGGTGGAATGCCGCCAATAGAGAACCCTGTAACGTTTCTGACGAACTTGGCATCAGGCCGCCCAATCGGCCCACCAACGACTGTAGAAATGGCGTCTTCGTTGACGCGGTTCGTCCCGCTCGCCAGCACCAGAATAGCTTCCTCGGTATCCAGCTTCTGAAAGACAAGGGATTTGACGATCTGTTCCTGAGCGCAGCCCAGCGCCTGCGCAGCCTCTGCAGCAGAACGTGAAGACTCTGGCAGCTCAACAACTTTCAACCCAAGCCCACGATCATCCAAAAAACTCTGAAATTGCTTTGCACGCTTACTTTGCAACATATAACCCCTCCTCCGGCCTGTGCTTCCTTTAGATAGTGGTTGGCGCTGAAATTCCAAACCGCTCTTTCAGGAACCGGAGCGCCAATGCCTGTGCCTCGCTATTGATGGAATGATCGAGCCCCACCAGATCATGCGCTTCCACATCAAACCCTGCATTCTCCAGCGCCGTTTGAGCAGCCCCAAGATACGTCGCCGCCACCACATCATCCTCACTGCCATGCAGAAGCATCACTGGAGGCCGCACCACCATCTGCTCCACCAGATGCTCAGGTCCACCCAAAACACCGGAGAAACTTAGCAGGCCTGCCGCCTCAGAAAAACGCCGAGGCCCCACATGCAAAGCAACCATCGCACCCTGCGAAAAGCCCCCCAGCACCATGTCACGCTCCAGCAGACCATAATGCTCCAGCTCGGCATCCAGCACCCGGTTGATCAACGGCGCAGCGGCCTGCACACCAATCCAGATTTCCCGCGCATCAAACTCAGTGGCCGCAAACCACTGCCGCCCCTCAACCCAATGTGCGCATGGCTCTGGCCCATTCAGGCAAACAACAGCGGTTTCAGGCAGCTCGTCGCGCAAGGCACGCGCCGTCGGCTCCATGTCCCCGGCATCACCGCCATAGCCATGCAGCAACACCAGCAGTTTGCGCACCGGCGCATGGCTCGGCTCCAAGCGGATGCACTCAAGCTCGTGCATACTCATTCAGCCTCTTTCATCGTCATATGACTAGCAAGGTCTTGAAGCAGACCATCCTTCAAAAGGGCGCGCATCACCTCACCATCATAATAGCGCTCTTCAACAACCTTACCAGCATCCCAGCGCTGCCAGCACAAACCGTCAATTTGCTGCGCCACACCAGCACCATCTACAAACTGGCTGAGATTGCGGAAGGCGCATAAACCACGCGCCTCATCAATCACAACATCTTCAATCTTGCCAATGATGGATTGCGCTGCAGAAATAAACGGCTCTTGCTTGGCACGGCCTTGGGCAGCGCCATCCGCAAACAGCACATCATTGGCATACATCTGCACAGAGGACGCAAAGAATACATCAAACGCTTCAAGCGGCTTCCCATCGCGAAGCAGTTCAATCTGTGCGTCCACAGCACCCACAAAATCATTGGATTCCATCAAACAGCTCCTCATTTGGTGATTGGCTCAGCCCTCTTTAAACCGGCAGGGTCTCGCGCCCTTCTTTCATCACGCGATAATAAGACCAGAACAAACGCGCCGCAGTTCCACGATGAGGAGACCACGCCTCAGTAATTTCGGCAAGCACCTTTCCCTTGGGGCGCTCTTCCAGATCAAACGCATGCTGCACAGCCGCCTGCAAAGCCACATCACCAACCGGAAACACATCCGGATGCCCAGCGCAAAACAGCAGGAAGATATCTGCGGACCAAGGGCCGATGCCCTTAATCTCACAAAGCCGCTTGTGTGCTACCTCACCCGGCCAGTCCACCGCCTCGTTCAAACACAAACCAGCCTTCAGCTCTTCTGCAATGGCCTTCAATGTTCGCAATTTGGCATTGGAGAGCCCAACACCCAGCAGTTCCTCATCGCTTTTGGAAAGCAGCACATCCGGCTCAAATGGCACCACCAGTGCCTCCAGCCTTGCCCAGATGCTTGCCGCAGCCGCTACAGAAAGCAACTGGGCCACCACGATATTGCAAAGTCCGGCAAAATTTGCTGAGCGCCTGCGCAAAGGCACCTCACCTGCAACATCAGCAACGCGAACAAGCCGCTCATCTAACTGTACAAGAGACGCGAGCTCCCGCTCAATATCCTCAAGCGTATTTATAGGTCTCAACGCCCCCTCCTCAAGCAAGCAAAGATGCTCTAATAACAAGCTGTCCATATTCCAAGTAGAACCATTTCGCAAATGAACTCGCCTGTCTATCGCTTTGCCCCTTCACCCAACGGCCACCTCCATCTCGGCCATGCGTATTCGGCCATCCTCAACGATGAAGCTGCAAAGCAAAACGGCGGTAGGTTCCTGCTGCGCATCGAAGATATCGACACAGTCCGCTGCACCCCGCAACTGCAAGAAGATATGCTGGAAGACCTGAAATGGCTGGGCCTGCATTGGGAAACGCCAGTTCGCAGGCAATCAGAGCATTTCAGCGAGTACGCCAAGGCACTCGCACAGCTGGAAGCAATGGGCCTTGTCTACAGAGCCTACCTCACCCGCGCCCAGATCAAACGCTTCGTCGCAGAGCAGGATGCATCGGACACGCCATGGCCACAAGACCCTGACGGCGCCCCACTTTACCCCGGAGACAGCAGCGTTCTCTCTGAACAAGAACAAAAAGCCCTTCAGAACTCAGATGCGCCCTACGCCCTGCGCCTCAACATGGCTAAAGCCATTGAGTTAGCGGGAACATCTCTTACTTGGAACGAAGCACATCACGGAAAAATTCAGGCCAACCCGGCAGCCTGGGGAGATGTCGTCCTCGCCCGCAAAGACACCCCAACCAGCTATCACCTCTCAGTAGTCGTAGATGATGCACTACAGGGCACCACCCATATTCTGCGCGGCAAAGACCTCTACCACGCCACCAGCGTTCACCGCCTGCTGCAAACTCTATTGGACTTGCCAGAACCGCACTACGAACATCACGACCTCATTCTCGACAAAACAGGCCGCAAACTCGCCAAATCCGCCAAGGACACTTCCCTCCGCGAACTACGAGCAAGCGGCGTCACTCCTGAACAAATCAGAGAGAAGCTGGGCCTGTAGCTCAATACCCCTGTACCTGAATGAACCAGAGCCAGAAGCTTACGGTGAAGACCGATATGCCTGTGGTGATTGCGATGCCGTTGGTGGACATGGCATGACCGGTGCCAAACTGGTTGGCCATGATGAAGGAGAACACGCCTGTCGGGCACGCTGCGATCAGCGTTGCCACACCCACCCAGACAGACGGTAGGCCCACCACGTGTGCAGCAACTACAAACACCACAAACGGCATTAGGATCGACTTGATGATCGCCAGCACGCTGCCAATCGCCAGATTGCCTCGAATACCGTAGTTCACCATGCTCATCCCCACTGCGACCAGCGCCACCGGTGAGGCAGCTTTCGCCAGTGGAGCCAGAATGTCATCAGCCAACTTTGGAATTTCCAAACCTGATACATTCCAGAGCAGTCCACCCACAACACCATACAGGATCGGGTTCGCCAACAAGCCTTTGCCAACTGCAGTCAGAAGCTCTTTCTTAGAGCGCGGCGCCTTATGACCATCAATCACCACCGCACGCTCCATCAACACAGAAGACGTCAGCGCAGTTAACGGTGCGTGGAACACAATGAGAAGCGAAATCAAAAGCGTTCCCTCAGCTCCATAAACCGCATCTATCAACGGAATACCAACCAACACGGTGTTGGAGAAAGACGCCGTCAGCCCGGCAATCACAGCTGCACGTGCTTCACGCTTAAACCCAATGCGGACAAGCAGGCCACCCAAAAAAGCAACCACAATCATGGAACCGTAGTAAGTCGCCCAATACCCCCAAGGCGAAATGCCATCCAGGTCAGCGGAACCAAGGCTACGGAACAACAGGATAGGGATGAGAAGGTTCACGCAGAACTTGCTCAGAATATCGCCAAGACTGCGATCCAGATATCCAACATTTGCTACAACATAGCCAATGCCAACAAGAGCAAAGATCGGAAAGACGACGAAAAAGACCTGAACAATCATGGGAAACTCGAAAGAGGATGCAAGACCTTCTTAGTAGCCCAGAAAGTTTAAGATCCAAAGCCAGAAGCTCATTGTGATTATTGAGAAAATGGTCGTCAGGCTGATGGAGTTCGCACTCATGGCGTGCCCGGTTCCAAACTGGCTGGCATAAAGGTAAGCCACAACACCGGTTGGGCAGGCCGCCGCCAGTGTCGCCACCGCCACCCAAAGTGGCGAGAGCGGAAAGACATAAGCACCCAGAGCCAGCACCAGCGCTGGCATCAGCACAATCTTGAGCAAACTCAACACGCTGCCAATGGCAATGTTCCCACGCACACCATAGTTGAGCAGCGTCATACCAACAGAGAATAGCGCAACGGGGCTGGCAGCTTTTGCCAGAGGATGCAGCACACCATCCAGCAACACAGGCAACTCATAGCCCGAGAAGTTCCAACCCACGCCCAGCAAAATCGCAATGACCAGCGGGCTCTTGATCAGTGTGGTGAACAGCGAATGCATAACGTCTTTGAAAGGCCGCGCTTCCTGGTAGCCATCCACCACTACCGCTCGCTCCATCGCCAACACAAACACCAGTGTTACAGAAGGTGCATGCACGGAGATGATCAGCGAGATAGGAACCAACGCCTCCTGCCCAAAGGCTGAGGTAATCACCGGAATACCAACCAACGACATGTTGGAGAACGCAGCAGAAAATCCACCAATACAGGCAGCCCTTGCTTCTCGCCCAAAGACCTTGCGCACCATATAACCACCCAGCACAGCACTGGTTGCCAGCGCCGTGTAATAGGTGCCCCAAAGCGCCCATGGGCTCAAACCAGCAAGATCAGATGTCGCCAGAGTACGGAAGATCAGAACCGGAATAAGCACGGTAATGCAGAAGGTGCTGAGATTGTCACCGACCTGCTTGCTCAGCAGCCCGGCATATCCAAAGCCATACCCCACACCCACTGTCGCAAAAATGGGAAACACCACCTGCAGCGTACTAAACAGCATTCCGTGTCCGCTCTCTTTCCACCATACAGCACTCTCCCAAAGGGCAAGCAGGTGCGCTTGCAGCATCAAAAAACAAAATCTCGGTGGATCCTTGCCAGAACTGGGCGAACTTTTCCTGCCAGTGTTTTAGGCTCTTCTTCGAGGATTGATCAAGGAGTTATCTCATGCCTGCGCCCAAACTGGCTCCAAAGCAGGATGTTGCAAGGCTGGTGCACGACCTGAAGACACCACTGTCTGCCATGAAAACGGCTTCGGATCTGATCGCACAGGAACCACTCAGCGATCGGCAGCAACATCATCTGAACACCCTGCAAACAGCCATCAACTCACTTGCGAAGCTGACAGGTGCAATCCTCGGCGCAAACACACAGGCTGAGCATCATAGCCATGCAACAAGCAAGGCAGGGCCTCAAGCAAAATCACTTTTGGATCAGCTCACCTACATTGCAGATTTGTTTTCACCACAGGCAGCAAGCTCTGGTCACACCCTCACCCACCGCTGGTCACGAGAAGCGATGTCAGCCTACCAAACCCAGTCAGATGAACTGCAGCGCATTCTCGCAGTCCTGGTTGATAATGCTATTCTGTACAGCAATACGGGCACCATCACGCTCAGCGCACATATCAAGTTCTCAAACCATCAACCCAACATCGTGGTAACGCTCAAGGATGCTGGCCCAGGCCTGACACCAGAGCAAGCTTCACATCTGGACGCCGCCCCAACGCCAAAACGTAATTCCGACGGCCATGGCCTCGGGCTCTGGAGTGCGCGGCACCTTGCCTGCGACCATCACGGAGACCTGAGGCTCATCACCAATACCGAACATGCTGCCTGTTTTGAGTTGGTTTTGCCAATCCAAGAGATCGAGCAGACACAGCAACTTTCTACTCCAGCCCAAAATATGACGCGCTCCAAGCTTTCTGGCTCTGTGCTGGTGGTTGACGATAATGAACCAAACCGGGAGTTGCTAGCAGCAATCTTCTCATCATTTGGCCTGACTGTGCGCATCGCAGACAGTGGAAAGCAGGCGTTGGCTGTACAGTCAAAAACTCCATCCGACCTGATCTTTCTGGATCTGAATATGCCAGAAATGAGCGGCTCGGAAACACTCACTCAGATGCAGGCAAACGGACACGCCAAGGATAGAGCTAGCTTCGCGATCACGGCAAGCATCGCGCCGGAAGACCGCCCAGCGCTCTTCAAACAAGGTTTCACGCAAATTCTGGAAAAGCCTATCAACCCGTCAGCCCTCTACAGCCTGCTGGAAAGCACGCTTCAGAAGGTCAGCTAGCCAATCCGCATGAAGGAAGCATCCAGCGCTTCATCAAGACGGTCGTTGCCCCAATAAAGATCGCCCTTTTCGGTGATCATGCTTGGCGCTCCAAACACACCTAACGTCTCCGCCTCAGCAACTGCTGCCCGTAAACCAATCTTGACCTCAGTGGTTTCAGCCTGACGCATGACCTTATCTGCATCCAGATCCAGCTCACGCAACAAGGCAATCATCAACTCTGGCTTGGAGATATCCTCGTCCAATGCAAAAGCCATATGAAACACAGCGCGGGTAAACGCACCGATCCACGGTTCTTTACGTCCCGCAAAAGCAATACGAGAGGCAAACAGACTGTGCTGTGGAAAGATCTGTGGCTTCTTCCAGGGCAAGCCGAGGTTTGCAGCGGTACGCGCAACATCCCGCCACATATAAGCCCCCTTCTTCGGGTTCTCTAAAAATGGAGAGCTCTCTATCCCCTGACGCCGGAAGATCGGCCCCAACAGAAAAGGCCGCCAATCAATATCGATGCCCCTGTCTTTCGCAAGCTGTTCAATACGTGCTGCGGTCAAGTAGGAGTATGGGCTGGCAAATTCATAATAAAACGCGAGCCGAGGCATTTATTCTCTTTCTGATCCAATAGACCGGTAAGACCCAACCTACGGCAATGGAAACAATTTGAATTTATCTCGCAGGCCCCTATATGGGGGTTTGGCACTGCGAGACGTAATCTTGCTGAGCACCAATGGAATTTCAAGGCAGCACATTGGCGCAACCTTCGAAAACAAGTATACCGCCTTGTAACCCAAAAGAGCGAACTCAGGAATTCCCGTGGCAAAAGACGGTTCGAAGACTTCAATCCTAAATAAAATCATTAGTTTCTGCGGAGAACGCCCGTTCACGGCAATCCTGACATATATCCTTGTCGTCTCAGCAATCTTTCTGATTTTCCCGAGGCTGGATATCTGGGCCTCCACCTTCTTTTATGACGGTGAAGGCAGTTTCCCTGTTTCAAAAGACCCGTTCTGGCGCGGTCTGCGATACTTCGGCGTCTACATCTTCCAGTGGGTTGCAGGCCTGTCCTTGTTTGTGATGCTCTTCAAGCTCGCATTTCCAAAGCTGAAAGCGCTGATGGATTTGCGCCATCCGATCTTCGTCGTATCCACGCTCATTCTCGGACCGGGCCTCGTCGTCAACGCATTCTTTAAGAACCTGTGGGGCCGCCCACGCCCGCGCGAAACGGAAATCTTCGGCGGAGACCTGCCATTCATCGGCGTGTGGCAACCTACTAACCATTGTGATAGTAACTGCTCGTTTGTATCCGGTGAGGCATCAGCATCCATCTGGTTGTTCGTGCTGGTCTTTATCGCCCCCAAATCCTGGCGCACTCCTCTGGCGACAGCAATCGGGGCATTGGTCTTTTTCCTTTCCGCCAACCGTGTGGCTTTCGGCGGACACTTCTTTTCAGACACCCTGCTCTCCTGGGGCATCACCATGCTCGTAGTTGTGGGCGTCTATCACTACCTGTACCAGCGCACGCCAACATGGGCTCAGCCAGCTAATCTGGATACCTCCTTCACCAAAGGGGGCCACTGGCTGCGTGCTAAACTTGGCCGCGCTGCCTGCTGGTGCGCACGAAACAGCAAAAGCTTCCTGCGCAAATTCAAATAGTCAGCCCGAAGACAAAAAAAGCTCCGCAACCAACTGCGGAGCTTTTCTTCAATATCCTGCAAAGAACCTAGATCTCGGTCGGTTCCATCTCCTCACGGATCTCCTGAAGCAAATTATACGTCCCGTTGCTCACCAGATCGTACACCTCATCAAAGCCCTCATTCGCTCCGTAATACGGATCAGGCACATCCTTCTGCTCATCCTGAAGCAGCAAGCGCACATTTGCTGTATGCAGATACGGCGCTTTGGACTGGATGTTCGCTAGATTGCTGGCATCCATCGCAATGATGTAATGAAACTTCTCGAAATCCTCATCAACCAGCTGGCGCGCTTCTTGTTTAGAAATATCAACGCCATGCTTTTGCGCTGTCTGGATGCTGCGGATATCCGGCTTTTTGCCACTATGCCAGTTCGCAGTTCCCGCGGAGTCCACGTAAATCTGCTCTTCCAGCCCAGCTTGTTTGACATGATGACGGAAGACACCCTCTGCCAACGGACTACGACAAATATTGCCAAGACACACAAACAGTACACGACGCTGCAAAAAGACCACTGCTCCCTCCAAATCTGACTGCCCGAATATTTAACCCAGCCGAAATCTTTGCTCCAGACTTTCGCGCTGATCTACTCAAATATCCATGGATTTTGCGAGTCAGAAAAACCTACTAAATCTGAGACACCCCTTGCAACAAAACCAAAGGTGGTCTTGTGTCCGAGCTGTTGACCTCTACCGCAAAAGAATTTGCCCTCGCAGAATTACCGCATTGGACCTTGTCTGAAGATGGCAACGCGATAGAACGCACGTTCACCTTCCGGTCCTTTGCACGCGCATTTGGCTTCATGGCCAGCGCTGCAATTCTGGCAGAAAAGATGAACCACCATCCTACATGGACGAACACCTACAACAAAGTGGATGTGTTACTTACCACCCATGATGCAGGTGGGCTGACCGAGCTGGATTTCAAGCTTGCCCGCAAACTGGACAGGCTTTGCGACGCTTAATCATCTTCAGGAAGAGTGCAATCAGCATTCAATCTTGAACTGACGCACGTCACCTACCATCTTATTCTCAATCAGCACATGGCCGTCTTGCTGGCACATATGTGGAATATCGATTGCAGACATTGGATCAGTAGCTTTCACAACAAGCTGCTCGCCTTTTGCCATACGCTTAAGATGCTTGCGCGTCTTCATCACCGGCAGTGGGCAGTTGAGACCTCTCAGGTCCAGAATATTTGAATCTTCCACCAATGTTTCACCAGGTACTCGAGTGTGGCACTGTGTTTGATGCTGGGCTAACGGAACTTTGCGCAACAGTAAAGTGAATATTGGGGAGTAGACCATGGCGACGATGGAACTGGACGGAAAAACAGAGACCAGCAATGCGCTTGAGATTCTGGACTTCTGGTGGACGGCAGGCGGCCCCAAATGGTTCAACGGCGGCGAAGCGTTCGATCAGGAAATTCGTGAGAACTTTGAAGCCGACGTAGAAGCCGCCAATCGCGGAGATTACGACACCTGGACAGCGACGCCTCACGGCACTTTGGCCCTCCTTTTGCTGCTCGACCAATTCCCGCGCAACATCTATCGCGGCTCCTCAAAAGCATTTGCATCCGATCCCAAAGCTGTAAAAGTCGCTCTTGAGTCATTGAACAAGAACTTCCATACCGCCTTTCCTATGGGCTATCGCATGTTTTTCTTCCTGCCATTTGAGCATTCAGAAGAGATGGACATGCAGGATTTGAGCGTGGACTTGTTCCGCGGCCTTGGTGATCAAGACACCTACCATTATGCGCTGATCCATATGGACGTGATCCGTCGGTTTGGCCGTTTTCCTCACCGCAACGAAGTGCTCGGTCGAACCTCAACGCCAGAAGAGACCAAGTTCCTCGCCTCTGGTGGTTTCAGAGCATAAGCAATCTGATCAAAAATTAACCACGCATCAGACGTGATTACAAAATAGGCAGAGTCAAATTATGGCTCTGCCTATTTTATTGACAGACATATTCTGCGCATCCCAGCCATTCCAGCGTCACAACAAGAAAATTTAATTTCAATCAAGCCGCTGAATTTTCAAGTTTATTCCAACGCCTCCATCCTCCAGAATCTACACAAAAATCGATATTTCTCAAAACTGGCACGCTCCTTGATAGAGAGAGGGCAAGCGTGCCGGCCGGGCATTCTGAGAACGACCAGATAACTGGCACTTTCCCGGTCCTGAAGAGGTCTCCAGAACTCTTTACGGCGCAATCGATGAGAGAGGGGAACGGGAATCTGACATGAAAATCATTATGGCAATCATCAAGCCCTTTAAGTTGGATGAAGTGCGCGACGCACTCACCACTTTAGGCATCCAGGGGCTCACGGTAACCGAAGTCAAAGGCTATGGCCGGCAGAAGGGGCACACCGAAATCTACCGCGGCACAGAATACGCCGTCACCTTCCTCCCAAAACTAAAGGTCGAAGTCGCAGTTGCAGCAGACATGGCAGACAAAGTTGTCGAAGCCATTGATAGCGCAGCGAAGACCGGCCAGATCGGTGACGGCAAAATCTTCGTCTACTCCATTGATCAGGTCGTCCGCATTCGCACCGGCGAAGCCGACGCAGAAGCAATATAATGAAATGAAGGAGACAGAGAATATGAAACGCGCCTCCACCCTTGTCGCCGCAAGCTCACTCCTGGCACTTTCCGCAGCTCCAGTTATGGCAGAAGAAAAGTACGCCTTAGCTGTCGACACCGCTTACATCTTCAACACCCTGCTCTTCCTGATTGGCGGCTTTCTGGTGATGTGGATGGCTGCAGGCTTCGCCATGCTTGAAGCGGGCCTCGTCCGCACCAAAAACGTCTCCATGCAGTGCCTCAAGAACATCGCTCTGTACTCCATCGCTGGTCTGATGTTCTGGATCACCGGCTACAACCTCATGTACACTGGCGTTGATGGCGGCTTCATGGGTTCCTTTGGCCCATACTCCTTTGACCCTGTCGGTGGCGATGCTCTGGACGCAGGCTACTCGACAGCGTCCGACTGGTTCTTCCAGATGGTCTTCTGCGCAACCACAGCCTCCATCGTGTCGGGCACCATGGCAGAGCGCATCAAGCTCTGGGCTTTCCTGATCTTCGTTGTCATCCTCACAGGTGTTCTTTACCCAATCACCGGCTCCTGGCAGTGGGGTGCTGGCTGGCTCTCCGAAATGGGCTTTGCCGACTTTGCTGGCTCCACTCTCGTCCACTCCGTTGGTGGCTGGGCAGCTCTTTCTGGCGCAATCATCCTTGGCGCACGTAAAGGCAAGTACGGTAAAAACGGTCAGGTCTACGTAATGCCGGGCTCCTCCATGCCACTGGCAACTCTGGGCACCTTCATTCTGTGGCTCGGTTGGTTCGGCTTCAACGGCGCGTCCCAGCTCGCAATGGGCACCATTGGTGACGTCACAGACATCTCCCGCATCTTCGCAAACACCAACATGGCTGCTGCGGGCGGCGTGGTCACCGCAATTGCCCTGACACAGGCCCTCTACAAGAAGGTCGATGTTACAATGGCTCTGAACGGTGCATTGGCTGGTCTTGTTTCCATTACCGCTGAACCACTGGCTCCGAGCGTACTCCAGTCCGTCATCATTGGTGGCGTTGGTGGCGCAATTGTCGTCTTTGCAGTGCCAATGCTCGACAAGTTGAAGATCGATGATGTGGTGGGTGCAATCCCGGTTCACTTGTTGGCTGGCATCTGGGGAACGCTCATCGTGCCGTTGTCCAACTCTGACGCATCTTACGTTACCCAATTCATCGGCGTTGCAGCCGTCGGCATCTTCACCTTCGTGGCCTCCACCATTGTCTGGTACGCAATCCAGTTGGTGGTCGGCTTGCGTGTCACAGAAGAAGACGAAGCCATGGGCCTCGACAAAGCCGAGATTGGTGTCGAAGCCTATCCGGAATTCGGAACAGGCTCCCAGCGCCTCTGAGTTCGCACCAATTCTGGGAGGATCAAAACACTCTCCCAGAACTAAAAGATGAAATCACAAAGCCCGGCAACCACCGCCGGGCTTTTTCTATGGCAGCATTTGCCAGCCTATCATTTTCTCTCAATAGATAGCTCTGTGTTCAAACGCTAAATACTACAAAATCAAAGCAACCCAAAAGCTTAGGAATGTTGATACCCCAGCTTACTAGTCGGTTCAAATCCGCCTACCACATTTGAAAGACGGACTTCACCTTTCATAGGTGGTACTTTCAGGAATGCCATATACGTCCATTTCTAATCAAGATTCGCTCTTCATCCTACGTCCAAACAAAGAGGCGCAAGCGCCCGAGCTTTGGAGTCCAATGATGAACAGTGAGTTGGAAGCAGCAGTTAAAGAGGCCAGCCAGAAGTGGCAGAACGCGTTCAATGCGGGTGATGCTCAAGCTTGTGCCAACTGCTATGAGGCAAACGCTGTTATGGAGGCCAAACCGTTTGGCACCTATCACGGACGAGCCGAAATTCTCGAATTCTGGCAAATGCTCATTCGGGAAGGCTTCTCAAAAATCGAGTACATCAACCCCAAAATCGTCGCATCAGGCGAAAGCTCCGCAATCCTTTCTTCTGACTGGAAGATGAACAAAGCCCACGGCAACATCTCCAAAGAACTCTGGGTTCTGCAATCAGACGGTACCGCGCTGCTGCGAGAAGACTACTTCAGCGCCGCATCTTGAGATCACGAGGCAGATCACAAAAAAGCCCGGCACATGGCCGGACTTGGTCGCATCGCTCGAAAGCTGAGGCACTTGCTCAGCAGTCGCGATAGTAAAAGTAGTCCAGACGATCTGCGATATCATCCAGAGCAAAGGAGTAGCCGCTCCAGTCCTCATCGATCCATGCATCTTCCAACCGGTCAACCGCGCGGTCCAGTTTACCATCACCCTCCAGCTCGCTCAGCAAGCGACCCACATCAATCAGGTGACCCAGAACGCCATCAGCACTTGAGCCAGCACGAACGCTACCTTCAAAGAAGACTTCATCGGAAATATCATCGATGTCTGAAATAGTCGCATTCAGATCTGAGCAGCTCAACTCACCCCATGCATAAGCAGGGCTTTGAGAGACCAACCCGGCAAAACCGATTGAAGCAACAACAACAAGTGCTTTGAAACCACGCATTATCATTCCGAGACCTTCTTCCGTGAGACGCATCTGGAGCATAGCTCTCAAGATACCTGTAACCCAAACAGAAATAGCAAGGTCGCAAGGCGGCGCTGTCTCAAAGAAGACAGAAATTATGGTCTCTTTAAGATTTCTCAGTGATCACTGACGCCCGTCTGTCAGCCCTTTCACAAAGGCTTTCTGACAGAACACCACAAGCAGGATCGGCGGCAGCATAGCCAGCACAGCAAGCGCCAAACCTTGCGGGCTTGTGCGCCCGACCAAGCTAAGCCCCTGCACCAATGTCATTCTGGTCTCCTCACTGGAAACCATCACAGGCCACAGATACTGGTTCCATCCCTGCACAAACATCAGCAGGCCGAGCGCCGCAATCATCGGTGCAGACGCAGGCACCAGAACGTCCTTCAAAAACTTGATCGGCCCTGCCCCATCAATCCGCGCAGCTTCAGAGAGCTCAGTCGGCACTCCCAGAAAAAACTGGCGGAAGAAGAATGTCCCAACCGCAGAAGCCAACAGCGGCAACATCAAGCCCGGATAGGAGTTCACGAGCCCAAGCTTGCTGGTCACAGCATATGTCGGCAAAAACCGGGACTCCAAAGGCAGCAGCAAACTGCAAAGGATCACCCAGAAAAAGAACGTCCCAAAGCGCACCCGAAAGAACACCAACGCATACGCCGCCAACAGAGAAACAGCCACTTTCGCCAGCGCAAACCCTGCAGCCAGATAGAGCGAGTTCAACGCCATGGTTATGCCAGTGACACCGCCAGTAAACCCACGCCCTTCAAACAGCGCCCGGCTATACACCTCCACCCCATAAGGCCCCGGCAGAAACTGGAGGCCATCCTGACCAAGCGTAGCCCCAGAGTGCGTTGAAGAGAAAGCGATCACGATCACCGGCCCGACGATCAAAAACACGCCGATAAGCAGAATAAGGTGATCAAAGAAATGTTTGCGGGGCATATTCATCTCAGAAACGAAGCGCAGTCTCCCACCACGAAGCATGGTTTTCGAAGACAAAGACGCAATCAACAATACTGAAAGCAGTAGGAGTGGCCCCGTTTCCGGGCAAACTGCTTTAAAGGATCGTTCCAGAGAGAAGGCAAAAGACAGCCAGACCAACAGAACGCAGCAACAACGGAAACACCGTAGAACTACGCAGTCCAGGTTTCAAGCTCTCTAAGTGCCTATAAAACCACAATTCCTGAATGCTTGGCGTGATTTTCCGGCTCAACATGGATGGTCACACGTGCGCCCGGCATCTTTTCTGCGATGCCTTCCTCAATACGATCACAAATCGCATGGGCATCCAGAACGCTCATCTCACCCGGCACCACCAGATGAAAATCAACAAACGTCACATGTCCAGCATGGCGGGTCCGCAAGTCATGAGCCTCCAGCGCACCATCTCCAAACTTGGAGATCAACGCCCGGATTTCCTCCTGCTCCTCTTCAGGAGCCGCCTCATCCATCAGGCCACCAACAGATTCACGCACCAGCTTCCAACCGGACCACATGATGTTAACCGCAACAATCCCCGCAAGGATCGGATCAAACATCTGCCAGCCTGTTGCCCACACAGCAGCGATACCAACAAACACACCGAGAGAGGTATAAACATCTGTCATGATATGCCGGGCATCCGCCTGCAGCGCAGGTGAGCGATGTGCTCTACCAATGCGCATCAAGGCCATTGCCCAGAACAGATTGATAACGGAAGACAGAAAGTTCAGCGCGATACCCTGAAAATTGACCTCAAGCTCATACGGCTCAGTCAAACCCATATAGGCTTTGCGCAGGATTAGGATCGCCGCCAGAACAATCAGAACACCCTCAAGAACAGCAGCAAAATACTCTGCCTTGTAGTGTCCATAGGGATGATTCTGATCAGCAGGTTTGCGCGCCAGATACAAGGCCCCGGCAGCTGCAGAAGCACTGGCAATATTGATGGAGGTTTCAAGAGCGTCGGAATAGAACGCAATGGAGCCAGTCAACGCAAAGGCAAAGTATTTAAGAGTAAATACCAGTATGCCAATGACGATGCTGCCCAGCGCAAAGCGCATGCTCTGGTCCATGTGCCACATCCACCCTAATTCAAACTCGACGACTGCTTAGAAAGTTATCGTCCTCTATCAGGTTTCAGTGGCATATTAAACAATGGAACAGGGTCAAACAGCCAGTTTTTATGCTTATTTGCACTCAATGTTTGCAAATGAAAATCACTCGCAATTTATCAGCCAATTCTACTTGTCGTAAAAAGCTGCACCAATGATTTCACCTGGCATCTCACCGGAGTTTGTCTGAACCAAAACAGCCCAGTTCTTGGAATCGAACATCTTCAAAGCGGTCCGTGGCAAACGGAACACTTCAGCGGTACCAGACCACATGCCAATCGGCATGATGCTGCGCACCACGTTCTTATAAGTCTGCGTTGTACCAGCGTTTTCACCGCGCTGAATCTCTACAACTGCTTCCTTGTCAATTCCAAGAAGATAAACGTCAGCCTTCTTATCTGGCTGTTTCAAGGAACCAGAGAGCTGAACTTCAAGCGCATTGTCATCAAGCATCGCCTCAACCTGAACGCTCATGCCAGAAGATTTGCGGATCGCGTTCTTCACAGAACCACGGTCACTGCCAACCATATGCCCCCGGCCATTCACAACAACCTGAGGCGTATAGATCTGCGCATCACCACGGCTCTTGGCATAATCCTTCTGGCGCTGAGTGAACACAGGCGAACCCAAAGTGTCCTTCCAACCGAAGTAATCCCAATAATCTACGTGGTAAGAGAGGGTGACCACATCCTTCTGGTCTGAGACAAGCTCCTCCAGAAACTGGTCCGCAGGTGGACATGACGAGCAGCCCTGGCTGGTAAACAGCTCAACCACAGCCTTTGGTGTTTCCGCCTGAGCTGAGAGAGAGGTCGCAAAACCAATTCCCGCTGCGAGAATAACACCCGTCAATCTATTTACAGAAAACCACCGCATTTCGGCCCTTCGCAATTGTTCAAGTCATCGCTGATGCAGCGCTAACCTAAACAATAACCAGATAACTGTAGAATCACATCACAGTGAGCCCCTGAAAACCGAAGGCATCAGGGGCACTGCTTCTATTTGGACTCAGTCAGCACTTTTTCAAGTTCTGGTAAGAAGACATCTCGATAGCTGGCTGCGCTCAACGGCCCGATAAACTTATAGCGGATCTGAGCCTTCTCATCGACGATGAACGTCTCAGGAACCCCGTAAACGCCCCATTCAATGCCAGCCCGGCCAGTGTCAAAACCAACGCGATCATAAGGATTGCCCAGCTCAGCAAGGAACCGGTTCGCCTTAACGTCAGTGTCCTTGTAGTTCAGGCCAGCAATCTCAAAACGATCATCCTTGGCAAGATCCATCAAGTATTTGTGTTCTGCACGGCAAGGCGCACACCAGGATGCAAAGATGTTCACCACAGTCACCTGACCAAGCAGATCACTGCGTTGGAACCCAGGAACCTGCTGCCCATCACGCTCCAGCCCCTTAACAGGAGGAAGCGAAAACTCAGGTGCCGGCTTATTAATCAAGGCAGATGGAAGTTCTTTGGAGTCATGGCCGGACAGCATCATGAAACCCATCAGAACCGCAAGAGCACCAAAAACAATCAGCGGAAGAAGAAACAGCGGAGAAATGCCTGATTTCTTTTCCTCGTCCATTTCACTAGCCATTCCTGTTAGCTCTCACTCTTTTCATCAGAACCTGCAGAGACCACCTGGCCGACAGAAGGACCAGCGCGGCGCGTGGAACGACGACGAATGCCGCTTGCTTCCAACGCCTGCATTTCTTTGTCCAGCTGGGTTTTGTCTGAGCGCACCCAGACAATCAGCACAGCGATAACAAGTGCAGCCATCGCATAAGCAGCAATCACATATTCAGCGTGACGACCAAACTCTGAAAAATCCATTGTCCTTACCTCGCACCAGCAGGAGCTGCTTTCGTGACCGTGCTGCTGGACGCAGCCGGAGCAACAGATGCTGCACGCATCCGCATTGCTCTGATCCGACGGCGCATAATCTCGTTACGCATGCTCATCAGATGCAAAGTCACAAACAAAAGCACAAAAGCCAAAGCCATCAAACCAAGCGGAATAAGAATGGAAGAGTGAATGGCAGGGCCGTCAGCACGAATAATGCTCGGCGGCTGGTGCAGTGTGTTCCACCACTCAACGGAAAACTTGATGATGATGACGTTGATCACGCCAACCAACGTGATAATCGCATTTACTTTTGCAGCCTTGATAGGATCTTCAATCGCCTTCCACAGCGCGATAATGCCAAGATACATAATCAGCAGCACAAGGAAAGAGGTCAATCTTGCGTCCCAGACCCAAAAGGTGCCCCACATTGGCTTGCCCCAGACAGCGCCAGAAAACAGAGCCAGGAATGTGAATGCAGCACCAATAGGTGCAGACGCCTTGGCCGAAACATCAGCCAGCGGATGCTTCCAGACCAGAGAACCAATCGAAGAAAGTGCCATCATTGCATAACACATCAATGCAAGCTGGGCAGCAGGGACATGCACAAACATAATGCGCACTGTCTGGCCTTGCTGATAATCTTCAGGCGCAACAAAAAACGCGAAGTACAAGCCAACTGCAAGCGCAGCGACCGTCGCAACGATAAGCCAGGGAAGCACAGCTTTCACAAGCTTCAGGAACCGGGTTGGGTTTGCAAGATCGTATAAGGTCATAGAGCCGTTCTAAACTGAGAATGACGAAGCATCAATGTGTACATAGTGTCACGGACCCATCGCAGTCATTGATTACGCGCAATTTGACGCTTCACTTCTTCGGGATTTCACCCATTTTAGACGATTTTACATAGACTTAACGCTTCTGGCAATTTCAGCAGCCTCACGGCTGCCGTCATCAGTCACCAGAAACGCGAAGCGCTGCAGCTGCTGCGAGAGGTCCAACAACAAGACCAAAAAGTGTCAGAGCACACAAAAACAGGAACGGAACGAGGAAGTTATTGGAGTCGATCGCTCCCGCTGTCGCGGCACTCACACCAAAGATCAGGATTGGAATTGCCAGCGGAATAACCAGAATGGAGAGCAACACCCCACCCCGCCGCATGGACACGGTAACACCAGCGCCAACCGCACCAACAAGCGTCAATGCAGGGGCGCCAACAAGCAAGGTCAGGGTCACCAGAACGATACTCTGGAAATCCAGACCCACAAACAAAGACAAAACCGGCGTCGCCAACACCAGCGGCAGACCCGTCGCCGCCCAATGGGCAGCACATTTAATCAACACAACCAGCTCAAGCGAACGCCCGGACATCACCAGAAGTTCGAGGCTTCCATCCTCGCGATCAGCCTGAAACAGGCGATCCAATCCCAGCAACGTCGACAGCAATGCGCCAATCCAGAGGATAGCAGCACCAATGCGGGACAGCAGGATCATGTCCGGTCCAACACCGAATGGAAAGATCGTCACCACAGCCAGAAAGAACAGAACACCGATCAGCGCACCACCACCAACGCGGTTCGCCAACTGGTATTCACGGACAAAAAGACTCTTCATCCAACTCATGGTCAGCCCTCGTCCTGCTCGTCTTCGTCGAAATAATCGTCCAGATCCGCTCCGGCAAACATATGCTCACTCTCGGTCGTCACAGGCGACAGATTGAGGAACTTGGTGTTTGGCAGGTTGAGCGGCAGGTGCGTTGCAGCAATCACAAGGCCACCAGCGTGGATGTGATCGGCAATCAACCCCAGCAACACTTCTTCAGAAGCTTTATCAAGCGCGGATGTCGGCTCATCAAGCAACCAGATTGGACGCGGCACCACCAGCAAGCGCGCCACCGAAAGGCGTCGGCGCTGTCCGGCACTCAAGTATCCTGCAGGCAAACTGGCAGTATGCGCGATACCAAGAGTATCCAGCGCTTCCAGCTCGCTCATGCTCTCACGCACTTTGCCGCCACCAAAAGCAGCAGGCTCAAAGAAATCACGCCAGAAACTTAGGTTTTCAAGGACGGATTGCAACGGCTTCAATGCATCAAGATGCCCGAAATAGTGTGAATGCTCGGCAACGGAGCGCTCGGGCATGCCACCTTCCAGCTCAATCGTGCCGTTCGCTTTCGCAACCAGTCCTGCAATCACGCGCAGCAGACTGGATTTGCCGACACCATTGGGACCCTGGACGATCAGAGCTTCGCTTGAACCAACTTCAAAGTCGACATGGTTCAAAACTCTGCGGCCACCGCGATCACATGCAACACCCTGACAGACTAACTTCAATTGGTTCATCGCGCCCGAAACCACCACAGCAGCTCACACTGCTTACCAAACTGACGGCGTATCCCGAAAGTGGATCCGATTTCCGGATAAGATACGCTCCAACAAAGAATTAAAGCAGTTTGCATGATCCCGTCTTTGCGCAAACCACTTTATTCAGGAGGCCGTATCACATTCGGCAAATCCTTCGCTCCCATAAACACAGCTAGGATTCGCGTTGGCTCTGTTCCGGTATTCTTACCGTAGTGCCAGGTATTGACGGCCTCAATAAACGCCTCCCCCTTTTTAAAGGTCAGAGGAGCCTCTTTCTCATAGGTGATCGTCAGCTCACCATCAAGTATATATCCGTAAAGAGGAATGGGATGCATGTGCTCTTTAACAGCCTCGCCCGGTGCCAGCGTAATGATGAGAGACGTCACCTGAGCCTGTCGACCAGTCGGATAGAACAGAGGCTGCTTGGTAATCGTAGTCTCGCTCTTATCCAGTAAAACCTTAGTGTCCGAATAGGCCTCACCATTCTCCTGAGCCAGAGCACTGACCGCATATCCGCCCAGCACCAGACAACAAGCACCAACCAAAACTGCAGATTTCATGGGAAACGCCTTTCTGTTGTTTTCAGCTATTCTCTGCGCACTTTTTCGCCACTTCTGGCAATTATTCATAGGTAAACCAGAAGCACTTTACCGATAATCCCCTTCCGAGCCTTTAAAGCCACAAAGGACCAACTCACAGGCTAGACACATTGTATACCGTTGTATATAATGCGATTCATACAAACCCAACCCCGCTTGATCGGGCCTCCCATTCCGGCCTAATCTCACCCTAGGTAAATTATTAGCCTTCCGCTGCGGTTCAGCTGGAACCTGCGTCAGAAAGACGCTATAGGGACGACAACTATAAGCTGATTGAATTTCAAGAAGCGCTTTTAATGCATTTGTTAAATGATCAAGCCAACGCCATGACGGCGAACCGCCAAACTCCGGGATATATCGGAGAGGTTCGCCAGCTCAAAGCTCCGTTTCCTGTTCACAGCGGGAAACGAAATAAGGAGATCGCCGAATGACACAATCTCTAGACAGTTTTAAAGCCAAACAAACGCTGCAAGTCGGCGGCAAGTCTTATACTTATTTTTCCATTCCCGAAGCAGAAAAGAACGGCCTTAAGGGCGTCTCCCAGCTGCCTTTCTCTCTGAAGGTGGTTTTAGAGAACCTTCTGCGTTTTGAAGATGGCCGCACCGTCACAGCGGACGACATCCGCGCCGTCGCCGAATGGCTCACCACCCGCACTTCCACCCACGAAATAGCCTACCGCCCTGCCCGTGTGCTCATGCAGGACTTCACCGGTGTTCCCGCTGTTGTTGACCTTGCCGCCATGCGCGACGCTGCCGTCAGCCTCGGCGGTGATCCGAAAAAGGTGAACCCGCTGGTGCCCGTTGACCTCGTCATCGATCACTCCGTCATGGTGGACTACTTCGGCACCACCTCTGCCTTCGCGCTCAATGTGGAACGCGAATACGAGCGCAACAACGAGCGCTATGAGTTCCTCCGCTGGGGTCAGTCTGCGTTTGATAACTTCCGCGCTGTTCCTCCAGGCACCGGCATCTGTCACCAGGTCAACCTTGAGTACCTCGCCCAGACCGTCTGGACGAAAGAAGAAAACGGCGAAACCGTCGCTTACCCGGACACCCTCGTCGGCACAGATTCCCACACCACCATGGTCAACGGCCTTGCGGTCCTCGGCTGGGGCGTGGGCGGCATTGAGGCCGAAGCCGCCATGCTCGGCCAGCCGATCTCCATGCTGATCCCGGAAGTCGTCGGCTTCAAACTCACCGGAGAAATGGCAGAAGGCATCACCGCCACCGACCTCGTGCTCACCGTAGTTGAAATGCTGCGTAAAAAGGGCGTTGTCGGCAAGTTTGTAGAGTTCTACGGCCCCGGCCTCGACAACCTCTCGCTGGAAGACGCCGCCACCATTGCCAACATGGCACCGGAATACGGCGCCACCTGTGGCTTCTTCCCGGTGGACGGCGACACGCTCAAATACCTCAGGTCCACAGGCCGCGACGCCCACCGCATTGCGCTGGTGGAAGAATACGCCAAGGTGCAGGGCATGTACCGCGACACCCACGCGGAGCCAACCTTCACCGATACGCTTGAGCTGGACATCTCCACCGTTGTGCCATCCATCGCCGGACCAAAGCGCCCGCAGGATCGTATCTCCCTCGCTGACGCCTCAGAAGGCTTTGCCAAAACCATGGCGGAGGAATTCAAGAAGGCAGGTGAAGAGTTCAAACGCGCACCGGTGGAAGGCCGCGACCATGACCTTGGCAATGGCGACGTCGTCATCGCCGCGATCACAAGCTGCACCAACACCTCCAACCCGTCCGTTCTCATCGGCGCTGGTCTGGTGGCCCGCAAAGCCCGCGCCAAAGGCCTCAAGGTCAAGCCATGGGTGAAAACCTCACTGGCGCCCGGCTCTCAGGTGGTGACGGATTATCTGGAAAAAGCTGGCGTTCAGGAAGACCTCGACGCCCTCGGTTTCAACCTCACCGGCTACGGCTGCACCACCTGTATTGGTAACTCAGGCCCACTGCCGCCGGAAATCTCTAAGTCCGTCAACGACAACGACCTCGTGGCCTGCTCCGTGCTGTCCGGCAACCGCAACTTCGAAGGCCGCGTCAATCCGGATGTACGCGCCAACTATCTGGCCTCTCCGCCACTGGTTGTCGCTTATGCCATCGCAGGCTCGCTCAACATCAACGTGGCCAAAGACCCGCTCGGCAAGGACAGGCAAGGCAACACCGTCTACCTGAAGGACCTGTGGCCAACCACGGAAGAGATCACAGATCTCATCCGCTCCTCCATCACGGAAGAGATGTTTGAAGAGCGTTACGGCGATGTGTTCAAGGGCGACGAGCACTGGCAGAACATCAAGGTAGAAGGCGGCATGACCTACGGCTGGCCGCCAGCCTCCACCTACGTACAGAACCCGCCTTACTTTGAAGGCATGACCATGGAGCCAGCACCCCTCACCGATATTGAGGGCGCGGCAGTCATGGGTCTGTTCCTGGATTCCATCACCACCGACCACATCTCCCCAGCTGGGGCGATCAAGGCAGACAGCCCGGCAGGTCAGTACCTTGAATCCCATCAGATCGCGCCAAAAGACTTCAACTCCTACGGCTCCCGCCGTGGCAACCACGAAGTCATGATGCGCGGCACTTTCGGCAACATCCGCATCAAAAACCAAATGGTGCCGGGCGTGGAAGGTGGCTACACCACAAAGGATGGCAAGCAGCGTTGGATCTACGACGCCTGCATAGAATACAAGGAAGCTGGCACCCCACTTGTGGTGTTTGCTGGCAAAGAATACGGCACCGGCTCCTCCCGCGACTGGGCGGCCAAAGGCACCAAACTGCTCGGCGTGCGCGCTGTGATCGCTCAATCCTTCGAGCGCATCCATCGCTCCAACCTGGTCGGCATGGGCGTCCTGCCCTTCACGTTTAAAGAGGGCGAGAGTTGGCAGTCCCACGGCATCGACGGCACCGAGCGCGTAACCATCCTCGGCGTAGCAGACCTCAAACCCCGCCAGATGGTCGACATTCAGGTCGAATTCGCAGACGGCACCAAGAAAACCATAGAAGCCCTCTGCCGCATCGATACCGAAGACGAACTGGAATACATCAAAGCCGGCGGCATCCTCCACTACGTGCTGAGAAACCTCGTCTCCAGCTAAGACAAGCAGACACACCACAAACACAAAAACGGGCCCTCCAAGGCCCGTTTTTCATTGGCAGCCTCACCATCAGAGCCACCACCTCCACCGATGTCATCCCACACAAGCAATCCTCTCCGACATCATCCAGCACAAGCCCCCCTCTGATGTCATCCCGCACAAGCGCAGCGCGATGCGGGACCCAGAGCCACGCACTCAAACCTTAGCCGCCCCCGCACTGGATCCCGCATCAAGTGCGGGAAGACGGCAAGTGCTGCCGCATTGATACCGAGGACGAACTAGAATACATCAAAACCAGCGGCATCCTGCACTACAAACCCGGAGAAACCTCATCTCCAGCTAAGACTGTCAGACGCACCACAAACAAAACCGGGCCTTTCGAGGCCCAATTTCTTAAATTCATCTGCATTTGACTTCAGATGATAACAACCAGTCAAACCAGCTTGATTTGCAACCATGTGAATAGCAGAATACCACCATGAGTAGCAAAGTACATATGCATGAAGTCGCGCATCATCTGCAGAAAACAGCAATCAACAACGATGATGCATATCGGGATGCCTTTGCTCGTTCTGCATACAATCGATACTATTATGGAATATTCTTAACCGTGCGCACCATGTTTCAAAGCATGAATACAAAATGGTCAGAGCTACCACATGCTGCTTATCCCGAAATATTGACAGGACAAATAGAGAAAACGCTAAGAAGTGAGCTCAAAAAAGCTCAAAAGAATGGTGACGGTCAACTCGTTAAAGACATCACTAGAACGAAGCATTCGATACGGAAATTGAAAGACATCATTGTGTCAGCGAATTCTCTTAGAGTTGTCGCGGATTACCAGCCGGATGAACCCGTAGATTTCATAAATTCAGATAGATACTCACTGCGCAAAACCGAAATAACAGAGGCACATAGTTGGAAAGAACAAACTAATGCGCTCTGCCAAGACATTCTTGAAACTTGGAGCCAAATTTATGTCTAGCACAAGCCAGATCGCTAAATTTCTGCAATCGAGAATGATTAAGCTCGTTGGTGATGTCATCCAAAATCATGATCGAGTACGCGGTTTCATTGCTTTCATTGAAGTTACTCAAGATTCAAAAGGCAAACAGGTTCCTTCAAACCACGCTCTATCAAGATTGGAAAAAGAGCTAAGTGCCGACTTTGGTGAAGTGAATTTCGTCATCATAGAACAAGGCGATAAAGACATACTCGCAAACATCAAATCTACATTAATGCGCAAGTTCCCTGCTTTGCTACGAAATGTCTTTGCATCAGTGCATGAAAGAAATGTTTCTGTATGGCTTCAACCTAAAGGACCAACAACAGCTGAAGAAACAGATGCATTAAAACAAGCGACCTTGCAAATAGTCGAGTTTCTAAATTTCCAGCTTTCCGATTTTAAGAACCTCACAGAAGCGAAACTTCCAAGCTCAACAATGTGCTTGAGTATTGTGCGAAAGAAAGCACCAATAACTATTGAAGATATTGGATTAGAAATCGAAAGGCGAGGCTTTGTGTATCCAAACGAAGACTGGTTAAAAAGGCAGCTAGACAAACTACGAAAGCAATCACTTATTCTTCGTCAATCAAGTGGCGGATATCTCATGACACTAGAAGGACTTAATAGATTAGGCTCTAGTAAAAGTCGTCTTAGCCCTGATATTACTCGCGCACTTGAATTAGCAATAATGAAGGACTAAGGTTTACTCGTGGGAGTCTCGGCGAGGGTGTGTATCATGCCCATTTGCTAAGACCAAATACAGAAGGATTCCGCCGAATTCACCGGCAGTCCTTCGAACTTCCGATGAATTCGTCGGCTCCTTACGAAAGGTTACTTTGCTTAATGAGACTCCCACACCCTAGAACTGAGCAATTAGGTTTTCTCGCAGAAACACCAAAAGAAGTTTGCAAGTTAATTGGGGCTTCTTGCGGCGAAGATGAGCAAAAATTAATACAACAATACTACGAACTCGGCCTACCACCTGTTACATCAGTCAATGCTATTTCTGTGATGTTTGGCTACAATCCAAGCTTCACGTGGTCTCTGCTAAAAAATAGTCACAACTTTTATCGAGTTTTCGAGATACCAAAGGGACCGAAAAAGAGAAACATTTCAGCCCCTAAAGTATCTCTGAAGGTAATCCAAAAATGGCTTGCAACACATTTCTATAATAAATGGGAACGGCCAGACTACGTATTTGGATTTGTTCGCGGGAAATCTCATATAGGAGCCGCCCAAGAACATATTGGCGCTAACTGGGTCATCTCTGTTGACATAGAAGATTTCTTTCCATCCATCAGATGGACAAGAGTATATGATGCTATAACTGATCTTGGATACCAAGATGATTTCAGTAAACAGGCGCTGACCTTACTTTCCTGCTACTATGGATCTTTAGCTCAAGGTGCTCCAACCAGCCCTATATTATCTAATATTATTATGGGACCACTCGATAAAAAAATTTTTGAACTGGCGAGACACAACTCAGCGACCTATACAAGATATGCAGATGATATCGTCATTTCAGGCAAGGATGGCGAACCGAACTCCTTACTTGAGCAAGTATGTACATTGATTGAGAGTGACGGCTGGAAAATTTCAGTACAAAAAAAGAAAATCCAAAAATCTCCTAATCGCTTAAAGATCCACGGTCTCCTCGTAAATGACAAAAATGTGCGTTTAACAAAAGGTTATAGAAACCAAATTCGAGCTTACAAACATATACTTAACAACAACTCTATAGATGATGAAAGCAAGAATAAGTTAAGAGGGCATATCGCATATGCGGACCATGTTGCCACCTATTCAGAGCAACTCCCCCCACCATCCACACCCTCGTCAAAATTGCCAGTTTGACAACCACCGGTTTTCATTCCAAAGTCATACATGAGGCCTAGAAACCTTCTTCAAGTAGCGGTTACCGCTCCCGACGACTAGCGGATTTTTTGTGCCTGCTTTATAGGTAGCGCGCAAACCCTTTGCTATGAGCGGGAGGGCGGTGAATACAACACCTCCTTCGGGGGGGAATAAACTCGCCTGACTGCTTGCAGGTTTCTAGCCTCCCGCTCGCCAGCTGGCCCTAGAAAGCCGTGCTGTCCAGCGGTTGTTCAACACCCTGTAAGCAGAGGGATTGAGAATGACCGACTCCGCATGTGCCTGTGGCACCACAAATACGTTCCAGAATGAAATAGACGAAGTCATCGTCGTTGTCTCGGACCTGCAAAATCTCAGCTATATGCAGCACTTACTGCTAACTGAGAGACTGCAGCACAGCAGCGAACGCGATGCTTTGTTCACTCTGCATCATGCCTTCCACGACCGACTGGAAGCACTCCAAAAACGCTGCGGAACTTTAGAGCGGGTCGCTCATCCGCAGCCGATAAACACCAAAATTCCGCTTCCTGAATAAGCCCGCCCAGCGCTCCACAAAGCAAGGGAACCTGCCCACGTGGAGCAAAGGTAGGCGCACTGTGTAAGAGCATTTGGCAACACTGCCATCCGCTCCGGTGCCGGAAGCGAGAACGCACCTACACCCCGCATCCTCGCGGAAAGCACCCTGCTGGCCTGCGGAGCCACCACCCTCCGCAGGCCAGCGCTTATTTACCAGCGCAAATGCCGGCTTTTGTCAGGGTCAGTTGCCATGCAGCAGCGGCATCAAACGGCGTGACCAGCCCGTCATCATCCTTGTTCGTAAACGCGCCCATACCATGCGCAATCATGTATTTAGGGTAATAATCCGGCGCATCCTGACCCTGCAGAAAGTCACAGGCCTCGGCAATGCCATCCTTGCTGTAATTTTCCAGCGCTGCACCAAACGCAGTGCGCTGCGCCTCGTTCATCCTTTGAAAAGTCACCATCCGCAGCACAGAAAGCGCCTGATACGAGCTCTTATCCTTCACCCGCTGCATATCAAAGGTGCCACGCGCAAACGCCATCACATAAAGATCAACGGCAGAGCCATACTGCTCCTTCTCAATGCAATCAAAAATCGACGTATAAAGGTCAGCCGGAGTGTAACTCGTCTTGGCGTCTTCTCGCGCAATGCAGCCCACATTATGGGTCACCTGCAGGTTTCCCTCGGCCTGATGATTGGTGATTTTGCCTTGCGCCTGCGCACCACCGGCAAACAACATCGCCCCACCCAATAGGCTGAGAGCCAGATACGAAACTTTCAACGAAAACACCTCTCTAATCGCCCGGAAAGCACCCTTCCCGGCACCTCACCACTACAATCTGCAGGTCCCACTCATACACCCGTCACCCCACCCCTCACTTGACCTTCGCCAAACACACACCCGGTTATCTGCCAGAGTGCGCAGAGTTCTCATCCGCAACCTCCCCCGGTGTCATCCCGGGCGCAGCAAAGCGAAGACCCGGGACCCATAACCATAACCCTCTCGGCTCTATTCCTTCATGCTCTCCCACACTCAAAAGCCATCGCTGCCTCACAAACACCCACTCACATTATGCAGCCACTGCCCCTGAGGATCGGGCTAACACAGGAGGAGCCTGCAAAAAACTTATCCCCCCTGGCAAAAGATGCCGCCATACTAACTCCCATGCCTACGTAACGGGCTGCTGGCGGACCGTCCGTCAGTTTGTCGTAGGCTGGGTGGGGCTTTTGAGAGAAGTAACGTATCTTTCAAAGGTCCGGTGGAACCGATTTTCAAACGTGACCGCATGGTTTGAGAGGAAGGGCCCAAGTCTGAAGGGCATCACGCGGTG
>NZ_LMCI01000012.1:0-213 GCF_001623145.1 Pseudovibrio sp. W64 | reverse complement strand
CAAGCGGTTCGTGTTTTCGTTTGATCCTCGTTGCCACGGTGAATGTGGGTCGCAGAAGTATACAGCAACATCCGTTACTAATGTCAGGCTTAGATGATCTGCCATCTCCTTGCCTCGATCCCAAGTCAAAGATTTGTAAAGCTCTTTTGGTAATTTGTGGGTGTGTTTGATCAACCCGGAGATAACACTGCTCGTGTCTTTGTTGGCAACCTT
>NZ_LMCI01000011.1:16696-16930 GCF_001623145.1 Pseudovibrio sp. W64 | reverse complement strand
GGTGTGTTTGATCAACCCGGAGATAACACTGCTCGTGTCTTTGTTGGCAACCTTAATCAACATGACATAGCGTGTTTGCCGCTCAACAAGAGTGGCGATATAGCTATTCTTGGATCCTCCGATCAGATCACCTTCCCAATGCCCCGGTATTGCACGGTCTTCGACGCAAGCGGGCCTTTTGCTGATCGAAACGGCATCCTTAATTTGGCCTAGACTATTTCGTTTGAGGCTTGC
>NZ_LMCI01000011.1:0-16664 GCF_001623145.1 Pseudovibrio sp. W64 | reverse complement strand
GGGACACCTGCTTGTTTACGTCTCCTGGAAAGCTACGTTTGAGCCAGCCAGAAACCTGTTCTGGAGACCACTTGCTGCGCAGCTTCACAGATACTGCGTGGCTCTTCTTCGGTAGACTTCATCGTTGAGATCATTGGCGCATCAAGGCCGCCATATTTGGCGCACCATTTATAGTAACTCACCGCGCTCAAACCGTGTTCCCGGCACAGCTGAGCAACCGGAATGCCGCTGTCGCCCTGCTTCAAGATTGCAATGATCTGCCTGTCGCTGAAACGAGATTTCTTCATAAAATCAGTCCTCAATATGAGGCAACAATATCTCTACTTTTAACTTGATCAAATAACGGGGGGATTACCCCAACATATGGCCTTGCTATATCCGAGTTGAAAGCAGAAGGAAAATGCCCCACGGACACTGAACATCGCCAAGTGGAGTATCTGAACAATATCATCGAAGCTGATCACGGCAGCTGAAACAGCTCATCAAACCTGTACGCGGGTTCAAAACCATGAAGACCGCCTATGCGACGATCAAAGGCTTTGAAGTAATGCGGGCACTGCGCAAAGGTCAGGCTGGTGCCTTCAACTTCTCGAAGGATGTTCTGGGTGAAGCCCGCCTCGTTGAGCGGGCCTTCGGAATTGGCCCAAGTGCTCTATCTGAAGCTATGACCATGCTCGAAAACCATCTTCAGAGCGATAAAATCTAATAAGATAGCCCTGAAGTCACACAAATTGCGCTCTAAGACACGTTTGCAACAGAGCCGGATGCTTTACACACGTAATCGCGGCAATGCTCAGATCCCGCAAGTTTGCAATTCAGAAGTGATGGGCAAATGTTGACGTTACATATCTTAAGTAGAATGCCCCTCGCATATCCTGCGTTCTAAGGCGACATAGCGCCCGAGTTCAATACGTTGGGCAAACTGAAATTTGATTTACGAGACACCGACAGCACGATCATGCTCCTATGAGAAATCTATTTAGAAACTGAACTTTTGGGTTTGTCGCCAAAACTTATAGCAAGGCGGTTCAAACCATTCATTGCGCATACGATGAATGTCAAATCTACGGCTTCTTTTTCCGTGAAGGTCTCCAATAGAAGGTTCAAATTGCCCTCAGATTCACGTTCCTCAGAGATTCTCGTGACGCTTTCTGCCCAACTGAGGGCAGCGCACTCTCTTTGTGAGAAAAGGTTGCTCTCCTTCCACACCGGTAAGCAATCCAGTTTCTGTTGATGAACATGAGCTTTTCTAGCTTCGTTTGAATGCAAATCTACACAGTATGCGCAGCCATTGATTTGTGAAACACGCAACTCCACCAAAGTTTTCAGGGTTTCCTCAATTGCAGGGACCTGCTTTTTGATGGAGAGGAGTGAATTTACGGCATCTGCGTTTATCTCAAAATAATTTAATCCCAATTCCATTTCTCCAGTGTTGATCATCTCTATATCTGGACTACCAACTGGCGATAAAACTAACGCTCAGAATGGATCGAATGCGAACATAGTTGAAGTCTTTTCAATGCCTTCGATATCGCTCACCATTTTGGAAACAAGGTTTGGTGCTTCGTTGAAATCTTCCAAATATGTTTTTGTCATGATGTCATATTCACCGTTGATCGAATAAATCTCGGAATGTAGTTCTTTGATGGCAATCTCATTTGCGATACTACGCCACGATCCTGGTTTGCATTTTATCTGGACAAATAAACACCGCATCGTTGTAAGGCCTCCAAAAGGACATTTTAGAATTGGGTTTGCAAGTAAGAATGTGAGGCAAGTAGAGATCTCTTTCCTTGATTTTATTCTCCTATAATACGTTGCCCAGAAGCGGATCCCTCAACACTTTTCGCATAAGCTGCGGCGACAATTTTTGAAGAAACTGGTTCGTGCCCCTTGAGGGTTTTTCCATAGCGCTCATAGGAAATGTCCATGAGGCCTGGACTCACGACGTTCAGTCTAATGTTGCGAGGCATTTCAATCGCTGCAGCTGTTGCAAAACCAGAGAGTGCAGCATTTGCTGTCGCAGCGCCAACACCATTTGGAACAGGATGTTGATCCAATAGCCCGTTTGTTAGGGTGAAGGATCCACCATCTCTGACATAACTCATACCTGCGAGAACAACGTTCACTTGGCCCATGACTTTATCGGAGAGTGCATACATAAATTCAGCTTGAGAAATTTCCTGCAATTTTGCAAATTTAACAGAGCCTGCTGTCACTACGATAGCGTCCACTTCTCCAATCGCATTAAATAGCTTTTCAAGAGATGTCATGTCAGTCATATCAGTCTGATAGTCACCAGAACTGCGGCAAACTCTAATAACTTCGTGTCTCTTGCTGAGCTCTTTACAAACCGTTCGACCAATATCTCCACTTGCACCAATAACAACTATTTTCACCTCATTCCCTCCTTGGTAGTGATCTAGACTTCAACTTGCCTCAGAACTCGCGTTTGAATTTAGATTGGGACAAATAATCAGGCGAATGAATGTTTGGATCAGTAGCGGTATCTGGAATCGGTGTTTCAAGTATTGTGCGAATTGGAATTGTTCCTGTCCAACAGTGGGGGTTTACACCTTCAGGACCATACTCCTTAAGTGCGTTGCTCTGCTGCCTTCTCAAAATATCCATGACAGAGTTGTCGTAGCGATGCTTTACGGATACTTCCTCAATTGGCAAACGCATGAACTTAACCTTTTGGATTTCTTCTTCTTTATGTTCACGCAACTCTGAGCGGCGACCAGGAAATAATGTTTCGACGAATTCAAATGCGACATCCATCTTCTCATTACTGTCTTCAACCAGCTCTGATTTGCCATGGATCGTGACCGAGCGATAATTTACAGAATGGTGAAAAGCTGAGCGTCCTAAAAGCAGCCCGTCCAGGTGACTTACATTGAAGCAAACATCAATTTTTTTGGCCTGTTCAAGCAACATCTTGCTGCCAGCTAGACCATGCCAATAGACGTAATTACCTTTGCGCCAGTAAAGTGTGGGATTTAAGAAGGGCTTGCCGTCGAGTACAAACGCAATCGTACACATATACCCGCTATCCAATATATCGTAGACTGCTTGCTCGCTGTAATCTGCGTATTCAGGGGCTCGTTTAATTGTAGACCTTTTGGTTTTTTCAAATACTTTAGTGGACGTCATATTACTTTTTCCAATTTTCTATGGCTCGCATGACTCAGAAAAAAAACTGCGGTTTTGAGATGAAAATGTGTTGTCCTGGCAAATTGTAATTTGGTGCCGATCAATATCTTAAAGGCGTGCTTTCAGCTGATTTGAATTTCTCAGGCAGGAAAGTGGACAAGTACGCCTGCCGCTTCCCGAGCAATTTGTAATAAGCCTGTTTTAGGTCACTGTGAGCTGAGCGTTGAACGTTTGCGTCAGCCATTAACTGTTTGTTGACTCTGCAAATATTGCTATGACGTACTTCGTCAAGAAGACCGGGGGCTATTTCGTCAATATAACTCAAGCGAAGAAGTAATGGCGCTACTGCGGCTTCTACGAGCGAGAATGAATCGCCAAAAAGGTACTTCCCACCGTGCGAGGCAGCTTCCAGTTCATCGAGCTTTTTATGAAGCGTTCCTACAGTTGAACCGTATTCTTCCTCACTCCCCATTACGGAAAGATCATACAGACTCCACATCAGCTGGTTAATGAACTGAATCCACGCACGGTCACGGGATCGTTCAAACAAGTCCGACGGATATGTCTTTTGCTCAGCGTAATCCTCAATGAACTCGATTATTGCTATAGATTCAAACAGCACCTGATTTGTACCAGCGAAAAGAACTGGCACTTTTTTTAGCGGGGAAACTTTTGTGAACCACGTTGGAGGGTTCGACAAGTCGATATATTCGATGTCAAAATCGAGGCCTTTCAACGACAGGGCTATAAATACCTGCTGCACAAAAGGACATAAATTATAGCTTACGAGTTTAAATTTCAAACTTTGCCCCCCCCCATGCAGCATTGCTTTCAAACACCTTAGTCTACGGTCACCAGTTGTCCGTTAATGCCTCCCTCAACGCACTTAAGATAGGCATTTGCGACCCTTTCTGATGAGACTGGAGTATGACCAGGAAAAACGCTTCCATATCGTTCGACGGAAATGTCCTGGAGCCCCGTGCTAACAACGTTAATCCGAGTGTCACGTGGCATTTCAATCGCCGCACTCTTCACAAATCCGCCGATAGCACCATTGGCAGCAGCTGCACCGCTTGCCATTCGGATCGGGTCTCTATCCAGAATACCGCTTGATAGGGTAAACGACCCGCCGTCATTGAGATAGTTTAGGCCTGCGAGTACGCAGTTGATCTGGCCCATTGCCTTGTGCGTGAGGTTAAATAAAAATTTATCTTCAGGAAATTGCTCGAGAGGGCAGAAATGAACCGCACCAGCAGCCAGAACAACAGCGTCTACTTTTCCGATCTCTTTGTACATGGCATCAATAGAGGATCTCTCTGAGATATCTGCATTTACGTCACCACTGTTACGTCCAACTTTAATCACATCGTGATGGTCCGGTAACGCAGCACATATCGTCGTTCCAACATGTCCTTCTGCACCAATTACAACAATTCGTTGAGCCCGACTTGAGGTGTTCATTTCCGCTAGATTGGTCGTTTTTCGTGCATGGCTCATCAGTCACCCTCGGGGTTTATATCCACATATTACCGTAGAGTTTCTAAATTAGAATATTCGAATTTAAAAATGAAAACATTTCATTTATTTGGTTCTTGAAATTTTATCATAAAAAAACAAGTATTATATCGATAACGATAGTATTGAATTGATCTTATCAAATCTAAAATATATATTTTACATAAGAGTAATATTATAAATATTATTATTTAGGAGGCTGATGAAAATGTTGCTTGAAACCGGGCATGTTGACGAATTTGTCAACAATAATCTTCCAGTAACTGAACTACAGCCAGAATTTAAAATTGATCTTTACCCATATCAAAAGAAGTTAAACGTAGGAGTTGAACTAGTTGATGCCTTAGTGGAGCGGGGGTTCGGCGAACATCCGGCTTTAATCGGCTCAAATGGTACATTGACGTATCAGCAGCTTAGAGATCTTTCAAATCAGATTGCTAGAGTTCTCAGTGAAGATTTCGGCGTCATGCCTGGGAACCGGGTCATGATTAGGTCGAGAAACTGCCCAATGATGGTGGCGTGCTTTTTGGCAATCTTGAAGGTTGGTGCAGTTGCTTTCAATACCATTGCGCTCATGCGTGCGGGCGAACTGAGCATCTTGATCGATAGGGCTAAGGTAGATTTGGTTCTTTGCCAAAAAGGTTTAGATGAAGAGCTAAGCCTGTTGGATAGAAACACACGCCCTGATCTTAAAATTGCGGAATTTTCGGCAATCATTGACGACAAAGCGACTGTGAATGCTAAGGCAATCTTCAAATCGACTAAGTATGAGGCAGCTAAAACCTCTCAGAACGACATTGCACTGCTAGCTAGTACATCCGGCACGACCGGGAAGCCTAAAATCACCATGCATCGCCATCGCGATATCCTTGCAATTGCTGATGGATTTGCAAGGCAAGTCCTAAAAATTGTGCCAGGTGATGTCTGTATAGGTACACCTCCGTTGGCATTCACTTTCGGTTTGGGCGGTTTGGCGGTGTTCCCGTTACGCTTTGGCGCAGCTGCCGTTTTGTTGGAGCAGACGTCACCATTCAATCTGGCAGAATTTATCGGCCAGTATGATGCAACTGTCTGCTTCTCCGCACCAACAGCATACAAAGTTATGCTTTCTGAAGAAGTTAACTGCAAACTTCTCAAGACTTTACGTTGCGCTGTATCCGCTGGTGAGAACTTACCGCAACCAGTGTTAGAACACTGGCAAGATCGTATAGGCGTTCCAATCATAAATGCGATGGGGTCAACCGAGGCACTACACACATTCATCTCAACCCGCCTGGAAGATTTTCAGTCAGGCTCTGCTGGCCTCTGGCCAATTGAGGGGTACGAGGTTGAAGTATTTGATGATGGTATGAAACCTGTCGGGATTGGGAAGCCGGGCTGGTTGGGTTTCCGTGGACCAACAGGTTGTCGCTATATGGATGATGACCGACAGGCCGAATATGTCAAAGATGGTTGGAACATCACCGGCGACTTCTTCCGCAAAGATCAGGATGGAAAGCTACACTTCGTTTCTAGAGCAGACGATATGATTATTTCGTCTGGCTACAATATAGCTGCTGCTGAAGTTGAAGAAGCACTGCTTTCACATCCATCCGTTCGAGAATGTGCAGTTGTAGGTATACCAGATCCAGATAGAGGAAGTATCGTCCGCGCGCATGTCGTTCTGGCCGATAAGAATAGCAAAGCACCGAGCTTAGTTGAGGCGTTACAAGAGCATGTGAAGAACACTATATCACCATACAAATATCCAAGATCGATTATCTTTGTTGACAGTTTGCCCAAAACCGAAACGGGCAAATTAAAACGGCACATGTTGCGCAAGGCGGAAAATACAAACGGCGACAGCGCTGAGGATAAGGATTCTCTGATAAGTGAAATAGCCAATGACCCAACGATAGGGGCTGGAAATTTTCTTTTTCGCGTCCACGAGTTAGCAGTAGATAATGAACGTACAGCAGTCACTCACATTGATATTGAGGGACAAGCTTGGGCATTTTCCTTAAATGACCTGGTAGCGAAAGCAAACCATATAGCATCTTGCTACTGGCATTTGGGTATACGGGCGAAATCCATTGTCGCATTATATTTAGATGATAGCATTTCCTATTATCTTCACTACCTCGCTTTAACGAAGATCGGAGCTATCCCTGCATTTTTAAATGGCGGAGTTTTGCCGGAAATTGCGAGTAAGTATCTATCAAAGATCAAGCCTGAGTTGCTTGTTTCTGAAGGGGAAAGGCTGGGTGAGATCCTCACCTACAACGCCAATTTCGAATGTCCAACAACAGATATCATTGAGGTCGAAAAACAACCTTTCTCGCTTCCCTGTGAAACCTATGATCACTTGGATGATGATACTGTTCTCATTAGTCATACTTCCGGTACGACGGGTCTTCCCAAGGCGGTTTCTTTTAGTCAAAAGTCGATAATTTACGGGGTCAAGAAGCAGCTTGGTAAGAAGCTCGGCAATGCTATGTTATCGGCTGCACCGATCTCACATGCGGCTGCCATCACAATGCTGATGAGCAACATAATGCGTATGAACCATCTGATTGTCACTTCAGATAAATCTCCTGAAGGGATAGCGGCGGCAATTGAGACTTTTGAGCCGTCAATAATGTTCGCATTCCCTAGTGTTTATGTTGATTTGTGTCGGATTGACATTGATCCAGACCGCCTCGCCTCCATCAATATATGGATGAGTACTGCGGATGCATGTCATGAGCCTCATGTCAGAAAAATGCTTCAATACGGTCATCGTTATGAGGATGGAAAACGCGTAAATGGTGCTCTGTTTATTGATAACTTGGGCTCTTCGGAATTCGCTTTTGGGATCTTTCGAAACATCCACACGCTTAAGACCAACAACTACAACCGCTGTGTGGGTAAACCATTTTCCTGGATCGAAGTCGCGCTCTTTGATGAACAGGACAAAAAAATCACCGATTATGACGTAGTCGGCAGGCTTGGAGTTAAATCACCGAGTGTGACTTCAGGGTATTGGGAGAATCAAGAGGCGACCGCAGACGCCATTCTTGACGGCTACTGGCTTACTGGAGACCTAATCTACAAAGGCGAGAATGACCTTTACTACCACGTTGATAGAACAAGCGATTCGATGCTGCTGGGCGGCAAAACCTACTATAGCTGCCAGCTCGAAGAGGCCTTTTTGAAAAATATTCCTGAGATCTTCGATTGTACAGTGGTCCAAGGCGAACTTGAAGGAACTTTAAAGGTTGAAGCAGAAATCAAAGAAGGCCTGCCTTTCGCAGATATCGCGCAGAGAATATTCGTATATTCCAACCAGAATAACCTTCCGGATATCACTGAAATCAAGCAGGTTTCTCCCGGGTCTAACGAAGGGGTCACAGGGAAAAAACTAAAGCGTGTCATCCGCGAAACAGCTTGATTGGATTGCATAATGCTTAAAGACATTGAAGTGTCATCAAATGCGAAGCTGTTTTCTGTTTCCAAAAATGTAGAGTTTTGCGAAACAGACATGGCAGGCATCGCGCATTTTTCAAATATCTTTCGATATGTAGAATATGCGGAGACGAGGTTTTTCCAGCAAGGCGGAATGAGTATCTGCGATCCGGCCAAAGATCAAAAGTGGCCGATCCTCTCAGTGAACTGCGATTTTCTGCGACCAATGACCTTTGGCGATGAGATACTCATCGCCATAAATGTTGGCCGGATTGGCACAAAGTCACTGGTGCTTAATTTTTTCATCTGTAAAAAGCTGAGCGATGGCCGCGAAGAAGATGTTTCCAGAGGCCAGCTGACAGTCATTCACGCCAAAGCGTCGGGCGAACACGGCAAAATTGCAACTGCCGAAATTCCACCTGATTTCAAAAGCTACCTCCGTGAATATCTGGCAGCGGCAGATTGTGATGAAATAACAGCTGGTTAACCTCTTATTCAATCACGGAAAGCGAACTGGAAACGAATATATGCCTCCACGCCAAAGACCGAACCCGGCGGTAATTGCTAATCAGGTTTTACCGCTGTTGTTCGTCATTCTTTACAGTTCGGGGTATGTGGCATCGAAAATCGGCATCGCATATACAGATCCGTTTACGTTTCAAACCCTGCGATTAGCCGCTCCAGTTCCGCTTTTCTTAAGCATCATTTTTTTAATCAAGGCTGAGTGGCACAATAAACCGATAGAAGTATTCCATGTCTGCGTGACCGGAATTCTCATACACGGATTTTGCTTCACAGGTATGCTGATCGCATATGAATGGGGGATGGATGTAGGCACAGTTGGCCTGATTATGGCACTGCATCCAGCACTCGCCTCTGTGGGGGCAATCGCTTTTCTGGGCGAAAGATTCAGCTTCAAACTGATACTGGGCTTGTTGCTCGGGACAATAGGTGTCCTGCTCGTCGTCAATCAAAAAGCCAATTTAGATAATAACACCTATAGCGGGGTGTTGCTTACAGTCCTGTGTCTTTTCAGCATGGTCGCAGGCGTGCTCTACCAAAAGCGATTTATAGCGCACATGAACCTGATGACAGGGTCACTGATCCAGCATTTAAGTGCGCTCATCCCCGTGTTTGGACTAATGCTTGCCTTCGAGCCAATGGTCATCAACTGGTCCGTCCCTTTGCTTGGATCATTACTTTGGCTAAGCGTTGTTCTTTCTCTAGGAAGCTGGGTGCTTTTTTATATTCTCATACGAAGCGGCGATATTTCACGTTCGCAGAGCTATTTTTTCTTAGGCCCACCCATAACTGTATTGCTGGCATGGATATTCTTCGATGAAGGTTTCGGATCTTATTTCATGTTCAATCTCAGCCTGATCGTGGTGGGCATATTGATTGTCACCAGACATAAAGCACCAAAGGTGATTGAAACCCAAACCCCGGAGGAAAGCATGGCACGAAGCAGATGAAGTCCGCTCAACGTCCGTATCACCCAAACATCTAGCAGGTGGAAGAGTGCTGCTCGCACCATTGTTTGGGAGCAGTTGGTTTATAGAACATGGAGATTTGGAATGTCTTATAACGAACCGCGCATCTTTGTCGAAAAGATCATTGACGTGGGTGAGGAAAAAATCTTCATAAACCCAAGAATTCTGATGATCCGGGCCTTCATGGCTGGCGCAATTCTGGCAATTGCTGCGGTCTTTGCAATCACCGTCGGCGTGCAAACCGGCTTCCCCATCGTAGGGGCTGTCCTGTTTCCTGTTGGTTTTTGCATGCTATATCTCATGGGGTTCGATCTTGTTACCGGAATATTCGTTCTTGCCCCGTTGGCCTGGATTGACAGGCGGCCCCACGTCACTCTTAGCGGTGTGGTAAAGGCGATCACGATTACTTTCATCGGCAATTTTTTAGGCGCCCTGCTGGTCGCTTTTCTAACTTCTGTCATCTTCACCTACGGTTTCTCAGCACCAGTCAATCATGTTGGCGAGGTCATCGCGAACATCGGTAAGAACCGCACGGTGGGCTACAAGGAACATGGCATGGGCGGCATGATGACTATCTTCATCCGCGGCGTCCTGTGTAATTGGATGGTATCCCTTGGTGTGGTTGGCGCAATGGTCTCCACCTCGGTCAGCGGAAAAGTCATCGCAATGTGGATGCCGATCATGCTGTTCTTTGCAATGACCTTCGAGCATTCGGTGGTCAACATGTACCTGTTTCCAACGGCGCTGATACTGGGTGGAGACTTTTCCATTCTCGATTATCTGATCTGGAATGAGATCCCGGTCGTGATCGGTAATCTGGTCGGAGGACTCGCTCTCACCGGGCTGCCGCTGTTCGCAGCTCACATGCGTTCCGCTGACATAAAGGAAACGTACTCGCGCGCGCGCTTGGTGAACACATCAGCTTATGAACGCGACATGCTCTAAGCATATGCCATTTAAACGCTTGATACATTTAGAAACGAAATTATAGATCCGACGCAATATTAGCGATTTTCAGGAGAAATTTATGACAAATCTTGATCAAGAGACAGTGGGTACACAGCGTCGCCCAACAGGCATGACCGGCATGGCTGGCGGCGGTTTTTATGATGCCAACTCCGCCCCACAGTGGGAGCAAATCGCAGCCGTCCTACCCTGGTTAGAAGACACTCTCTCAAGTCTGCCCTTAGAAAAAAGCTCAGGACCAGTTACCTTTGCAGACTTTGGGTGTTCTGAAGGACGCAATTCTATTTCTGTCATGCGTCACCTCATCGGCAAGACAATGCAGCAGACAGACCGCCCGTTTCTGACGATCCATTCTGATTTGCCGACAAATGATTATTCTAAGTTATTTCTTGGTTTAAGACCTGACGGACAATCGACATTCGGCTCACAGCGGGTCTCATCAGCAGCCGTTGGCGGATCGATGTATGATCAATTACTGCCAGCAGACAGCGTTCATGTCGCCACTACCTTCAACTCAATCGGCTACTTGTCCGAACGCCCGCTTGATAAGTTGCCCGGATACGTATTGCCAAACGGCCCCAGCAAAAGGCGGGCAAACGGTCACGTCACAGAAAAAGAGAGTAAGATATTTGCTAAGCAAGCCGAAGATGACATGGCAGCCTTTTTAACCGCCCGGGCGAACGAACTTGTATCAGGCGGCAAGCTTATGGTTCAGGTCTTCGGCTGTACAAATGAACTCCGCACCTGCGACGGCCTGTTCGACCTTCTCAACGACGCTCTTCTAGCGCATGTCAAACTCGGCAATATTTCCTCGCAAGTATATGAGAGATACTATCAGCCAGTCTATTTCCGCAGTCTGGAAGAGCTGACATCCCCTTTAACGAACTCAGCGTATAATCTGGCCGGTCTTTACACGCTGGATCGAACAGAAAGCTATGAAGTGCCAGTCCCCTTTGTTGAAGCTTACAAGCAAGACAAAGATCTGGATCGCTATGCTACCAATTATGTCAACTTCTTCCGGGCATTCACTCAAGCAGTGTTGCGTGGAAATCTCCCCGATACACCATCAAAAGCAAATCTGTTAGACCAGATCTACAAGACAGCAGAAACCCTTTTGAAGACCACTCCGGAAGATTATTCATTCCGGAATATCTCTGTAGCAATGCTTCTGACACGTAAATAACCGCTCTGTTGCAAAGTCTAGCGCAGATAGATAATCATACTGCGCAGCATTTTGCCCAATAACCGAACTTGACACTATGCAAGACACAAATGTTGCAAGAACTAACAGCGTTGCTTTCTTCAAATCTTCTTGCTTCAGTGGCACAACCGTCGAAGCCGGGGTACAACGCACTTGGGGGCACCTCAGATTCCGATAAATACCAATATAGCTCAGGAACTTCTGAGTAGTTCAAGGTATGACACTCTAGGATGCTGCTGGGTGAGGCAGGCAGGTGGCAATCCCCCGCTAACTGATCGAGGTTAAAAGTAGAGATGTTGTTGCCTCATATTGAGGACTCACTTTAAAGAAATCTTGTTTCAGAGATTGCGTAACACTTTACCTAAGCTGTACTCAACCCTTGATGGAAACGTCCGAAGGTCCGCTCATGGCCCGTTCCTGCCTCTGTCGCACCCGCTCCGGCGGCGGCTTGCCGCGTGCCTGTTTCTCGACCTTATAGAGTTTTGCAATCCGCTGGATGGCTTCGCCAGCTATACTTGAGCCTTGCGATGCGTGAACATCAACGAACTTGCGCCGGATATGCGCCATACAGGCCATTTCTGCTGCTTTGTCATGGCCAAACAAAGCTTTGAAGCCCGCATAGCCATCGGCATGGATCCAGCCTTTATAGCCGCTCAGGTGTCCTTGCGGGTGCTCGCCCTTGCGATCTACAGTGAACTGGTACCACGCCAGAGGCGGTGATTGCCCTACCCAAGCTCGTTCATCTCTCACATAGGCCCAAATACGAGCGGTTTTTGTCTTCTTGTTGCCCGGTGCCTGAAGCTTGACCGGTGTATCATCAGCAAAGACTGCGTTGCCTTGCCGAACCATTCGGCCAATAGCATCAGCCAGTGGTTCCAGCAAAGCGGTCGAGCGGCCAACCCAGTCACTCAAGGTGGAGCGGTCCAGATCGATGCCCTCACGACCAAAAATCTGCGATTGCCGGTACAACGGCAGATGATCACAAAACTTCGATACCAGTACATGAGCGAGCAGCCCCGGCCCGGGACGCCCGCGTTCGATTGGTCTGGATGGCAGCGGCGATTGAACGACTTTCTCGTAGCAGGAACACGACAAGCGTGGTCGGCGGATCCGGTTCACCACAAAACGACCCGGTACATATTCAAGCTCTTCGGTGATGTCTTCGCCAAGCTGCTTGAAGCTACCACCGCACCGCTGGCAGCTATCGCCGGGAACAAGAACCGTATCATTGCGCTCCAGATTATCCGGCAATGGTTTGCGGCTGTGTTGGCGCTTTGGGCTTTTGTCTGCTGAAGGAGCAGGATCACGCTGCTCCTCGGCGGCCTCGGCAATCTCTTTGTCTTCAGCTAGATTGAGGTGGAGCTGATCAAGCGTCTCTGACTTGGAGCCAAACCGGTGCCGATTGGCCCCATGCAGCTGGTGTTGGAGTTGCTCGACCTTCAAACTCAAAGCCTTCACTTCCTCCGCCAGAAGCTTGTTGACGGCTTTTAGTTCAGCTGGGTCTTCTGAGGCGATGTCGAGGTCGTTGAGCATGCTGATTTTATACAGGAATTCCCCCGTTAGAGTAAGTCAAAATCAGCTTAAGACACTGCAACCATTAGCCTATCCGGATGTCAGAGGTGTCCATGTCTTCACCGGCGTTCGCCAGTCGATCCCTTCGAGCAGCATCGACAGTTGAGCTGCAGAAATATGGGCTTTACCTTCCTTCGCTGCAGGCCATATGAAGCGCCCCTTCTCAAGGCGTTTGGTGAACAGGCAAGCTCCCTAGCTATCCCACCAAATTATCTTTAAAAGATCACCTCTGCGGCCGCGAAACACGAACAGGTGACCTGAATACGGGTCTTCCGCCAGAACCTGCTCTGTTTGAGCGGCAAGTGTATTGAAGCCCCGGCGCATGTCCGTCACGCCAGCTGCCAGCCAAACCCGCGTATTGCTGGGAACAGGGATCATGCTCGCAACTCCCGCAGAACCTGGGCAATCACATCAGCACTCACAGCACCGCTCAAGAAAACCTGATGCCCGCCCGCAAGGCGGATCCCAAGGCATAGTGGCTCTGCTTGATTTGAAGAGACTTCGCTATTCACCGGTATTGGTTGAGGGGCTTCTTCTGCATCCACGCTGACAGAGATAAACCCAGCCTTTGTTGGTTCTGCCGCCATCTCTTCAAGAGCGGGATTGAAACGAGGGTCTTTCAGCCAGTAATAAAGCCGCGCTTTTCTTATGCCATGTCGCTTGGCCACATGCGCAACCGGATCGCTTCCTTCAACGGCTTCTCGGCAAACCGCGCGCTTCTCATCGTCACTCCAGCGCCGTCCTTGGCTTTCTATCATCATCAAAGTCCATGCAGATAAAACTACACGTACGATAGAGCAGCAAAGCTAGAATCGTCAGGTCGGGTTCGCCGGACGCTTACTGTATGGCTGGTGGGGGCTTGTTTTAGCTCACAATTACGCATATGCCCGATTTGTGCGAATAGCTAAGAATTATGAGGTTCAGATAAATCGATAGCGATACGGTAATCCCACCTCAATGTTAGGTAGAATCCTATCACAAACTGGAGGAAGTTATGGGGACCAGGGCAGGAAGCATGCTTCCGCCGAGGGACTCAGAGATTTATCATCTCTTGAATATCCGGCAAATCCAACCCTTGTTCAAGGCAAAGACGGTGCATGTAGGACCCTTGCGCAGGCAACTCCTGCTTTCTGTGCTTAATCATCTCATTCCATAGATGAACAGTGATCGTGCGGTCAGAAACGTACCGCTCCGGGTTTTCATTCGGGTCAAAGATCTCACCAATATTATCGAGCGGGATCGGATAGAACACTTCCGGGTCGTGAGCGAACTCTGTAATCTTCGTGCTTTTTGCAAAGTACGTAATTGCCTTGGGACCGAGTACACCCCAACCTACTCTCTCTGCTTTTTTGTCTATACCAATGAAACTTCTGAGAATATTATTGATTTTACGTCGCAGTGACCACCAAGGCGGCAGGAATACTCTGGCATCATAGTATTTTTTGAGCTTCTGGAGCATAATATGGTCTGACGGTAAGCCAAGTACCGCGCCATTGATGACGCTATCACTTTCCCAACCAAGTACGATTGGTCCGACCCCTTTTAGAGGCTTCAGACAATATACATCCGCATCTAGCCAGATGGTTTCTTCTTTTTGTATCAGTTCATATCGGAAAATGTTCGAACCGAGAGAATAGCTGCCGCTCTTCTTATGCCGAAGGAGTTTTGAACGCGGCAGAATGGTTTCCGCGTCTCTGAACTCCACCCCGTTTGGGATGTTTGTAACTTCGCCATAACTGTAAAGACGCACGGTATGACCACATGCCATCATCGATCGCAAGCAGAGGTTTTCTACGTAACTTAATTTACCTTCGATCCATAGGACGGAGATTATCGGGAGTACAGAGTTGGAGCGCATGTGTATAATTTGATCTCAGTGTTTAGATTTTTCTTTAGTTATTTACTTGATAGTTTGGAAAATATCATCTGCAAGAGAAAACTTGAATCCGTTAACGCCAAATGACGGTTAGGTCTCCATAGACTTCGATACTACAGTCTTGGAACAAATCACTAATCGCATCCTTCGCGTTAGGATTATCCTCCACAAAGTAGACGAAACTAGTACTCAAGAAGGGAACAACAGCCTCCGCTGTTTTTCTTATTGTTTCACAGGAATGAAAACCATCGTCAATGACGATATCCAGTGTCCGATCTCCCACGATATGTAAAATTTCTTCGGGCCCATCAACAAATTGATCAAAAATGGAAACCTCTGGCTCGGAATTGCTAAACGCGCCCAAACTTTTCAGATTTGCTAGATTATCCTGATAGTGTTGGGGATCAATATCCAGAGCAAAAATGTTTGAGTTAGGAAAAAGGTCGTGCCACATCGCGAGCCCAGTACCCTTAAGAATACCAATTTCTACTATGTTCAGTTCATCTTTGTGGCGGTGAACAAAGTCAGAAAGATGCTTGGCATATGCGCGGGCATAACCATGATGGAACATACGGTCCCCACCGGTCATCCCACCCTGCTCGATTTTCTCTGCTGAACGCGGATCGTGATCTGAAACCTTTTTCCTTTTGACGCCGGTTGCATAGCCCCCGTACTTTTTTTCTGCAGCCATAAGCCATTCTAAAGACCCCAAAGAATACATATTCGGCGTGTCAATTTTCGAGTAACGCCGTGCCTTCAAATAGACGGCAATTGCTTTTTTTAATTTTCTCATATTTTTCACTTTAGAAAAGGAAGGGATCTCCACTCACAATCGTACCTATTATTTGTGGAGGCCCCATCGGAAGGTTTGTGCGTAGAATCCTGTTAGAGAGGAACACATAGCGAACAAAGGTATAGGACCACGCAATAAAACTGTTACCGAACAATATGTTGCAAAAGACGAAGCGTTTCAAGCCAATTTGCGATCTTAGGCAGGCAACTCAACCTGTCTCAAAATCGACCGTTTTAGGGGCATAAGCCGCCGAGCCTTGTCAAGCGTCAAAATGACCCGTTATTGTGTCTCTAAACCCGTCTTTTTTCGTTCTCCGTCCTAAAAGGCCCTGTGAGCACGAAACTGCGTATATGGCCACCTTAAAGATCAGATAGAGAACAGATTGCACGTTATTTTGGGTAGACCCGTGGTTAGCACTCTGAAATGAACAGATTAGCAGCATTGTACTGTTCATTATGGGTCCACTCGGTAGATATTGAACACTTCTTTGCGAGGCAAACCCATAATCAACACTTCAAAGCGCCTTTGTAAGCCCTTTGAGAGAGCAAAGGGGAGAGATTTGTACCTCATACGTTCTTTAAGATGGCCTGTGGTGCAGCCATGCGACCATTGGGCGGTGGTTTCAACTGGTCGCGGCAACACACTGTGAGAACTTCTCAGCTGGGGTTTGATATT
>NZ_LMCI01000010.1:39452-70868 GCF_001623145.1 Pseudovibrio sp. W64 | reverse complement strand
CAGCTGAGAAGTTCTCACAGTGTGTTGCCGCGACCAGTTGAATCCACCGCCAACTGCGCTAAGCTGGTCAAGATCGATCCCAAGTTGACTACTTTGATCAAAGGCCGAAGTCATGTATTTACCGGACGCGCTTTGATTTCGGCTAAATATCATACAGTAATAAAGGCCTTCAGCATTCGCCGAAGGCCTAGATTTATTAGAACGCGTTAGACAAATTGGAAATCGTCTTGATTCAGCTCTGCAATTGAAACGTTCTTCAAAGTGACAGAATTGCTTATTCCGAGAGTAATCACAGTATCAGCGCCATTCTCGCTTGCGGCTTCAATGATCGCATTGAAGTCGGCAAATGCTGTCTGATCGAACTTGATTAAATCTTGGATACCTGAACCTGCTTCAAAGTCAGTGATGACATCGTTGCCAAAACTGACACCTACAAACCGGAAGGTGTCCGAGGATGAACCACCAGTAAGAGTGTCGTTCCCTTCACCACCGTCGATAAAGTCAGCTCCTTTCCCTCCGTCGATTGTATCTTCTCCCTGAAGGCCAAGCATCGTGTCATTAAAATCACTGCCTGTAAGAGTATCGCTTGCTACTGTGCCCACATCGTCACGGCCGTTGATTGTTATTTTGATCTCTGTGGAAGTGGGAGTATTGCTGCCATTATCGATTTCAATCGTGTAGATTAAAGTAACGTTTTCTCCACGATTTAGATAATCGAACATATGTGCTGGTGCGTCAAATGTAAAATGTGCTCTTCCATACCCTGCAGGTACATTGTCGCCGTAGCCACGTGAAAATCCATCCGAAGTTAAGAAGTCCAGCAAGGATGTGGTATCGAGACCATCCACATTACCGCTGGCTTCAACAGTAATAGCTTTCCCTTCATGAGTATGGGACAAAACGTGTTTATCGTAAAAAACAACGTCTACTGCAGTTTGTACAGGTGCATAATCTGAAGTCTCATCAATAGTTGCTTCTGATTTAACCAAGCTATATTGACCTTCAGCGTCGGGGACGAGTTGATAGGTTCGAGCTCTATGTGAGTAGGCTGTCTGGAATCCTACGGTAACAACTCCGGAGTCTGATATTGAAACAGATGTCCCAAATCTCCCATTTTCATGACTACGCCCAATGTATCCAATGATTGGGGGAATCAAGAATTGTTCCGTGTATCCTCCGTCGGTATCAGGTGTATAAACAGCAACCCCACCCAAATTCGTTACTCGATCGCCTTGGGAATTAATGTAAGTATACCCTGGTACGCCAACAACGATTAACCCGTTGGAGTTTATATCGACTGCTTCTCCAAATTCTTGGTATAAATTGTTTGTAGCTCCTAGCTTCGTTTCATAATAAGTTCCGGTTTCATCAGGTGTATAAACGTACACAGCCTTTTTTGTGGGAACTCCAACCACTATCACTCCATCATCATTGATGGTGATGTTTTCACCGAACTGATCTCTTTCTGCTGCGTCTGATGAATGAAGTTTTACTTCTTCATATCCTCCGCTAGCTTGAGGCCTGTATACAAAAATTGCACCAGCCTCAAATCCCAAGTCATCGTTACTTGGTGAACCAACAACGACTATGCCCTCAGAGTTTATCATGACGTCTTTTCCAAAGGCGTCTTGCAGAGAAATGTCATCTGGAGCTAATCGAGTCTCTAAATATCCTCCAGATCCATCTGGCTTGTAGATGTAGGTAGCGCCGCTGGTTTCGGTATTGTTTTTGCCCCAATAGGCACCAACAACAATGGTTCCATCTTCACCTATGGAGACAGACGAACCAAATAATTCTCTTTGGTCTAAAGATGAGGTTAGTTTGGTTTCGGTATATCCGCCGTTACCATCCGGTTCATAAATATAAATAGCGCCATGATCATCGTTCGCCCTGTACGCGCCGGTAACGATGGTTCCATATTGGTTAATGGCAACATGCCATCCAAAATAATCTGATATTTGACCATCTGATGGAGAAATCCTAGTTTCTATGTAACTCCCGAAACCATCCGGTTGATATACATGTATAATACCTTCTGTCAGATTTGCATGAGGAGCTCCTACAACAATGACACCGTTCTCAGATGTCGCGGTCACATGAGAGTATTTGTCATAATCATTGTTAATTTGAGGCACTATTTCCATATTATTTGGCAGGGCTTCAACCCGTAAATCAGAAACAGGATCGACAACGCCAACAATTGTAACTGTCACTGTTTTAGTAACAATACCACCATGCCCATCATCGACCGTATAAGTGAAAGTGTCATACCCACGTTGTTTTTCAAGCAGATGATCGAACTGTCCATTGGGATCATAATGGAAAACACCATCAATAAATGTGACTGTCCCTTTTGCTTCGCTGCTGTCGAAACTAATCGTATGCGTGTCGGAGGCATCCACATCACTATAATCTGGTGCAATACCGACCTCTTGGTTCTCTAAAGTGGTCGCTTCAATATCTCTGACGATGGGGCGATCATTTTCCCCTTCAACAGTGATTGTTACGTTGCGCGTGATAACGCCTCCGTGACCGTCATCAGCGGTATAAGTAAAGGTCTCTGTGGCACTCTCGCCTTCAGCAAGGTAATTGAAGTGCGGAAACGCCGAGTACTCAAAGTTGTTCCCATAGCGCTCGAGTTTGCCTTTGACGCTATCATCATCCCATGTAATTACTAAGCGGTCTGAACGATCAGGGTCAACGAGACCGGTCTGGATCAAATAGTCACGATCATCTTCTGAGACCGTTACTGCAACATCATCCGCGTGTGGTGTATCGTTAGTGCCGATGATTATGATTTTGGCCGTGCCCTCGGTCGTGCCGCCATTACCGTCATCCAGCTCCACCGTGTAGGTAAGTGTGACTTCCTCATCTTCAGCCAGGTAATTGAACACCTCATAGCCTGCGGTGAAGTCAAGATTGACTTTTCCGAAGAGCGACTGGTCTGAAGTGTCAATGGAGCCAATGGTAAGCAGATCTAACAGTTGTTGTTCGGTGAGCTTGTTCAGGCCGTTCTGAACACCTGATAGACTGAGGCCTTTTATATTTGCCGTGTGGCCTACGTCCGTCACATCCGCATCGGAGAATGACAAACTCAGCTGGCCGACAATGTCCGAGGTGTCGGTTGTTTCATAAAGCGCCAACTCATTGGCGGTCCGGCTATAATCACCATTCGGGTCTGGCTTAATGACGTATATCGCACCAGTATTGATTTCGGTTGTGCTGTCATTACCCGGCTTGCCAATGGTGACAGTGCCATCTTCGCTAATGGCAACAGCAAAGCCAAATCCATCACCGGCAACTACGTCCGGTACACCAATCTTGAACTCTTTATAAGTGCCATCTTCCTGCGGGACGAAGACATAAACTGAGCCAGAGGCGTAGCCGTTTGCTTCATCGTTTGCAGCTGCGACTACGAAGGTACCGCTTGAGTTGATCGCAACGGCAGAGCCAAACGTGTCGCTAGCATCACCATCAGCTGCTATGAATTCAATTGAACCAGAATAATTACCATCTGCATCTGGGGTATAAAGCAAGACGGACCCGGTTGCAGCTCCCCCATCAATCCAATTGCCAGGCTGACTGACTAGTATTTGCCCATTTTCGTTAACAGCAACGGACGTACCGAGTTTGTCTCCGATTTGGAGTTGAGGAGCATCCAGCTTAACAGGATCTGAATATCCATCGAGAGAAGAATGATAGACATATAACGCGCCCGTATCGTTTAGTTCGCCCTTTGCTCCGACAACGATCAGGCCGCTTTCATTGAAAGAAATGGAGCTGCCGAAATTTGCCAGACCTTCACCCTCCGGCGCGGTGAGTTTGATCTCGCTGTAGCCTCCTGATGCTTCAGGTGTGTAGATATATATCGAACCTGCGCCAAGGTCACCATTAGCATCATCGCCAGCTGCGCCGACAATGATTTGACCACTTTCGTTTATGGCTACAGATGAGCCAAAATTATCGAGCTGTGTGGCATCTGAGGCGACAAGCATTATAGGAACGGTATAATCGCCATTGCCATCTGGTTTATAGACATAGACAGCGCCGCTCTCAGAGTTTCCATCGGGGGAAGCGGTGGTCGCACTTACGACAACGGTGCCATCATCGGCAATAGTAACCGCGTCGCCAAAATGATCGCCAGCAACCCCGTCGGGGGCAATGAGTTGGTGTTCCACGTAAGTACCGTCTTCCAACGGCGTAAAGATGACGACTGAGCCAGCCTGATAATTGCTATCTGGTGCATCATCTCGAGCACCGGCAACAATCACGCCATTTCCATTGATCGCAACTGCGTTGCCGAGCTGCCCAGTCTGGACAATCTGGTCGGAAGTGAGCTTGATGAAATCAGAGATCAGCTCTGAGTCTAGAAATACGGGAGTGTGATTATCGCTGGAGGTATTACTGGTATCAAACATATAATATTCCCAAAGTACCGCTTACCATTAGTTGTATGTTGCATATAAGTATAATTTTGCAGTGTGGTCCATAGGAAAAATAATCAGTAAACATTGTAAGTATTTACTTTTATTATATATTTAATGAGAAGGCGCAATAAATGGGTTCGGCTTTTCGACAAATACTAGGTAACAAAAGAATATGTGGTGCTTTGGTGATGCTGACCACCAAGAAATCGAGGTAGCAGAACTTTAGAGTGGCCCCCATCAGCTTTAGAATGACAAAACCTTGCTTTTGGTGTGAGTAGATCAGCTAGACGAGCGGTGATCTCAGTTCTTTCCCGCTCCACGGCCAAGGCTTCGCTCAACCCCTTATGGTCCTTCGTAATCCTAGGCTCAGTATTCAATCGATCGGATAGTGAGTTCCATATTTCACCACAAAACATCAAGGTCTTGGTGGATGGCAAACCAACCAAAGTGCGCACTTACGAAGAACTTGTTGCAGAAGTCAAACGTAAGCAAACTATACAAGCTGTAGCCGCTGCACTCTCAGGTGTGGCTGACGGCATTAACGCTGCAAATGCCGGTTACACTTATCATAGAGGCTCAACCTCTGTTTATGGCAACAGCGGGTACAGTGGATATGGCACTTATTCTGGAACAACCTACAACGCTGCACAAGCAAATCGGGCACAAGCTGAAGCGAACTACTTGGTGTCCTGATCAAGTCCTCGCATAAATCCATAAAGGGCAGCTCAATAAAGTGCTCAGAATACCCACTACGCAGAAAGCATCAACCCTTGATAGAACCGCTCTAATGGCCGGTAATGGCCCGAAATTCTAGCCATTCCTGACGCATCGCGCGTGACCATTTGCATCCGTTCAAGGTTTTCCTTGAGTACCCTCGGTAGAGCATGCCTTCAACTTCAAGTGGGTCTTCATCTAACTTACCGATTAAGGCTGCAGGCACCAATTTGCAGAGGCACGAGAAACGTCTCGCGGAATTTGCTGTCGTTCTCTGCACTAAAAGAACTCGTGTAAGTGAGAGGGCTCCGCTGGCCTGGTGGGTCATAAGCCGTCATTCAAACGTTTCTATTGAGGGTTGAGGCTAAATCAGAGAAATGATGCAGTAGAGTTCTATAGGGGGAGCTCTTTTCACACTAATAATTTCTTAAACACCGAACGAACGAGCCAATGCCAAAAAGAGTGGTAAGGAGCTTACTTTAACTTTGGTAATGATAAGCTGGAGAGAGTTTACCTCGACAGTGAAGGTCAATCCTTATCACAGTTTTGAGGGGCGTATGAAGTTGTTGCGTGACATTTAGCGTCTTTCCGCAAGCGTTGAGCATCTTTCAGTTTCGGGACGGAAGGGGATCACAGGTACCCTCGGCCAGTCCGAGAGGCACGCTGCCAGCCTCGATATCTATGATTGGGGTTGGTTTGAATCCACTTTCGGACAGCACTCATCCTCTTGAAATTACTAGATGATGAACTCATTCTGTGCAGTATTGTGCATCAGTTGAAGTCAAAAGCCAAACCTCCTTGCCTTAATTCGTCCAAAGATTTACCGGCGCAGCTGGGGATTCGGGTGTCTAATGTTCCATTGTCGTTTACCGAGAGCTGTACCGGATTGTTGCCCAGTGGCTTGTAGAACGGGGTGTCATCTTCAGTGCCATCGATGTAGAACACCACATGACCGGCCTCTCGGTTTACAGTGCTCTCTAATGGACAGATTACAACATCAGGCGCATCGCCGAATATACCCGCCTTTGCACTGATCGAAATAAAAAGCGCACCAACAAAAATTGCAGAACCACGTAGTGTCACAGGCATTAATCTCTCCGATCGCTTCAAACCGAGAATTACTCAGTGAACTATGCTGCCAATTGCTCTTCTAAGTGCTAAGTAATCAAGGAATTCTCAGCTTTGATTAATAGGTCATTAATTGATCGAAAGTAAAATAAATAGCGTATACTTGTTAAATATTAATTTTGATTAAGAATACTTGTTGTGTTGCTTTTTTATTCGTTGTATTGATGACGTTGTAGATACATGTTAACTTGAATGATTTAGTCGAATATGTGCTTCGTCTAGAACGCAGCTGTCTTCTTCTTAAGGTAGTAAAGGCAAGAATAACAATGGTGTTGTAGCACCGTGATAAGGCACAGATAGCAAGCCAAAACGATTGTGTTCAGCAACCTTCGATGACTGGTGTTCTCCGATGCTAAGACTTCGAGTATATCTCGTTTCCGCATGTGTACTTCTTCTGGGCCTCGCCTCGTGTGGCGAGGAGCCTCAAACGAGCGTGTCTGAGGTTGTTCGGCCTGTCAAAACCTTTGAAGTCTTGACACCGGAATCCGGCGGAAAACGCTCTTTCCCTGCCCGCATTGAATCTCAAAGACGTGCTGAAGTATCGTTCCGCGTTCCCGGTACGATTGTTGAACTTCCGGTTAAGGAAGGAGAAGCGATTGAACAAGGGGAGATCATTGCGCAGTTGGACTCCACTGATTTTGAGTTGGTTGTGCAGGAGCGAGAAGCAGAACTTTTTCGGGCGGACAGAGATTTTGAACGTATCAAACCTTTGGCAGAAAGGGGTTTTTCTACGGTCAGAGAGAGGGATCGCAGGGAATACAACCTGAAGAGTGCAAAAGCATCGCTGGATATGGCCAAACAGGATTTGGCTTACACCACTTTGAAAGCCCCCTTTGGCGGACGTATAGCCAAACGGCTCGTCGAGAATTATGAAGAGGTTCAGGCGAAAGAGGTCATCATCGAGCTTAGGGACCTTAAAGCGCTGGAAGTGAAATTCGATGTCCCCGAGCAGATCATGCTTCTGGTCAGGGAGGCCTCCGAAGAGTTAAAAGAAACGCGCATAGAACCGGATGTAATCGTATTTTTTGATGCGGTCCCCAACAACCGATATGCGCTGGAATTCAAGGAAGTTGCAGCCACTGCCGACCCTGCAACGCGTACTTTTGAAGCGACCTACATCATGCCCACGCCGGAAGACATCAATGCTTTACCCGGCATGACAGCAAACGTTGTCATCGATCTAACAAAATACATTAAGGCCGCCAATGTTACCTTCATTCCCTCCGAAGCAGTGATGTCTACAAATGACCTTGAGCCGCATGTCTGGATTGTCAACGCTGAGAGTCGGGCATTGGAAAAACGCCACATCAAGGTTGGTGATCTTCGCGGCAACCAGATCGCTGTGACGGATGGACTTGAGCCAGGAGATCGCATTGTGACCGCGGGCGTTCCGTTTTTGGTTGAGGGGATGAAGGTCAGTTTAATGAGCACGCGAGAGCAGGCTGAGGAGCGACCGGAGGATGTGAGTATTCGAAAGTCGGCGGAAGAGAAAGCGCAGTCTTCGCAAACACCGGCAGCTAGTGGTGAAGACGAGAAGCCAGAATAAATAAGACCAAGGATACTCCTATGGATATTGGCGGTTACTCGGTAAAAAACAGAGTTGTTTCTTGGCTCCTCATCATTGTGCTGGTCGGTGGTGGTATTCTTGGCTTTGATGAGATGGGGAAGCTGGAAGACCCCAACTTTACGATTAAAGAAGCGAAGATAATCACGACTTATCCGGGGGCTACGGCGCAGCAAACACAAGAAGAAGTCACCTACCACATCGAAGATGCGGTCCAAAAACTCCCTCAGCTCAAACGTATAAAGATGTCGATCTCCCGGCCCGGATATTCTGATATCCAGATCCAGTTTAAAGATGAATACACGACTGAGCAGTTTCCCAACATTTACGATGAACTGCGCCGGAAGATTGCAGATGTAAGGCACGAGCTTCCTCCCGGTGTTGGAGAGCCGGTAATCGTGGATGACTTTGCAGATGTCTACGGCATCTATCTTGCTATTTCTGGCATGGGGTATACCTACCGCGATCTGAAGGATGTGGCTGAAACTCTTCAACGACAACTCGTTCTTGTTCCCGGTGTACGAAAGATCGTTATTGGCGGTGCGCAGCAGGAGGTCGTCTATATCGAGATCTCACGCGCTCGTCTTGGCGAACTCGGCCTTTCTGCAGAACGCATCTCGGAGTTGCTTTCCTCGCAAAATATTGTTGCAGATGCAGGCAGCGTTCGAGTTGGGGATGAATACATTCGCATTTCGCCAACGGGGGAGTTTAACTCTGTTGCAGTGATCAGCGGCTTGCTCATCAGCTCGGAGGATGAAGGAGCCGATAAAAAGGCTGTCTACTTAGGCGATATAGCAACCATTACTCGTGCCTATGAAGAACAACCTTCAAAGATGGTCTATTTCAACGGACTGCCCTCGCTGACCCTCGGCATTTCGATGTTACCGGGTCAAAACGTGGTCAACACCGGCAAGGCGATCAACGAAAAATTTGAAGAGCTTGTCGATACGATACCAATCGGTATTCAAGGCCATATTATCTACAACCAGCCAGAAGCGGTGGATCAATCCGTCAGCGGTTTCATCGTCAATGTGGGTGAAGCGATTGTCATCGTCATTGTTGTTCTCTTGCTTTTTATGGGGCTGAGAACCGGTCTCATAATCGGCGCAGTGCTGCTGATCACCGTGGCCGGAACGCTGTGGTTCATGCAACTGTTTAATATTGAACTTCAGCGGGTCTCGTTGGGAGCTCTGGTCATTGCTTTGGGTATGCTCGTCGATAATGCAATCGTTATTGCAGAGGGTATGCTCATTCGCATCAAAGCAGGTATGAAGGCGGCAAAAGCTGCAAGCGAAGTGGTTTCAAGCAATGCAATGGCTCTTCTGGGTGGGACGGTAATCGGCATTCTTGCGTTTTCCGCCATCGGGCTTTCTCAAACCAGCACAGGCGAGTTTGCACGCTCGTTATTCTACGTTATTCTTATATCACTTTCCCTAAGCTGGATAACCGCTGTCAGCACGACGCCATTGCTATGCGCTCTCTTTCTAAGGCCAGATAAAAAGACGGAGGAAAGCGAAGAAAAAGACCCTTATGCCGGTAGGGTTTACATGAGTTATAGAAGCGTTCTGGAAACCGCCATTCGGTTCCGCTGGGTTACGGTTTCAGCTGCTTTCAGTTTGTTTTTGGCGGCATTGGTTGGGTTTGGTTACGTGCCACAGGCGTTTTTTCCCAACTCCAATACGCCGATGTTTTTCGTTGATATCTGGGAGGTTGAGGGAACCGACATTCGTAAAACCCGCGACGATACCCTCAAAGTCGCGGAGTTTGTGCGCAACCAGGCGGGGGTAACGCAAACCACATCCTTGATTGGCGGCGGTGATGCGCGGTTCTCTTTGGTTTATGAGCCGAAGGAAAACAGTCCGGCCTACGCACAGATCATTGTTCAAACAGAGACCCGCGATCAGATACCGGATGTCTGGGCCGCCACTCAAAAGTTCATGTTTGAGGAAATGCCGCAGCTCGACCCAATTATCAAACCGCTGCGTATTGGGCCCGGCCGGGATGGAAAAATCGAGGCGCGCTTCCACGGAACAGACCCTGTTCTTCTGCGAAATCTGGCAGGAGAGGCCATGCGTATCATGAGGGCTGATGAAGATTCCAAGGATGTGCGAACGGACTGGCGTCAACCACAAAAGCTCATCAAACCCATATTCAACGAACAGGTCGCACGCCAGTTAGGTATCAACCGGCAGGATTTATCAGTGGCATTAGCGCAGGCCTTTGAGGGGAGTCAGGTCGGGATTTACAGAGACGGGACGCGCCTCCTTCCTATCGTCGTTCGCCCACCAGAGGCGGAGAGAAAAGACGTTTCTCATATTCGCGATGTTGAAGTCTGGAGCCCGATCTTGCAAAGATCCGTCCCAGTGCAACAGGTGGTAAACCGCTTTGATACGGTTTGGGAAGAGACTGTTATTCGGGGCCGAAACCGAATGCAAACCATAATCGCTTCAGCCAATCCGAAAGGGGAGTTGGCGACGCCGTTGTTCAACCGCATCAAAGGGGACGTCGAAGCGATTGAATTGCCTCCCGGCTATTCGTTCAGCTGGGGCGGGGAATATGAAGATTCAGCTGAGGCGCAGGCGGGTATCTATGGTGCCCTGCCAGCTGGTTTTGCTCTGATGATTGTCACCTCTATCCTGCTGTTTGGTTCCGTACGTCAACCACTCATCATCTGGCTGACGGTCCCTTTGGCCATCATCGGCATAACGGCTGGCTTACTCGCTATGAACGGCAGTTTTGACTTCATGTCACTCCTCGGCGCTTTGAGCCTGATAGGCTTGCTCATCAAGAATGCCATTGTGCTCATTGAAGAAATAGATCAGCAGGCCGAAACAAAAGACCTTTACCTTGCTATTGTGGATTCCTGCGTTAGCAGAATGCGGCCTGTCGCTATGGCCGCAGCCACTACGGTTCTTGGCCTTATTCCGCTCTTGCAGGATGCCTTCTTTGTCAACATGGCCATGACCATCATGGGCGGCCTGAGCTTCGCAACGGTGCTCACCTTGATCGTGGTCCCGGTGCTCTACGCAATCCTGTTTAACGTCAAAAACCCCGGACAAGAAAAGCCCCATCTTGCCGGAGCAAGCATATGAGAACAGTCACAAGCAGGCGTTGTCACGGAAACTTCGGCACCAAATTAATGTGTTAACGATTGGTCAGTTGAGTAAATCCATATCGTCCATAAGAGCTATTGTAGAAGCCTTCGAGTGAGCGTGTCTCAACCCATGATGGAAGCGCTTCAATGGCCGCTTGAGGCCCGTGCGATCACTTTGGATACCTCAATATTAAGTATTTGCAGCCTCATTCATTTGCCTGATAAAGCTGGAAACTTGTGTCACGTCTCCTTCAAGGAAATGCGAAGGGGCACTTAGCACAAACTCCTGTACTGCTCTTGTAAAGTGTGCCTGATCGTAAAAACCAGCCTCTGTAGCAAGCTGTGACAGTGGAAGTTTTTCTCCTGAAAGTACAACTGATACAAAATAATTAAACTGAGTTACACGGCAGAAATACTTCGGCGGCACTCCCACTACTTTTTTAAATCGGCTTAGAAAAGTTCTTTCAGCGGTGCCAATTCTCTTAGTAAGCTCCCTCAGTTTAACATCTCCGCGGGCCTCTTCGATGATGCTTACAGCCTCAGAAACAAAACGGGGTGCGTAACTAGCTCTGAGGGCTTGCTCTTTCAAAGCATCTCAGATAGCTTTCTGTACTCTCAACTTCAGCAAGCTCGGCGTCCAACTTTCTTGCAAATTCAGGAGCCAGAGCGCTCACCCGTACTGTCTTATTGATAAGCTCATCACCTAAAATACCAAAGAGCTCATAAAGCCCGGTTGCTGTGAATTCCGCAAGGATGTGACCAATGTACCCATTCCAGTGAACACTGGCATTCGTCCTATATAACTGGCCGCTAAAATGCGTAACCGGCGGGGCCAGTTGCGGGACGACGATATCTCCGACGCAGACACTCCCAATCCCTTTCCATATATGCCCAAGCAAAGGATATCCCGTAGGAGGGGATTGAATGGTGAGTTCACCAACCTGCCGATCAGCAATATGAAAGCCTCTGATGTAACGCGTTAAATCGGGAGGTGGAGGGAATTTGAAGTATACGCTCATCTTGTGTGCTCATCCATCTGCCGTTTTTTACAAGACGTCTCATTCAGGTGCCGATAAAACGTGTCTAAGCATTAGAACCCTTTGAGCACGTTGAATGCTCTTATCATCCAAAGTCTAACCATACGAACGCCTACGATAACCGAAGAGTTTTCTAGGCAATACAACTTCTGACTTTTGCATCAGTCATCAACTCACTTGCCACTACAAAAGATCAACTCCTAAATTTTGAGGTGATAGATGAAACACGTCATGTCACTTCTTGCTTTAGCAGTGTTGTTTTCCTCTTCGGTGGAACACTCAGCTGCGCAAGATAAGGTGAAAATTCGCTCTTGTTCACCAGAATCGAAAAGTAAGATTATAGATGCATTCCAAGAGTTTAAGTTTATTGCACGGAGAAAGAAGAATGAGCTTATCACCTGTATGGATAAAGCCTATCTTGTAGAGCATGGCAGGCAATCTCCCAGCAAAATTGTTGGATACTTGGATCGTGCCAAAATCACCAAAATCAAGTGCAGGAACCTTTCTGGAAGCACAAACGCTAGCGCACATCGGGTTTACGCAAAACGCGGTGTATTTGAAATGGATCGCGATTTCATCCGTGATAACTCGCCGCGCCGTATTGCCAGTGTGATGGCGCATGAAACGATGCATAACAATGGTCTAAATCACCGTGCAAATGACTTCGGATCCATCTACTACAAAAACACTGTCCCAGAGCAGATTGAAGCTTGTTACTTGACAGGCAAACCAAACGCATGGCCAGGGCCAGGAAAAGATAAATATGTCGCAAAGGATATGATCGGTTTCGCACTTGATGGTGAAAACAATATGGTTTTCGCCTGGTATCGGGATGGCTATGTCAGTGCCGGAAGTAGTGATGATCTGGACAGCAAACGTTCGAAGTACCGATACTCCCTAACAAGCGGCTACGAGCCCAGTGATATCGTTGGCATGGCAATGGACGGTGAGAATAACTGGAGTTTTGTCTGGTACAAAAACGGCTACGTCAGCGCAGGAAGCAGTGACGACTTAGACAAGCACCGCAAACCATACAAATACACTCTGGCTCCTGGTTACACGCCTGCGGATGTTGCGGGTATGGGCGTTGATGGTGAAAACAACCTGAACTTTGTCTGGTACAAAGATGGGTTTGTCAGTGCGGGAACCAGCGATGATCTTGATAAGCACCGCCCTCCAAAGCGGGTGATTACCGGGCGCTGAAACTTTCATTTTAGCTAATCAAAATATCTTAGGAGAATGGAGGTTTCTATGAGCAGACTACTCGCATTGGCTCTGTCGATTTTCCTCTTCATGGGCTTTTCGATGAGCCGGGCAGCCAAACTCGAACTCATAAAGGAGTTCGACTACGGAACCGTTAAAGGTATGGCACTAACGAGTTACAATTATCACCTCTCAGAGGGCTATGTGGTCGCTGTGTTAGATGAAAGTAACAACCTGCGTATCATCACATGGAAAAGTAGTGAGACAACGCCATTAGGCACCAGCAGTATTCGTGACACTGAAACCGCTACCCGCTTAGCGATCGCAAAATTGACAGGTCGCAGTTTTGTTACACCCATAAGAGACAGTGACGGGAACCTGCAGATAATCCTCTGGGCGATCTCCGGGAATGGAATGAACATCAATCGCGTTTCCCATTTAACTGGCCCGGAGATTACCGAAGTCACAGCAACGGAAGCAAATGGCGCAGCACTCATTGCTGCCCGGCGTCCGAATGGTCAGGCATTTGCCGTTATGGCGTTCCTGGAAGACAATGCGCTCACTTTGTCAGATGAAGTCAACTTCAATAATGCAAGTAATCTTGCCCTCTCAAAAGGAGTAACAAATATACTTGCCAGAAGAAACAAAGATGGCAACTTACGTCTGACACAAATTCTTCATAGTGGTGCATTTTCGCCGTATGGCGGAGCGTCAAATGGTGGTCTTGAAATTCAAGACGTCGACGTGACCGCGATTATTGATGTAGTGGCTGGACGTTGGGTGACTATCTCTGGGAACGGAAGTATTTCCAAACTCATTGAATGGCGCAAAACGAACGCTGCAATTCCTGGTGAGTTCGAGCGGTATGCACAGTTAGAAATCTATCCAGACATCGGATCCACAACGCAGGCGGTAGTCAAATCGATTCCAACTGGAAAACTTATCACGGGTCAAATCGGAGCATATGGTAACTGTGAAGACCCTATTTACAGTCCCCACTTCTGTGCTTGGATTAGTCTTTGGGATCTAAATGATGATGGTTTTCAGCTATTAAGAAACCAATCAGTTATTGGCGAATTTACGCAGATCGAAACAACAGAGATATCCAAAGTATCTACTTTTGACAGTCGATTTGTTGTCGCCTTTGTTGAGGCAGATGGGAACCTGAAAATCACTGTCTGGGGTGTGGACGGTTAGGCCCCTTGAGATCTAACTTAAATTCACCAGAAGAGCGCAGTTATGACCATTGCTTTGAAGCATGTATCAGTTTTGTCTGCGTTCATTACAAACTTTTTGAGCTTCATAAGTTTCTCAAAATCTATAATAAAAGCTGCTCATTCGCTGGTTGATTAGCGGTGCAGTCTGCAGAACGGATCTGACCTATGCGCCTCTACTTACTTCCATTGGCCACAATGCAACCCGGCAACATACCTGTTCCTGGATACGTCATCCAAACAGATGATAACGTCAATATTCTCATCGACACAGGTTGGCCTCGTTCCTTTATTGACAACCCACAAAATCCACCTGGCCTCACAGTCGAAATGTCAGCGGAGGATTCTATCGTCTCCCGTCTATCATCAATTGGCCTTTCTCCCTTGGACATCCACTACCTTGTTTGTTCACATCTGGATGATGATCATTCGGGCAACCATGACCTTTTCTCCAAGGCAGAGTTGATCATACAACGTGAGCAATACGATCTTGCCAAGGGTGGGCATCCTCGTTTTGCTGCAAACAGAGATGTGTGGGGCAGTGCATCACTTAACTACCGCGTCATTGACGGTGACATGGAATTGGTACCTGGAGTTAAGTTGTTAGAGACGAGTGGTCATGTTCCCGGTCATCAGTCATTGCTTGTCCGCCTACCTAGAACTGGACCGGTTCTGTTGGCCATTGACGCTGTGATGCATAGTTCAATGGCAGATGCTGCAACACGCGAGATGTATATCACTGATATGGATGACGAACTTCGCATACGGGCCAGTACAAAGAAAATCTTTGATGTTACAAATCGAGAAAATGCCGCTCTTGTCATATACGGACATGATAGCGAGCAGTGGTCAACTCTGCGACATGCTCCAGTCTATTACGATTAAGTACGGCAATTGGTTTTAAGGGCTGCTTAGAGCTGCAGAAGTACTTCCCGCAAAGACATTCAGAAAACCTTCCATGTAGACAACATCAACCATTGATGGAAACGCTCTAATGGCCGGTTATGGTCCTCTGCTAGCGGCTACTGCGTCCTGCTTTATCATTGCCTCCAATTTGACTAGCCTTCGCGCAAACAGATCTACTTCCACTTTATTGAACAACCCATGCTCGGGATCTGATGCTTCAGTCCGCAGCCGGTTTTGGCAACCTGACGCATGGCATTGAGAAGTTCTGGTGTGCGGTTGGTTGGGTCGTTGAAGCCAGCATCATGCAAGCTGCCACAGTATTGCAGCTCACCCTTGTCGTTGAAACCGAAGAAATCTGGCGTACAAACTGCATTATAGGTGCTGCCAACTTCTTGAGCTTCATCGACCAGGTAGTCCCAACTGGACCCAGCGTGTATTTTGGGTGTTACGAAGAACAACAAGGGAACATTGAATCGCATTCACCCGCTTTGGTGATTTTGAACTAGTAAGATGCGAACTTTGCTACCGTTCGCAGCGCTGCGAGAACTGAGGTAAGCGAGAGCCTGTTGCCAGAGATGAGGGCGAACACTGGACATTCGGGTGTTTCCCTCAAGGGTTGCTGCTGTCAAAATAATTGTTTTTAGATGTCTTGGTTAGGAGGCGTTGATGGATCTTTGCGGTCACATGAGTATAGTGCCTGTAGTGCCCAACGGATCACAAAAGGCCACTTTGCTCATGGCCCTAGCTTGATAATGGCCAGCTGGAACTGGACAATAACTCTGCTGAGCGCGCATTGAAGTCTTTGGCTCTGAGAAGGAAAATTTATCTCTTCATGGGATTAGAGGGCGGAGGAAAAGCTGCTGCCATCGCCTCAACCTCATTGAAACAGCGAAGCTAAATGATGTCGACCTGCAAGCCTGGCTCACATGGGTGCTGGTCTATATGGCTGATCATAAAATCAATCGCATTAACGATCTCATGCCATGGTGTTACGCTGCTAAATAAGCATAACTGAAGTCCTAATCAATAAAAAGGCCGGGGTCACCAGACGCACACTTTGGGAAAATGGGTATTGCGAGAGCTTCAACGGGCGTATGCGCGAGGAGCTACTGAACAGTGAAATCTTCTATTCCCTCCTTGAATTTCAAATCATCATCGAATGCTGGAGAAAACACTACAACACCAAACGACCCCACAGTGCTCTGAGCTATCACCCGCCAGTCCCGGAAGCCTCCATTCAGATGGATCGAAGGCCAACCATGCACTCACTTTCAACTCGGATCACTCCAATGGGGCTGCTCAGTCGCAAAAATGTTGTCGGAGCACGACATAACCTTATCATATGAAACCATCTGCCCGTGGGGCATCAAGTTTGGCCCAGCTTACAGTCATCGGTTGCGACGCAAAAGAGCACAAAGCTCAGATATCTGGTATCTTAATGATGTTGTGATCAAAATCGAGGGCCAGCGATGCTATCTGTGGCAGGCTCTTGATCTAGATGTTTACATACTGGATGAGATCCTTCAAAAACGACGCAATACCATGGCTGCTAAACGTTTAATGACATATCTGTTACCAAGGTAAGGAGTTGCTCCAAAACGAATTGTTACCGACAAACTCGGCTCTTATGGTGCAGCAAAACACAAAGTGATGCCAGCTGTTGAGTACCTCAGCCATAAGGACTTAAACAATCGCTCCGAGAACTTGCATTTGCCCTCGCGAAAACGAGCCATGCAAAAGTTCAAGTCGCCAGGCCAACTTCAAATATTTCTGGAAACATTCTCCGGCCTGCGCAATCTCTTCGCTCCACCTCACCACCAACGATCCGCAATCGACACTCACCTCTACCGTATCAACGCTTTTTCACAATGGAAACAAGCTGCTGTGCTTGAAGCTTAAAATGCGTCTGGAGAAAACTATTGCGGCAAACTTCAGATTAAGTTGATAGCGCCAAATTGCTGACCACAAGATCAGGAAGGGCCAACTGAGCCAAAAGGGCATTCCAGCGAAGTTTGCGACAGTATCCTTCGAAGTATTAGCTGCGACATAGGTATTATTCTGTTTCTCGCTCAAATTCTAACCAGACTGATCGACTTTCGGGAATATCTTCGCAGGTATTCAGATTTAGGGTACGCCAGCGATGATCTTCTGAAAAGGTGCTGTCAGAATCTGCGCCAACCTCGAAGCAAAGCCCCGTGCCAGTTAATTCAATACGCCCATCTGTACGATGTGTGAAATCTTGTAAAGACGCCCGCACAAAAGGATATTGCGCGATATCAACTTCATCAGCACAATGTTTGATCATCAGCGGGGCACCAGGCAATGTTCTCCCATTCAAACCAACCGCTGTCACGCACCCCCCATAAGCGGGAAAACGAATGGCACCAGGAGAGGAAAAGGTAACGGCCTCGTCTGCATAGAAACCCGGCCGTTTGCAATTATGCGCGTTTAACGGCATGGTAAAGTCTACCCAGTTGCCCGATCCGGCCACGTCAATACAATAACCGTCCTGCGGTCGATCAAGACGATCAGCTAAATAAAGATAACCTGCCTCATCACGCCAATCCTGAGCGTGCACTGTTATGGGAAAAAGTAAAATAGAGGCTAGTGTCCAAAGCATCACTGCAAGTGTTCTCATCAGGTGTCTCCTATAGTCGAAACTTTATTTCGGACATCTGTTATGCCATGCTCAAATGGGTGTGCATCACACGTGCCCTTCAAGTTTCACCAATAAACGTTGCGATCTGTCGCGTTTTCCTCATCAGTACGGATTACAGTTTGGACGTCTTCTGGCCAAAGCTCTCCGCTATTCAACTAATGAAGGCATAGATTGGTCTGGGTATGTGGAGATACCCAGAATTAAATGCGCGTTGCATTTTACTTCGAGCCACAGTTCGACAATCTCTAAAACCTATTGGCTTAACTCCGTCAAAAGAACTCAGTTAAGTCATTTGCTTCAGGATCTTGTCAGCCCGCAGTGGCAAATCACGAACGCGAGCGCCAGTTGCGTCAAAGACGGCATTGGCAAGTGCTGCTGCAGTCGGCCCCTGTGAAGCCTCACCTGCTCCAACAGAGGGCAAGTCTGGGCGGTCAATCAAATGAAGCTCAATGACCGGGGACTGCGCGACACTCATGATTGGGTAATCCCACCATTCGGTACTGGTGACGCCGGTGTGATCGTAAGTCACCTCTTCCATCAAGGTCCAGCTCAGGGATTGGATGATTCCGCCTTCGATCTGATTGAGCACGCCGTCCGAATTGATTACCTGACCGACATCTATGGCTCCAACGACCTTTGGAATGGCTACCTCGCCATTCTCTAAATCTACGTGTACGTCGACGACAATTGCGAATATGCCCGATGTATTCCGATAGCGTCCAAATGCGAAACCACGTCCAGTGCCCTTTTTGTTCGAACGACCAGACCAATTGCCTTCTTCTGCAACCTTTTCGACAATCGCCCGATAGCGCGGATTGCTGAGGTGCTGCAACCGGAACTCAATCGGGTCCACATCAGCATTAAAGGCGACTTCGTCCATAAAGCTTTCCATAGCGTAGTGATTGGAATAAGCTCCCAGACTGCGCATCGCTGAGACACGTAAAGGCATCTCGGGCAGAAGGTGCTTTGTCAGCCTCTTGTTCGCGATATCATAGATCGGATCACTGTTACGATCCGCCCCGAACATGGAAGCTGCGCTTTGAAATGCATAGGGTTGCATATCGCTGTTAGTAGACCAAGCGGGCATGAGGCCACTACGATTACCCCGGCTCATTTGGGATTGCAAACCCGGACGCGCAATATGAGCACCTGACCAGAGCGTGTGCTCATAGGAGCGCAGCCTGTTGTTGGAATCAAGTTCGGCAGCAATTTCAATACGCATTGCCGTGCCAAATGGTGAATGGGCCAGCTCATCTTGACGCGACCACATCACACGTACTGGTAAATCGGTTGCGCGGGCTAAGAGCGCTGCATCCATCGCTACATCATCTGCACCATTATGGCCATAACATCCGGCTCCATGGGCATGAATGAAACGCAGGTTACTCTCAGCCATCCCTAGTACGTTTGCCATGTCACGCCGGGCTGGGTAGACACCTTGCGTATGCGACCACACCGTTAGGATATCGCCATCAACCTGAGCAATCGCACAAGATGGTCCGATCGAACCATGGGCATGAAAAGGACGATAGTAAGATGCTTCGAAACGCTCGCCACCGGCAGAGTTAACATCGCCAACCTCCAGAAAAACACTGTCGAATGACGGCAGCGTTTTAATCCGTTCAGGCAACTCCTCTAGCGGTGGTTCAATGGGCGGGATGTCCCAGCTTGCACCTTCGGCCAATACTTCAGCTGCAGCCACAGCTTGTTCTTCACGTTCCGCAATCACGCCAAGAAAACTACCATCCCGTACAACTGAGATCACACCGTCCATTGCACTGACGGTGTCGATGGATGCATCCACGAGTGTGAACTTCGGTGCTGGGGGGCGTACGATGCGGCCATGAACCATGCCCTCAAGGCGAATATCGACGATATAAGAGGCTTCACCGTATAGTTTCGCCGGTAGATCAGCCCGTTGCTGGGGCGTACCCACAAGCTTATGGTCTGCTGGGCGCTTTGGTTGAGCATTGCCAGAGATCGGGATATTTATTTCCAAACCACCGACCAAAGACCAATAGGTTATGTGACCGCCGTCCGGAGCGATCACCTCTCCATCTTCGACACGGATGTCCACCAAATCGGCGTGGAGCCTGCCCGCTGCCATCTTGACAAGATGACGGCGGATTTCGGCACTTGCGTGGCGTAATGTCATACCACTCGACTGTATCGATGCGCTGCCTGCCGTATACGATTCATCTGGTGACCGGTCAGTGTCTGGATTGATCACCTTTATGCGCGCAAGATCGACATCCAGTTCCTCTGCAACGATTTGCCCAAATGCAGTCTGAATTCCCTGCCCAAGTTCAGCCTTGCCAGAGGACACATAAACGCTGCCTTTGGGATCTATGCGAATCCAGGCATCAACTGTCGATTCATTTGGGCGTCGCATTTCTCCCTGAGCAGTACGGATAGAAACCGGCAATGCAAAATAGGCGGTGAGCCCCCCAATGCCGTGTAGAATGGAACGTCGAGAAAGTGATGCTGTGTCAGGCTTAATCATGATTAGCCCTCCTCAAATCTGCACTTGAGCACGCTTGATTGCTTTTAGCACACGCGCCTGTGCCCCGCAGCGACACAAAATACCATCCATGCCCTCACGGATTTCTGCATCACTTGCGGCAGGATTGTTCGATAGCAGTTCGGTAGCCGTCAGGATCATCCCATTACTGCAGTAGCCACATTGTGCAGCCTGCTCAACCAGGAACGCTTGTTGAAGCACTGAAAGAACGCTGCCGGGTGTCTGATCTTCGAGCGACACTACCTCGGTGTCGGCGACAAGCGAGACCGGTGTGATACAGGACCGAACGGCCTGACCATTAACAAGCACAGTACATGCACCACATGCGCTGGCACCACAGCCAAATTTAGGGCCGTTCAGAGAAAAATCATTTCGTAAAACGTAAAGAAGAGGGGCATCTTCATTCACGCCAGTAGTAACTGAATTTCCGTTGAGCTGGAATCTTATCATTGTGTTTCTCCTGTCTGAAACGCCAAAAGCTGGCTCCTACGATTTCGATGAGATTCCATAACAGCCTATCTAACAATTTAAGCACTAATCGGAGGGCCCCATAAGGCGGTCTTCCTTGATAGCTATGATGCGATTGATAGAGGTTGTAAAATCGCTCCCATCAACGGTAAAGCGTAGGTGCTCGGTGAAGGCGACCTAACGTAGTTGATCATGTTTCTCTATATTTCTACGTGCTTTGTCAGCGAGGATGACTGGTACTAATCAGAGGAGCCAACACCGATCATGTCCAGCGGCTGGCCTACATTGAGCGTGATAAAGCTAGAAGGGGACAGTTGAGCCTCACGCTTGGCTTGTTCCAGAAGTTCAACCGGCTCAACGCGCGCTTCTGCACTCAGTTGGAAGGTTCCATAATGCATGCCGATTGACTGTTTTGCTCTTAAATCCATATGTGCTTTAACAGCCTCAAATGGATCAAGATGCACTGGCTTGAATAAATGCCGAGGTGCATAGGCACCTATTGGCAGAAAGGCCAAGTCAACAGGTCCAAATTGTTCATATGTTCTCTTGAAGTGATTGGCGTAACCACTATCACCGCCAAAGTAGATATTCTTGCCACCAATCTGCATAAGAAACCCGCCCCAGAGAGTGGAGTTTCTATCAGTCAATGTACGACCTGAGAAATGCTGCACTTCAAGAAACCAAAGCTTAAAATCATCTGACACTTGCGCGCTATCCAGCCAATCTAGTTCATTGATGTTGTCAGAGGATGCCAAGCGACTTCCCACCCCAAGTCCGGTATATATTTTGGGGTTGTCGCGCTTAATCAACTGATTTATGGATTTCAAGTCCAGATGATCATAGTGATCATGACTTACGATAATTACGTCGATTTCTGGTAGATCCTCCAGAGCTATGCCCGGTTTATGAACCCTCTTTGGGCCAGCAAAGGAAATCGGGCTGGTTCGTTCTGAAAACACTGGGTCAGTGAGAATATTGAACCCATTTATCTGGATAAGAAAAGTTGAATGGTTGATGAAGGTGACGCGTGCGTCCTTGCTATTGACTCTGTCCTGCGGGGACGGATCTGTGATCGTTTCCACCCATTTCGGCCATTTAGCCCTTTCCGTGTCAGAGGTCAGCCCTGCCCAGGCTACTTCCCAGAAGGAGTGAGTTTCGACCAGACTGTTATTCCTAAATGCTCCATCTTTGAAATTCAAAGATCCTTGCTTGTGATCTTTTTGAGTAGCCGCACAAGCTGTCATGAAAACACCTACCAATACGAAAATTACTACCGTAAATTCAATGGGCCGCATCCATAAGTTCCCCGTTTAAAAGATATCCAGCCAAACATAGGCGACATCTGGTCCTGCCTATTTAGCGCTGTGAGTGTGCGCGATTCATGATGGCAAGTTCTCTAGAAAATATTCCATTTGATCCTGCAACGTTGCTGCCATTGGATGCACCTGCAAAACTTCACAGAACAACGAAAGGGTGAGCAGCAGAGGTACGGACATCCGCGTATCCTTTTTTACATGGTCATACGGCTGCTACAGGTTGTCTAACTTATTACCGCATAAGTTTGGATATACTTGTCTGGAATACTTTTCTTGTCAAGTAATCTATTCAAAGATAGGGATTGCGAAGGCAAAACTAGATCTACCACCCGAGAAAGAGCGTCTAAACATAAGGATGGCCTATCTGTTACCGCTTAAAGCAGAACGCCTTCGGCAAATGTTGCAGGCTGCTGTTATGGAAGAATGTAAATTGACACTTTCAGAAAAGAAATGCTTGGGCGTGTTTGCCAGTCTGGAGCACCTGTGACGATGAGTGAAGTTTCACACGCCTTGCTGCTCACCGAAGGAGGCGCGATCAAGGTCATTGGTCGTTTAGAAAGCGCGGCCTTGTTACACGACAACGCTCAAGCAACGGTAAGCGAGTGGTGCTTATCAACATCACGGAAGCTGTCATGACTGTGTGCGTCCGATGACCCCAGCCTTTTTATCAATTAGGGCTTCAGTTACACTGATCTAGCAGCGTAATACCATGGCATGAGATCGTTGATGCGATTGATTTTATGATCAGCAATTTGAGCCAGCAACTCTGATCCCGGGCACCCGCGCTCGATTGGCCGGGAGGGCAGCGGTGCCTGAACAACTTCCTCGCAGCATGAACACGAAAGGCACTCCTCGACGACACTGTTAGAAACAAACCCTGTTTCTGTTGTATGCATTGATCTCCCTTCAAGCATGGGATTGTAACGGTGATCATTCAGCCAGTAATATAGCCGTGTTTTTCTTGTGCCATGGCGACTGGCAACCTGAGCGACGGGCAAACTTCCTTCCAGCGCCTGCTGACAAAACTGGAGGAAGAATAGAAAATCAAATCCTATCGCGTCAGGTCGACTTCACCGAACGCTCACAAAGTAAGTCAGGCAAGATATTAAAAATCAATGGGTCCTGGGCCTAGCTTCACTCGATTATTCACTCTGATCAACCCTTCGTGTTCATTGTGGCAACAAGATCGTCCTCATCTATTGGCAGTTTGTTTGCGCGATATCCTGTTGCTGCGCGGATGGCATTTACGAGAGCAGGAAGTGCAGCGATCAACGCGGCTTCACCAACACCAGATGGCGCGACAGAGGGGTCACTGATGAGTTCAATTTCAAATTCTGGCGCGTGGTCAATCGTCGCAATCGGATAGTCGAAGAAACCATAAGCTGAAATCGAACCATCATCGATAGGCGCCCCTTCGACCAAGACTTGCCCGATGGCCATCATGGTACACCCTTCGATCTGAGCCTTGACTTGATCAGGGCTGAAAACAAATCCGGGATCAAGCACACAATAACAACGATCGATACGGATTTGTTCGTTCTCTTTCTCATAAGATACGTCAAAAGCCATTGCAACATGGGTTTGCTCAGCAAAGATTGCAGCGGCGTAACCGCGACCAACCTCTGCGTCTTCAGGAAGCGGGCGAGCGGCACAAATGGTTTTCAGCTTTGTCAAACACGTCTTGAGCCGGTCTTGTTCCGGACCAAGATTCTGTATCCGTAGCGAAATTGGATCCAGGTTGAGCGTTCGCGCGAGTTCCTCAACCGCCGCCTCGGCTGCAAGCGAATTGGGCGTCGCGCCAAGTGAGCGCCACTGGCCAACATGGAAAGGAAGTTCGACGTCAGTGAATTCGATGCGGCGGCGATCAACGGTATAGAATGGATGAGAACCTATAGTGGCGCCTATGTCGTGAAACAGTTTCCGAACGAGCGACAAGCCCCCTTCAGGTAACAAAAAATCGTTGAACATGACGTGTCCGCTGACGAAAGCGTGCCACCATTCGGTGATTTTCCCATCGTCATCTGCTTTGATCCGAACCCGATGAGACGATGGCGGACGCGTACGGTCTGCGAGGAACTCGTCACGTAGCGACCACACCACCTTGACCGGTCGATCAACCTCTCGTCCAAGGAGCACGGCATCGCGGACAACATCATATGTTGCGCGACCACCAAAGCCGCCCCCCACACGCATGAGGTGAACCGTTACGCGGTCTGTTGACCACCCAAGTTCCGCAGCTGCCTTCTTTTGGTTGACGAACATGTCCTGTGTGCCCGCCCAGATCTCGACCACTTCTCGCCCGTCCCGCTCACTAAATTGAATAACCGCAGAACGCCGTTCAATCGTCGCATGTTCGACAATTGGCAAATCCTGACGTCGGTCAACGGTCCAAACCTGATCCTGAGCGACATCATCGTTTTCGAGGATGCTCTCAAGTTCCCCGGCCGAAAGAGCAATATCAACATCAATCATCGCGTCGATGTCTTTTTGAGTATAACTTGATGGGCTGTCCCACTGTACAGTCATCTGCTCGAGTGCAGCGTCAAGAACGCTTGGCGTTTCCGCGACAATGCCGGCAAAATTACGCTCTTTATCGACCACGACCTTGATGACACCGGGCATACTGCTGACGCCACCATCATCAACATCAACGATCTGGGCACCTGCCATGGGGGCTGGAACGCCGCGCCCATATGTCATGTTCGGCAAACGAACGTCGAGTGCATACACCTCTTTGCCGGTTACAATATCGCGCCCTTGAACCTGCAAAGCAGTTTTGCCAACCTGCACCTTCTCCCTGCCTGGATCAAACGTGTAAGAGGTCGCATCCGGGAGGTCCCCAAGATCGATCACTTCGTTTGTTCCTGTGACAATATCAGCGAAGGTCACGATTTGATCTTCCGGGGTAGTAAAACCGCCTTTAGCATCGCCAAGAGCATGGGCATCAAGGCCAACTTGCTTGGCCGCACGTTGTCTCAGCTCTTCACGAAGACCAGCAGCAGCTTCAGCCAGAGGACGGGCGTTGTTACTGGTTCCCGAGCTTCCTACGGTGACCTGAAGTCTCGTTACGTCGTTTGTTGAGGGAAGCGAGACTTGGATATCCTCAACATCAACATTTAGCTCTTCAGCTACGATCTGGGCTAGGCCGAGGGATGACCCTTGTCCCATTTCGTGCACGGGGCTTAGCATTCTTACAGTGCCATCCAGGTCAACTTTGATCCACGCTGTGCCCTCCTCAAAGTCTGGTGCGCGCATCGACGCCATTACTGGCGCGAACTCTCTGCCCACGAAATAGGTGACGGTTAGACCCGCTGCTGTCCAACCAGCAGCTTTCAAGAAACCACGTCGTGTGAAGCGCCGCTTTTTTTGTGTAGTTGGTTTCATTTCTAGCCTCCCTTTCTTGTTTGCATCACTTGGGAAGCGTTCTTGATTGCGAGGTTGATCCTTTTATAAGTTCCGCAACGACAAAGATTGTTGCTCATACGATCTATGATTGTTTGGTCGTCAGGGTCCGGTTCTTCATTCAGCAATGCCGCGGCTTGCATGATCTGCCCTGCCTGACAGTAACCACATTGAGCGACGCGCTCGTCCAACCAAGCCTGTTGAACAGGATGTAAAACACCATCGGCGCTGGCAAGACCTTCAATTGTGGCAATGCTGTCAGACTGGACATCAATCGCATAAATGGAACAGCTGCGGGCAGCCTCACCGTTGATGTGAACTGTGCATGCACCACACTCCCCTTGGCCGCAGCCAAGTTTTGGACCAACAAAACCCAACTGTTCACGCAGCACCATAAGCAGCGTTTCATCTTGCCATGAGTCTGGTACATCAAATTCAGAGCCGTTGACGATTAGACGCATGGATCAATTCCTCCAATTGGCAGACATAATTCTGAGAGTTTCGTAGGAACGCGCGGTGTCCGGCTAGTCTTGCTCCAGAAGAACACCATTCTTGATGACCATGTTTGGCATTGAACGGCCAACCAGCTCACTTGCACTTCGAGCGGCTTCAATTCTGTTTAGATCTTCGTCGCTTAGACTTAGATCCCAGCTTTGCAGCGTATCCTCTAGTTGGGCTGTGGTGCGAGAGCCAGCCAGTGGGATAATGTCTTCGCCCTTGGCCAACAGCCAGCCGTGCAACAGTTGGGCAATCGAAATGCCTTTGTCGGCGGCCATATGGCGTAGCGTAACTATCAAAGGATCGCCTTCTGCATCGGGTAATTTACCAAAACCCATGGCGCCAAAGGCCACAATACCGATACCCAATTCACGTGCCGTGGGCAGGATGCTTTTTTCGATGGAGGTATCGGTTACGGAGTAAGCGAACTCCACCAAGCTCAGCGGGTGGGTGGCATGCGCTTTGCGAATGGTCTCTGCATCGGTTTCCGACAGGCCGATATTGCGCACATATCCGGCTTCGACCAGGTCAGCGATCGCACCGATGGTATCTTCAACAGGGATACCGATATCCACACGAGCGGGTTGATACAGGTCCACATAATCCAGACCCAAGCGTTTCAGAGAGGAGGTGATGTAAGTTTTCACATTCTTTGGGCCAACATCGACCTTGTTGCTGCCCGTAAAAGCATTCTGAAAAGTTCCATACTTCAGGGAAATGAATACCTTGTCCCGGTCAACGCTTTTCAGTGCCTCACCGATAAGAAATTCATTATGACCATCCTGGCCGTAAAAATCCCCTGTGTTCAGGAGGTTGATGCCTGCCTCCAGCGCGGCGTGAATGGTGGCAATGCTTTCGGAACGCTGCTGGTTCGGCATCATCGACATGCGCATGCATCCCAAGCCAAGTCTGGAGACTGCAACACTGTCATTCCGGTAGGTTTTCATATCCATTTGAAACGCTTTCTCAGATTTCTAGCTACTTTCGCTGGCTACCCGGAAAGTACTCATCAGCAATTACATCAACAAGGCGCATTTCATTGAGGTGATATATGTCAAAAATTGATATATGGCGATAATTCTCGTCGAGTTCGGCGTTTTTCCAAGCAATAGTTAAAAATGACCAGATCGGTAGGAGATTGGAACCTACCGTTTACACAATCTGCTCTACCGCCTGCCGAACTGCACCACGAAACCATCTTTGCGCTGGGGAATGGTGCGTGGCCTTGTGCCAGATCATTTTGAATTGAACAGTTGGAAACGGGCAAGGCGGCTCAATGTGCGCGAATTCCCTGAACAGCCCATGCGCCATGCGCGACGGTAAGATCGCTATGAGCTGTGACCCACGCATCAATGGGGGAAGGGCTTCGAAACTAGGAACTTCGACCCTCAACTGACGCTCTATACCATGTTGTTCAAAGATGCGTTCTTCGAAGGGCGTTCCAGACAGAGAGAAACGGACTGTCGCGTGAGGCAGTGTACCGAAATTCTCACGCACTTCATCTTCCGAAACGACCTTGGGATCAAAGAAGCACTTTGAGCAATCCTCAAACAGCGTAGTGCTGTAGATATCAAGCTGATCTGACGGCGGGAGAGGTGTGACGACAACATCGCTCTCTCGCATACGCAGCCGATCCACGTAATTCCGGCCAGACGGGATCAAGCGAAGTTTGGCTTGCGGCGCTTCGATTAAAAATCTGTCCAGCAGTCTGGGAGAAATCAACTGACGCTCGTAGTCTTGCGCTTCAAGGCAAAATCGGGTCGTCATTTTCTCCAATTCCAGCGGTTCTGGCGAAACGAGTGCCTCAAGTCGATCTAGTATTTCCGAAACCTCAGGTGCGAGGACAAGGGCACGCTCGGTTGGTGCAATGCCACGTCCAGCTCGCACGAACAAAGGATCTCCAAACACCAAACGCAGCCGATCCAAAGCATGACTGACTAAGGGTTGGCTGACGTCCATCCGTGCAGCTGCACGCGAGATCGAACCCTCTTTCGCAACTGCGCAGAAAATCGTCAGCAGCTTGACATCGACCTTCATTAGATCAGGTTTTTTCATATGTGACCTCAATAAAATGCGTCTTGTTTATATTATGAACGAAAAAGATACTCCTCGCAACATCGGCCGATTGGAGGTCATGCAATGAGGATGCTCGGATATGTCCGCAACGAACAAACAGAGTGAAGTTGAATTTGTTGCACTCGTCGCGCTGACTACATCGCTAGGAGCATTGTCGATTGACGCTGTGCTGCCCGCGCTGCCCGACATCGGCGAGAGTTTCGGGATCGCCGATGGCAATGCATTGCAGCAGATCGTCGGCATTCTGTTTTTGGGATTGACCATCGGGCAACTCGCCTACGGGCCATTGTCAGATCGCTTTGGACGTAGGCCACTCCTATTCATCGGTATGGCGGTTTTCGTGTTGAGCAGCCTGGTTTGCATTCTGGCAGATAGCCTCGCCGTGATGTTTGTAGGCCGGTTCTTTCAAGGCGCGGGGGCCGCGGCGCTCAGGATCGTACCTATGTCCGTTATTCGTGACCGATATGATGGAGCCGCCATGGCTCGCATCATGTCCCTGACGATGGCGGTGTTCATCATTGTACCTTGCATCGCTCCAATGCTTGGACAGGGGATTCTGATGCTGGCGGGATGGCAGTCGATCTTCTGGTTCATGCTGGTGCTGACATGCGCCTCGGGGTTTTGGGTTTGGACGCGCCAGCCGGAAACTCTTCCAGTTGAGCGGCGCAGCGCGGGCAGTCTTGTCTCGGTCCGCGACGGACTTGTCGCGACCCTGTTGAACCGGAAAACACGTGCCTATACAATCGCCAGCGGGCTGATGATGGGGACTTTTATGGCCTATGTCATGTCGGCCGAGCAGATCTACCGCGATATCTTTGAATCAGGTGATCTGTTCGCGCTCTACTTTGGGGTAGGTGCAGGCTTTATCGGTATTGCCAGTTTAGCCAACGCCCGTCTGGTTGAAAGCTATAGCCCGGAATTGATCTGTCGGGCCGCCCTGTTTGGCGTGATCCTGGTTAGCGGTTTGGCATATGTCATCAACCACATTGCCCCATTATCTTTATACGGATTTCTTGTCTTAATCTCGATCGTTTTCTTTTGCTTCGGACTTACGATGGGCAATATGAACGCAATCGCCCTGCAACCGCTTGGACATATTGCCGGGTTGGCCAACTCGGCCATCAGTTTTCTGTCCGGATGCATTGCCATGGCGATTGGGTCAGTCATTGCTGGCACTTTCAATATGACGGTAGCCCCCCTGTTCTTCGGGATATTTGCAACCAGCCTGTTGTCTCAGCTTATCTTAATGTTGGCGGATCGCCAACAAATGGTAACGGGCGCATAGCCCGCATCCTGATCGATCTCTAACAGTCAGTGGATTGGTGCTCCGCATGTAAAGATGTCGGCTGCTGAAACGACAAAAGAACCCGGTGATGCTCGCTTATTGCTCTGGAGCCACGCAAGGCGCAAACTCTATGAAGTCGCACGCAACAAAACACCGCCTGTAGCTCCAAAAGACCTGCGCCAGATTGGTGAGCTACATCAGATCGAAAAGACGGTCCGGGGCAAAACCCCAAGAAACGTCTGCTAGAACGCCAGGAGCGAAGCAGAGAGAGTGAGCTGGAGCGCGGTACTATCCTATCGTATGAGACCAATCGCAACTGGTTGAATAAGTTCAACCCATGATGAAAACACGCGAATGACCGCTTCTCTAATCGGGCGTTGAGGTCAAGCTCTTTTTCCTTTTCATTCGGATCATATCCATCTCCGGGTCACGCTTCTCTTCGCAGTCTGGATCGCTCTTCATTGTGAGCGGCTGCATGCATGTGCCGGAATGGTTGTAGAGAGCCCCGCTATTGGACGCGCTTTCATGGCGCAGCAGACATTTTCGGCTTCATCTACAAACCTCGTCCAGAGAGGACGATCCTGCCGTGATATTTAGGTCAGGCTATATCATGCAACAACCTCCAAGCCATCACGACAGAATGATGTGTCATTGACCCACATGCGGTGCATGACAACTGCCAACTTTCTGGTACGCAAGCATGCCTTGCGACTGCTCAGGAGCGTGCGCATTGCATGCGAACGGCGACTTTTCATATGCACTGGGCTATACCAGCCGGAGCGCAGGACTTGCGCTATGCCGCGCGCATCATTCTTGTCGGTCTTGTTACGCATGGCCGACAGAGCCGCATGCACTTGCCGCGCCTCCATACAGACAATGTCAAAACCGTGTTGTTCTTTCAAACCGTAAAACAGGGGCTGGCTCATTGTTCCAACTTCAAAGCCAATGCGAGTGATAAGCAACGACGTCTGGGCTAAGGTGCTGGCGATAACATCAACTTTGCAGGCAACCGAGCGTTCAAATATAATCTTACCTTCGCCGTTGATCACACAGATCGAAACAGACCGTAAAGAAACATCCAAACCAGCATAGTATTCCATGGTGCTCTCCCATCCTCGCAGCAATATGCTGCGATCTTAACAGGAGCTGACCTATCGTGAAGGACAAGCCCGATTACGCATGCTTTTGGCCCGAAAGCTTTTCGATTTTAGTTTGATACGTATCCAGCATGTTTGAAGTAGTTCCAGCACTCTTTAGGATCGTAGAGGTCACAGACTTGACCAATGGCAGTGAAGACATCGGTGAACGAGCGGGCGCCGATCCTTCGCAGATGTGCCTTGAGTTAGGCATCCTAAAGTAGTCATTCTAGTTATCAATTTTTCGCGCTGCAGCGAATGGCGGCTTTGGTCTGCACAGAGGCTTCTTACTCTTCTAAAAAGCGGTTCCTGAAGCCCTCACAATTCTGTTAGGCGAGAAACCTTTGACAAAATTCACCCAGTTATTTGACGTTTTTTACGGATCTAAGTCATTGAAATTTAGACAAGAGTTCAGGATTGAAAATTCGCATGTCGGTGGTTCGAATCTGCCTCCGGGCACCACTTATCTTCTTGAAATTACTAGATAATAAACTGAGCATTGCTCTACTTTCTCAAGATTTGACACTTTTGCTCCAACCGCTTGCTGAACTCTTCTCCGCGCAGAGTGATTTCCTTCTCAAATCGGACAGCAATATCCGACATGTTTTTGCGTAAATCAGCGCTTCTTTGCATAAGACGTCCGCTACTGTTGCCGGTAGATCCGCAACCTCGCGATATTTAACACAATGATTTTGGTAATTTCAGAAGCCATTTAAGTTCGTCGATATCACCGAACAGTCAAAAGACGTTTTTGCAAAAGTTGACAGC
>NZ_LMCI01000010.1:14226-39399 GCF_001623145.1 Pseudovibrio sp. W64 | reverse complement strand
GCGTGAATATGATGGGATGAATAACGTCTGGGATGAGTGGGTCGCTGATCTCAATGCAGCCCCAACACGAGTTTGTGTCGAGGCCCGCATGGCGAAACCTCACTACAAAATCGAGGTTCTGGTGCTCGCAGCGCTTTAAGGAAAGACCCAAACAGAGCAATGGCCCTGTTTGGGTAATTTAAACGGTTAAAGAGGCAAGGCGCCTTCCCAGACGATTTTTCTGTAACGTTCAGGATTGGTGTCGCCCTCGGTGTTGAAGATCAACACAACACTCTCTTCGTTGAGACCAGCTTTTTGTGCCAGTTCGGCGTACTCTGCTTTTGACTTCATCGCGTATAGCAGGCCGATGTTCAAAGCACCGGACTCGCCGCCTGTGATCGCAGGGTCCCCTTTGAGCGGATTGCCAAGAATACGCATGCCAGTGGCGGCAATGTTATCTGTGGCTGAGATGAAATGATCGCCACAGTCCCGTAGGATTGGCCATGTGATCGGGTTTGGTTCACCGCAGGCCAGACCAGCCATAATAGAGGTCAGGTCACCCTCAACCGCAGTCATCTCACCATTCTCGCTGGAAACAGATTGATAAAGGCAATCTGCAGCGCGCGGCTCGCTGATCACAGACGTGAAGTTCTCAGGTCCGTACGCATCAGCAAGATAGCCCAGAACACCGCCTGCCATAGCTCCGACACCAGCCTGAAGCATAACGTGAGTTGGTTGAGCATCGTCCAGCTTGGCGAGTTGGTCAGCTGCTTCTCCAGCCATCGTCATGTAACCCTGGGAGATCCAGGTTGGTATCTCTTCGTAGCCATCCCAGGCAGTGTCCTGAACAAGCTCCCAGCCGTTCTCTTCCGCTGTTTTATTCGCTAGTCGAACGGTGTCATCGTAGTTCACATCGGTCACAATGCAGTCTGCACCCAAACCCCGGATGCGCTCGACAGCTGACTGAGGTGAACCTTTGGGCATGTAAACAACAGCCTTTTGTCCCATAGCGCGCGCAGCCCATGCGACACCGGTCCCATGGTTGCCAGCAGTTGCTGTTGTAAAGACCATAGGGCGCTCAAACTTTTGAGAAACAGTCTGTAGGTCGATTTCCGAAATATCGAGATCAAGCTTCTTCGCAAGCAAGCGACCAAGGGCATAGGAGCCACCAAGCACCTTAAAGGCATTTAGTCCGAAACGATGAGACTCATCCTTCACGTAAATCGCCTTGACGCCCAGCACCTTTGCTAAGGCGGGAAGGCTGGTGAGGGGAGTTGGTTCATAACCTTGGATCTGACTATGAAACTCACGCGTTTTCTCTGCAACTTCAGTCGTGAACAGTGGACTGGTTTCACCTGTGCGGAAACGATTGCTGCGTATCTTAAGCATCTTGGTCTCTTCAACAGCTTGGGCAAGGGGAGGAGAGCTGCGCTCGAAGAGAGTGGGGAACTCTATCTCAGAGCGCAGCAACAGGAGTGTCGTGCAGCTTACTTGACGTACGCGATTGCTTCGACTTCAACCAGCGCGTCTTTCGGCAGGCGGCCTGCCTGGATGCAAGAGCGCGCAGGTGCACCTTCAGTGCCAAAGACTTCCGTGTAAACTTCGTTGAACGCTGCAAAGTCTTCCATTTTAGCGAGGAAACATGTGGTTTTCACCACGCTGTCGATACCAGCACCAGCCTCTTCCAACACAGCCTTCAAGTTGGCCAGTGACATTCTGGCCTGCTCGGTGATGCCACCTTCAGGGAATGCCATTGTTTTTGGATCAAGCGGCAATTGGCCAGAGGTGAAAACGAGGTTCTCTAAAACAGTTCCCTGAGAATACGGTCCGATTGCAGCTGGAGCGTTTTCTGTAGCAACTAACTTTTTCATTTTACTTACTCTTTGCTAGTGATCTGAGTTTTTGATTCTCGGATGTACTTGTAGATGGCATGTCGCGTGATCCCGAGTTTTTCCGCCACAAGCACGGTTGCTTCTTTGAACTCGAAAATGTCGCGTTCAAGAAGCAGTTTGGTGACAGCCTTGTTGCTGGCTTTTTGTGTCACCGATGGGTCTGCCTCCACATCTCTGATCGCCTGTTCCAAGGCACCCAAAATGACCTCAGTTGAGTTGGTGCTGAAGCGCTCTGGTGTTGTTTTCTCTGCAACCTCAGCAGCATCTGGAGTGAACGTGCTGATGATCTCTGAGAAGGGCAGGGATAGATTGATGTTCAGGCAGAACAAACCAATCGGTTTGCCTGAAGCGCCAAGGATAATCGTCGTTGCTGATTTTAGCAGCTGTCCCTCAGCATTATGCGTGAAGTAGGCTTTCGGTGTCAGATTGCCTGTCTCCTGATAAACCCGCAGCATCTTCAAACCGAGGTCTGTTATGGGAGACCCGATCGTCCGACCCGTCATGTGTCCGTTGACGATCTTGGCAACAGATGTTTCCAGGTTTTTGAGAGAATGCACCACAACCTCACAGTGTGGCCCGATCAAATCCGCGACTGTTTCTGCAATGCGAAAGTAGTTTGCAAGACGATCATCATCATCTTCAAAGAGACATTCTACATTTGTGAAGTCATTGAGGTTGATCATAGCTGTTTTCTCAAAGCTCGCCTGAATACGTAATAGGTTCCTTGTGTTGGTAACCACGTTTCCCGGTGTTTGCAATGAAAAGTTCACTTCATTTAACTGTAAATGCTAATTTTGAGCCGAAATGCGTAATGGTACTGATATTTTATCCACTAAAGAGGACGGAAATCTAGAAATATATATGTATGAATGCCTATTACAGTCTAATATTGTTGACTGAAATGATATTGTATTAAATATGTAACTCAAAGACTGGTTGAACCCATTTGCGTTCACAAATTTGCAATTTCGGGTCCGGCCACTCTGTCATAAAACGGGAGCACATCATGTCAGAGTTTTCTTTGAGGGGCTTTGAAGTTTCAGAATTTGAAAGCCGGACAGCACGCCTGCAAAAGGTGATGCATGAGCAAAAAGTGGACGCTGTCCTTTTCACGACAGAACCCAATGTCCGCTACTTCTCTGGTTTCTTCACTCAGTTTTGGCACAGTCCAACACGTCCATGGTTTCTGATTGTGCCTCTTGAAGGCAAGCCAATCGCGGTTATTCCAGAGATTGGCGCCACTGGAATGGCGGCAACATGGATCGATGATATCCGTACCTGGGCATCACCATGCCCTGAGGACGATGGCATTTCTCTGGTTGCCAAGGCCATGAATGACCTGCCTAAAAAGTACGGTCGTGTGGGTGCAACGCTTGGGATTGAATCCTACCTGCGTATGCCAACAAACAACTTCCTGGAACTACGTGACAAGGTTGAATCAGAATTTGTTGACGTTGCGCTTGCAATTCACAATCTTCGCCAGATCAAATCCGCAGCTGAAATCAGCAAGACCCGCCAAATCTGCCGTATCACCAATCAAGCCTTCGACCTCATTCCAAACTACGCAAAAACTGGAATGACCGAGCGGGAAATCTGCAAACAGTTCAGAATTGATATGCTGAGTGCAGGTGCGGATGAGTGCCCTTACATTATCGCAGGGTCCGGTCCCGATGGTTATGACAGCATCATCATGGGCCCAACAGACCGCGTGCTGAATGACGGTGATGTTCTCATCATCGACACAGGTGCAGTCAGAGATGGTTACTTCTCAGATTTTGACCGCAACTGGGCGTTTGGCTCTGCAAGTGAAGAGACGCTTGCTGCTTATCGCGCAACATGGGAAGCAACAACCAAAGGCTTTGAAGCCGCCAAGCCGGGCAACACGACCACAGACATCTACAATGCAATGTGGAGTGTCCTGGAAGCTGCCGGTGCTCTTGGTAATGACGTAGGCCGCATTGGCCACGGTCTTGGCATGGAGCTGACAGAGCGCCCATCTCACACAGCAACCGACAACACTTTGCTTGTGCCGGGCATGGTTCTGACTTTGGAACCGGGCATGAACTACGCGCCAGGAAAGCAGATGGTTCATGAGGAAAACATCGTCATCACAGAAGACGGCGCAGAGTGGCTCACTGAGCGTGCTGCACCGGAAATGATCATCATTAAATAACAAGCATGAGCCGTCCCCTCGGGGCAGGGAGACGGCTTCCCTCCTATGCAGTCAGGATAATTTGCTTCGGCATTGCTTATCCTTAGCGCTGTAGCGGTTAACTCAGGGGAGAGTTATGAGTAACCAAGCTGTACAACAACTAAAACAAGGTAAGATGCTCTTTGCCAGCACGATGACATTCATTGTTGTCGTGGTTCTGTCAGGGATCCTGTTCCCAGATCAGCTGTTTAATGTGGGTGTAAGCACCATGAACTATCTGACCGATAAATTCGGTTGGATCTATATGGCAGGCTCCTTTGCCTATGTCATGGTGATGTTCTTCTTCGCCTTCAGTAAATACGGCAATATCCGCTTCGGAGCGGACGATTCCAGGCCAGAATTCAGCACGTTCTCTTGGATTGCGATGCTGTTTTCCGCTGGTATGGGTACAGTAATGCTCTACTGGGGTGTTGCAGAACCAGTTTACCACTACATGAACCCGTTAGAGACAACCGGTATTGCTGCACAAACACCGGCAGCAGCTGAGTTTGCGATGAAGCAGAGCTTCATTCACCAGGGCATTCAGGCCTGGGCTGCATTCTCTGTGGTTGGTCTGATCCTCGGTTATCTGATGTACCGTAAAGGCGAAAGCGGCCTGATCAGTAACATTTTGCTCCCATGGGGCCGTGATAAAGCAAATGGTGGCTGGGGCAAACTGATCAATCTGGTTTGTGTGTTTGGCGCCATCGCAGGTATTTCTACCTCTCTTGGTCAAACTGGCCTGTCCCTGTCCATCAGCTCCTCTTACCTGATCGGCACGCCGGATGGTCCTCTGACAAAAATCATTCTTGTGGGTGCCATCACAGTCATCACCATTTTGTGCACCACCACTGGTCTTGAAAAAGGCATCAAGATCCTTTCCGATTACAACGCCTACCTTCTTGTTGGTTTGATTGTACTCGTCGGCGCGCTTGGCCCAACCACCCAGATGATCAATGTTTACTTTGATACAATGGGTAACTACATGAACGACTTCTTTACTGATGCGTTGATGTTGCCAACCTTCGCTGCAGATAAAGAAACCTCGTGGATCGGTGGCTGGCCAATCTACTACTACGCATGGGCAATTGCCTGGGCGCCGTTTGTTGGTCCGTTCATTGCACGTGTCTCTAAAGGCCGGACAGTCCGTGAGTTCATCCTTGGATCCATGATCCTGCCATGCCTCGGTATCTTCCTCTGGGTTGCGTTCTTCGGCACAATCGGCCTTGAAGCCTCTCCAGAAGCGCTTGAAGCTGCAGCAGCGTCTTCTAAAGCTGCAACCTTCATCGTACTGGAAGACTTCCCACTCGGTACCGTCATCTCCATTGGTGTTGTGATCGCTCTGTTCACCTGCTTCATCACATCCATGAACAGCTCAACCTTCACACTCAGCTCCATGAGTGAAGATGGTTCCCTGAACCCAAGCAATAAGCAGAAGGTTATGTGGACCATTGCACAGGGTGCTATGGCTTTGACACTGATGCTGGCAACAAAATCTGGTATCGATCTGTTGCAGTCCATCAGTTTGATTTTCGCTCTGCCATTGATGTTTGTGCTCTTCATAGCAATGATCAGTACATTCAAGATGTTCCGTGAAGAATTTGCTGATGAAAAGCAAGCGGAAGAAGACGTGCCAGCAATCAAACAAGCTGCCGAATAAAAACAAATAAAGCGAAGAGGCAGCCGCTCCAGGGCTGCCTCCTTGTAAGTTTCTTAAAGGAGGTAAGGGAACTTCAATGAGCAAAATCGAAGAACAAGTCATTGCGTGGCGCCAACACTTGCATCAAATGCCAGAATTTGGCTTTGAAGAAGTGAAAACATCCGAGTTCATCGCCCAGAAGCTGGAAGAATTCGGCATTGAAGTTCACCGCAATATCGGTCGCACCGGCTTGGTTGGCGTGCTTAAATGCGGTGATAGCGATCGCACAATTGGCCTGCGTGCAGACATGGACGCCCTCAAAATCACCGAGGAAAATGACTTCGCCTATAAATCCCAAAACGATGGGATGATGCATGCGTGTGGTCATGACGGACACACCACCATGCTATTGGGCGCAGCTCATGAGCTCGCCAGGCATAAGAATTTCGATGGTACGGTCTATTTCATCTTTCAGCCGGGTGAAGAGCACGGCGTCGGCGCAAAAGCAATGATCGAAGATGGCCTGTTTGACCGCTTCAAGATGGATGCCATCTACGCCATGCATAACTTGCCGGGCGTTCCGGAAGGCCATTTTGTAACCAATCCGGGCTCGATCATGGCATCGGAAAGTGGCTTTGAAATCGAGATCCTCGCGACAGGCGGTCACGCTGCAATGCCTCACATGGGTACTGACCCAATCGTGGTTGGCGCGCAGATCATATTGGCCCTGCAAACGGTCACCAGCCGTAATTTGAGTTCAATTCATGAACCTGCCGTGATCTCGGTGACGGAGTTCACCACCAACGGCACAACCAACGTTATTCCATCGTCCGCAACTATCAAAGGCGACACCCGCTGCTTTACTGATGAAGCGCTGGCAAAGATTGAAGCTGCCATCGAAAGAGTGGCTGCTGGTCAGTGTGTTTCAGCCGGCGTTGAATACAAATATAAGTTCACCAACACATTCCTCTCCACGATCAACACGCCAAAGGAAACGGCTGTTGCCGTTCGCGTTGCCAAAGCAATCGCCGGAGAAGAAAACGTAGATGGTGAAGCTCCACCCTTCACAATTTCAGAGGATTTTTCGTACATGCAACGCAAAGTCCCAAGTTGCTACATTCTCGTCGGCAACGGAAAAGTAGGCGAAAAAGGCGGCACAGCCCTCCACAAACCCTTCTACGACTTCAACGACAACATCCTTATGACCGGCGCCCGCTTTTGGACCGAACTCGTAAAAGACCAACTCCCAGCTAACGCCTAACTATCAGCCACAACCAGCTCCCACCCAACCTCCCTGTTTCCTTCCTCCCAGAATGAGAAGCAGGGAGGTCACGGTTTAATTTTTCTATTCCAAAGGACCTGTGCGTGTAGCAATCTATACTCATGAGATGAAATGCAGTTATTACCATGCTCACACATTAATTAAATTCTAAATGAAACTTTCTTCAGTTCCTCTATTTGAATATGGACGGGAAAGTGAGATAGTTTTGTTCACACCAGATATCTTAGGGGACTCGAGATAAATGGTAGTCTCTAGTTTTTGGAGTGCAAAGCCCGCACTTTGGTTCGAGTTTGCATTCGGTAATGAATGTTGTCGGTGGGTTATTCATTATTTTCGACTCTTGCGTGTAAGGGCAGCGGCTCGCTTGAAGAATTCGGGGTCCCAGTCGGTTATGGATGTTTCTTCGACGGATGTTTGTAGGCGCAGTGTTTGGTCGGAGACGAGGGCGGAGAAGCCGGAGCCTGCGAGATCTTCCAGCATAGCAAGTTCCATGAAGGCCTTTTGGCGTGGGGAGCGTTGTGATTTATACTCTCCATTCCATTTTGAGGCTAATCTTGGATTGCCAACAAAGTCTGTGAGACCTTTGCTTTCCTGCTGGTTATCTGCCTGTGCAGGCATGTCTGCGTGCGTAGGCTTTGAGTTTAACCATTCCGCCGTTTCTCCTTCTATGAAGGGGGTGCCATCGTTGAAGGACAGTTCGCGAAGTTCCGGGAGCCGGCCTATGAACTCTTGGGTGCTCTCTGTGATGGCATTAGCGACTTGTATGTGGTCGGCTTTGAGAGCCAATTGAGCTGAAATGAACTGGCCTTCAATCCAAAATGGCATAGAGAACAGCGTTGTTTCTAACTGGTGAATGATTGCTATATCTGCATTGCTTTGCTTGAGTGCATCGCGATACTTGTCGCAGGTATCTATTGATACGGCAGGAATAATAGTTTTGGACTCAGATGTTATTTGAGGCGCACCTGTTATCTCTTGCCAGCATGCATGGCGGCGCAGCTGGTAGATAAAGGGAAGGGATGGATCTTCCTGAAAGATGAGTGTGCATATCTCAGCGGTGGTGCGTTTAAAGGAACGTGCATCCATCGGAGTTGCGGAACCGATACTCCCCGTTTTTGCTCCATCTCCTGATGCAGAGGATCCGGCAGCAGTCTGCGCTTTCTCTTTCTCCGTCTGCTTCTTTTCAAGCTCAAGTCTCTCCTGAAGCACACGAAAGTCTTTTACAAGGCCGTGCTCAAGCAAGAGTTCGTTTTTGGTCAGGCGAGCAAGGCTATCATCCAGTTTTTCAGCTTCTGTGCCGGGCTTGCCGGGTAACGCATCCATGCTGAATAAACCGCAAATACGGCGTAGGATGAGATCAAATCTTCGAGTTTCTTTTGGACAGAGGTCTGCTCTTGGCATTGTTAAGCAGGCATCAAGGCCTCGGATGCAACTGGTCAAAGCCCCGCGTGTTTTCCGCGTCATTCGGGCGAGCAGAACAGCCTCCAGAACTGCAAGACTTTTTTGAGTGTTTTGCAACAACTGCAGCGCTTCCCGCTCTACCAGACTCCAGTCGATCGAGCCGTGAGAGAGGGTGCCGCGTTTCATCAACTCATCACTGACGGCGTCAAAGTCTGGATGATCTTCAATGTCGTCTTCAAACCTATCTGAAATGGGGGAAAGGACGGCTTTGGCGAGGTCGTCGTAGGATGTTACGAAAAGAGAAGCAGCAGCCGGAGCTGCCTCTTCTGATTTTGCTTCTGATGCGGTCATAAGAGTTACATCTTTGCTGGTAGGATAAGACCGGACAATGGTTGCTTGCGTGCGAGCGAACTAGCACCTTTGTGAAGCAGTGAATAAGTTGCTATTTGACCGTCGAAACTAAATTCAATCAGTGCACCATTGCTGTCAAAGCCCTTCGTTGTAGCAAAGTCCAGCAGTCGGAAACCAGACCAAGGCCCTTTGAACGTAACTGTATGCGGACGACCTCTTCCTGCAGGGAAGACTGAAAGGCTGCTCTCTGCCTCATTCGTAAGGACGTTAGGCCAAATCACGCGGATTGGACGCCTTGGCCCATGTGAATAGGAAATGATCTGCCCTTCAATATTCATCACAGCACGACGCAGTTTGGCTGCAAGAGCCACAGGCTGAATATTGTACTCAACGCCAATGAGCCCTTCGGAGTTAAAGTAGCTTCTGCGCAGATCCAGTATGATCTTCAGGTTGTCCTGGAAATCCTTTTCGATGGCTAAGTGGCGGCCATCGATGGTTTTGGGTTCGCCCGTTGCTTCATCAACAAATACGATGAGGTTTTTCTTATAGAATGTCTCGATTTTGCCACCGGGACCGAAGAAACTCTCAAACTCTTCAAGCGGTATTTCTTGCTCAGCTTGTTTGTTGAATGGATAGAGCTGAGCATAGTTCAGATTATAGTCTGCATAAATCTCTTCATTCCAGCTGCGCTGCAGTTCCTTCTTGGCTTCCTGCAGCAGAACCTTCCAGCTTTGGTCCGCCAATTTTGCGAAGAAGCGGTTCAATGGACTTGGCAGATCAACACCTATACGTTTGAGAGTATAGATCGGGTCCTCTCCTTGCAGGTCAATCCTAGCCTTCGCGCGTGCAAGGGCCACCTCGCCAGAGCGCTCCCCTGCTTGTCGGATGTCTTTGAGGTATTCGTAGAGTGTGTTGAGTGCAGCATCCAGATCTTCCAGGTAGGCTTTTTCGCCTTCCTCTGCTTCAACCAAGCCGTTCAAATTGGAAAATGCCCGACGGACACGCAGTCCTTGCTCGCGGTAGATATCGAAGGGAAGGTCAGAGTCCACGGCCTGTTCGGCATTCAGCTCGATAAGCTTGCCTTCATAGATCTCAGTTTCACTTTTGACGCGGTTGATGAGCCGGTTCAGCGGTCGGTCTGGGCCAGTCAGGGTTTCAAGAATATCAACCGCATGATCCAGATTTCTGAAATCAGTAATTTCCAAACGGTTCAGCGCGGTGTTCCAACTGGAGATGTAATTGGTCGCATAGCGGGACACGATCTTGCGACGGAATTCTTTCAGGTCGGCTTGAGAATACTCAACCGTATCGCGCTCATCTGCGACCCATGCATCTTCAACAGCAACGACCGAAAGGCCATCATTCATTTTCACGAAATAGTCCAGATAAGCGTCTTTTGTGAAAAACTCTTTCACCCCAATCGGCTGATCGTTTCCGCTGCTGCTCCTGGTGCCATCAAAAACGATGTTGTAAGCAGGTCCGATATCATTTCGGAAATTGACTGATGAGGCAAGCTGTCTGTCGCTGACCTGTTCTATATTGCGGTAAAGGCGGAGGTCTCTCGGAACTTCTCTTAAGTCTCTTTGGGAGGTTTCCACCAGATCTTTGTCGAGTGCGGCTTCTAGCCCTGCAGTCTCAATGGCAAAGACCAGATGATCACGAAGAGCTTTTTGCAGCTTTAAATCACCTTCAAACTGCTCTTGCCATTTCTGTTCCATCCAGGCTTTGACCAGCAGCTCATTTCGTCTCGACGCATCTCCCAGCATGAGATAGACGCGCAAAGCTTCAAGGCGTTCATTGCTGTCTCTACCGGTCTCATTTTCTCCAAGTTTTGCGATCTCATCTCGCACGTATGCTGCCACTTCTGGGAGAAAGTAGCGTGCGAGCATGTCGACATATGCTTTCTCAACTTCCGGGCCGATTTTGTGTCCCTGATAAAGCTCAAGCTGAGACATAAGCCAGTTTCGACTGCGGTAATTGCCAAAAATGTCGCTTGCCGATGTAAGGGCTCCAAGAGAGCGAATATAATTTTGCCCGGACGCGTTAGAGTTTTGTGCTGGTCCTTGTTGGAGCAGCTCTTCAAAGCTCTCAGTGATATCAACGACCTGATCTGCACGTGCGCGGTTGCTTTCGTAACCCATCCAGTAAGCGCTGAGAAAGCCGACATACAACAATGAAGCCGCAAGGCCTGAGCCGATGAGGGCGAAACGCTTCGCGCGTTCAATCTTGATATTGTCGCCAGCAAGCCCCGCTTCTTTGAAGACCACCTGATCAAACAGGGCGGAAGAGAAGTACTGCTTGGATGGGCCACTGTGAATGGGCAGGATTGGCGGCGCTATTTCGTACTTTTGTGAGGTTGCCTGCAAAACAGGATTTGTTGGGATGGCTTCCTGCCGGGCTGATGAGAAGAAGATGCCCCGAATATGAGGGGCGGTTGAAAACTTGTCTTGATGCAGGGCTTTACCAAGGAAGCCACCCAAAATTGTACTTAAGCCAGCCATCTCACGGGTGAACAGATAGAGTTGGCGACGTTTGTGTGCTGAACGAATATCTGAGATACGATCGACAGTGGTATGATTGAGGTTTTCCAGCAGTTTGGCAAAAGCTGCATTAAACTCGTCTAACCACTTGTCTTGATCCCGACCACTATGAAGATCAAATGTAAAGCCAAATGGCTTTGCCCTTTCTGCTGTGGGCAAACATCCAATGAACTCATGGAAACCATCGATGAGGTCGAACTTGGTAAGTACGACATGGACGGTGTAGCGCGTGCCCAGCACTTCTGTCATTTCGCTCAAGCGAGCATGAATAAGCGCAGCTTTGGTGGCTCGCTCTTGGGAGGAGAGTGAAATGAGTTCTGACAGATCGAGACATAAGACAACGCCGTTAATGGGCCTGCGTGGTCGGTTGTCGCGTAAAAGTTTGAGAAAACGGCGCCACAAACCTGCGTAATGCGTTTCCTGGGTGTCTGATTGCTTTCCGTTCACATGCTCAACAAACTGCCCGGCAACGTCGAACAGAACCGCCTCATCAGTTACCCAGCAATCAACGTCTTTTGTCGGTTGTACATGCTTGGCGTCCTCCTGAGAGAAAAGATGTGCAAGTGGAAACTTCAAATTCGATTCAACAACAAGGGATGTCTTACCTGAGCTGGGTGACCCCAAGACGACAAACCAAGGTAGGGCGTAAAGGTTCTTTCCATTCTTACGAGAACCCTTGCCCGCCCAGTTTCTGCTGATGGTCTGCAGCGCTTGGTTGAAGCCACGCTCGAACTCATTGAGATAAGATAGATCAGGTGTTTTGGGTTTTTCTCTTTTGTCTTTATTTTTACTTAAATCACCTTTTTTCTTCTTTATGCTTACATAAATTAAGTTACTGGCACCCCAAATTATGGAAAACACTGCCATCGCAAGAGCGCTATAGATTAATTTTCTTTCGCCTGAGGCCTCAAAGGAAAATATGAAATCCCTGAACAAAAATACACTTAAAACGAGTAAAATTAGAAATATCGAGCTTATAAATATATATGATGTAGTTAATTTAAAAATCGATAATAGTATAGTTTTGATTATTGAGAGAGCTTTAATTATCATTACGTTTCTCTGGTTCGTATTAATCAAGCCGAATCGCATTTTCAGGCAATGTAATCTTTTTTCTCGAAATATTTACTTTGCTAATCAATATTACTAAAGTCTAATAACGGAAATTTTACTTTTGGGTTGTCGTCTGTTTTTCTTTCCGATAGGCCTAAGGGAAATTTAGAGTCGAATTGACGCTAAAGTTTTCAATTTTCAATTTAAGTACAATCTTAGGTAGTTTCTAAGATGTTTTCAGTTTTGTTAAGAAGAGTGGGGAAGGCTAATGGCTGGCAAGGAAGGTTCTGTTGCACCCAAAGAGCGGATTAATATTCGCTATGTTCCTGCAACTGGTGACCAACAGGAAGAAGTCGAACTGCCGTTGCGTCTTGTCATGTTGGGTGATTACAACGGCAAAGAAGACGATACGCCTCTTGAAGAGCGCGAATTGCTTTCAGTTGATAAGAATACCTTCGCATCGGTGATGAAAGAAGCGGGGCTGGAGCGTGAGCTAACGGTCAAAAATACGCTTGTTGAGGAAGAAGACGCACAGCTCGCGGTCAATCTGAAGTTTGAAGGGCTGAAAGACTTCGAGCCAGATTCTATCGTGAAGCAAATTCCTGAGCTTAAAAAGCTAATCGATCTGCGTGAGGCTCTTGTTGCTCTTAAAGGGCCGCTTGGAAATATTCCTGCGTTCCGCAACCGACTAGAGCAGCTGCTACAAGATAAAGAGCAGCGTGAGAAGCTTCTTTCAGAGTTGGATGCAGTGGTTTCGTCTCAGGAAGAGAACAGCTGACACTACGTCATTATCAATAGATTTTATAAACAACTGCGGAGCTCGTTCGTTTTGATCCGCAAGTACATTTCAAAGTAAAAACATGGATGTGATGACATGGTAGATGTATCAGCTTCTACCGGCCAGCCAGATGTTGCCGGTTCGGGGGCCGCGATTTCTCTTCTTGACCAGATCATGGAAGAGACCCGCATTCGCCCTGAAGACGAAGAAAGCTATTCCATAGCGCGTAAAGGCGTTGAAGCGTTTATTTCTGACCTCCTTGCGAGCCAGGAAGTTGACCAGCGGATCAACCGCGTATTGGTTGACCGCATGATTGCAGAGCTGGACTTGAAAGTATCAGCGCAGCTTGATGAAGTTCTGCATGATGAAAAATTTCAGGAACTCGAGTCTGCCTGGCGCGGTCTGAAACTGCTGGTTGACCGGACAGATTTTCGTGAGAACATCAAGATTGATGTGCTTTCTGTCTCTAAAGACAAGTTGCTGGAAGATTTTGAAACCAGCCCGGAAGTCGTACAATCTGGCCTTTACAAACACGTCTACTCCAGTGGGTATGGCCAGTTTGGTGGCGAGCCTGTAGGCGCAATGATTGCCAACTATGACTTTGGTCCTGGTGCCCGCGATGTAAAGCTGCTTCAGTTTACTGCCTCCGTTGGTGCAATGGCCCATGCTCCGTTTATTGCGGCAGCTGGTCCGAAAATGTTCGACGTTGATGAGTACGTGGATCTGCCTGCGCAGAAAGATCTGTTCTCCATCTATGAAGGGCCGCGTTTCCGCAAATGGATGGGCTTCCGTCAGAGTGAAGACTCCCGTTACGTTGGCCTGACATGTCCACGCTTTTTGCTTCGCATGCCATATGATGCGGAAGAAAATCCGGTGGATGCGTTCGTCTATAATGAGAACGTGACAGAAGAGCATGAGAGCTATCTGTGGGGTAACACTTCATTCCTGATGGCAACCCGCCTGACAGAGAGTTTTGCCAAGTATCGTTGGTGTCCAAATATCATTGGTCCGCAATCAGGTGGTGCTGTTCACGACTTGCCGGTACATGTGTTTGAAGCCTTTGGTCAGCTCGAAGAGAAAATTCCAACGGAAGTTCTGGTTACAGATCGCCGTGAATTTGAGCTTGCCGAAGAAGGTTTTATTTCACTGACAATGCGCAAAGGCTCTGACAATGCGGCGTTCTTCTCCGCAAACTCTGCTCAGAAGCCAAAGATCTTCCAGAACACCAAGGAAGGTAAAGAAGCGGAGACCAACTATAAGCTTGGCACTCAGCTTCCTTACATGATGATCGTCAACCGCCTTGCTCACTACATTAAAGTGCTACAGCGCGAACAGATCGGGTCATGGAAAGAGCGTGAAGATCTGGAGCGTGAGCTCAATACCTGGCTCCGGCAGTATGTAGCTGATCAGGAAAACCCACCTCAAGATGTACGTTCACGTCGTCCACTGCGTGCAGCAGAGGTTATCGTCTCTGATGTAGAAGGTGATCCGGGTTGGTACCAGGTGTCTTTGAAAGTGCGTCCGCACTTCAAATACATGGGAGCGAATTTTGAGTTGTCGCTCGTTGGTAAGCTGGACAAGGATAGCTAAGGGCTGCCCATGAGAAAGCGCGATGAACCCGTTGTTTGGGACAGCAGGCTTCGTACAGCGCGTGGCAGTTTGTTCGAGCGTTTGATTGCTGATGAGGAGGAGATCTCTCCTCCTCAGAACATCGATCTGTTGGAAGCAAAAGTAAACTCTATCAAGCGTCATCTAGCCAAGCTGTTGAATGCGAGAGCAGGGGCTTCTGCTGCTACACCAGATCTGGGACTGGTTGATTTCAACTTGTCCAGCGTGGCGACAAACGACCTTACGCAACATATTGCGGCCTCTATCCGCCAATGCATTGAAAAATATGAACCGCGCGTTCAGGTGCGGTCAGTCCATTTCGTTCGTGACCCTGACCGCCCATTAGAACTGCGGTTCAAGGCAACTCTGCTCATGCCAGCCTTAAGCCAGGGGGAGCAGGTGCAAATCGATATTCTTATGAAAGATGGGCATGTCGCTCATATTGTTTAGTCAAGCAGGCAACCAGCTGTGAAAGCTTCATACTTTCAAGACGAATTGACTTATCTGCGAGAGAGCGGTCGGCTTTTTTCCGAACGCAATCCGCGGTTGTCAAAATATTTGTCTGATGCCTCCACGGATCCAGACGTGGAACGGCTGCTGGAAGGCTTTGCGTTTTTAACGTCAAAATTGCGCGAAAAGCTGGATGACGAGCTTCCGGAGCTTACCCATTCACTCGTGCAGTTGCTTATTCCGAATTTCCTACGGGCATTTCCATCAACCACACTCATGCAGATGGTCCCCGTCGAAAAAGCGATAACAGAGCGTCAGGTATTGCCGTCGGGCTCGCAGATCTTGTCTCGCCCTGTTGATGGTATTGTCTGTCCCTTTCAGACAACAGCAGACGTAACGGTCTATCCGCTCGATATTGTCGATCAGGATGTTCAGCGCTCTCGCGAAAGCACTGTTCTGACATTGCAGTTCCAGACATTGTCGGGCCTGCCTCTGTCCCGGTTGAGTTTTAATGACCTACGTCTATGGATTGCTGGCGATGAAGTCGCCGCCCAGATGCTTTATTTGTGGATGGGCCGATACCTGAAAGACGTCACGGTTTGCTTTCGTGCTGATGGGGACAATGAAGACGGTGTTAGCCGTTACAAGCTTCCAGCCTCAGCACTGGAGCCGGGAGGTTTTGGCGGCTCAGAGGCATTGCTGCCCAATGAGAATTCTGCTTATGAGGGCTACCGGCTCTTGCAGGAATATTTTGTCTTTCCTGCGAAATTCCAGTGCTATGATATCGATGGACTAGAGCCCTTTTTCCGCAATCGTGAAGAAACAGATTTCTCATTAGAGTTCACTTTTTCCAGACCTTTGCCACCTGATGTGAAAGTGCGTCCTGGCACGTTCCGCCTTTACTGCGTTCCTGCAGTAAATTTGTTCGACTATGATGCTGAGCCGATGAAAATCGATCATAGTCAGATGCGGTATCCAATCCGGCCGACTGCAAATGGTCGCGGTGCCATAGACATTTTCTCCATCGATCGGATCATGAGCTGGAGAGCAGCGAAGGATCCAACGAGCGGTTCTCATCTACGCGAGTATCCCTCCTTTGAATCTTTCCATCATGAGGTCGAGCGTGCGGATGGTCTAACCCAGATTTATTATCGTTTGAGACTTCGTGAAGCGTTGGGTAAGCGCGGTATGGAGCATCTGGTTTCATTCGTGCGCCATGACAATGAGCGCGCCATTCCAGAACATGAAGTTCTCTCTGCTGACCTGAAGTGTTTCCATCCCAAACATGCCATGGAATTGGGCGCAGGTGATGTGCGTGAGCCGACAGGTGAAACGCCGAGCTTCGTGACATTTAAGAACCTGAGCCAGCCCAGTGCACCAGTCTATCCACCGCTGGATGGATCGCTTTACTGGAACCTGATCTCCAACCTTTCTCTCAATTACGTTTCATTGCTTGAAAAAGAAGCTCTGAAGACCGTGATTGCGACCTACGATTTTCAGGCTCGCCTGAACAGGCAGGACGAGCGTGTCAGTAAGCAGCGTATTGATGGCATCATTTCCATCGAGACGAAACCGGTCGACAAGTTATTTCGAGGGCAGGCCGTTCGAGGTTTGAAAACTGTCATGTCTCTCAGCGAAGACGCGTTCCAGAGCGAGGGCGAAATGTTCTTGTTCTGCAGCGTGCTCGCAGAATTCTTTTCTCTCTATTCAAGTGTCAATTCGTTCCACGAACTCATCGTGAATGGAACACAAAACAATGAAGTCTATCAATGGCCAGCGAAAATTGGGCGACAACCTCTGATTTAAGAGGCGACCTACAGTTTAATGCTCGCAGCTGGTCATTCTTCCAAGCTGTTGAGCTGATCCAGCGTTGTTATGATGAGCGCAATGAAGTTGGTACGCATCTTTTGCCGAAAGATGAGAAGATCAACTTCAGCGTCATGCATTCGCTTGGCTTTCCGCTGTCTGATATCGCCAGCATTGAAAGACAGGGTGATCAGGAGACGAACGTCGAACCGGTCGACTATGTCGATTTCAATATGGAAGTGACGTTTCTCGGTCTGCACGGCTCAAGCTCGCCATTGCCCTCTTATTATCAAGAGGTCATAGCCAAATATGATGCGCAAGGCTCCTTGATGAAGGGGTTCTTTGATTTCTTCCATAATCGTCTGGTTGGTCTCTTACACCGTTCCATGCGCAAGTACCGCTTCTATGTGCGTTATGAGCCGGGTGCGCTGGATCCATTCTCGCAATGGGTGTTCTGCGTTTTTGGATTATCAGATCGGGAGTCGCGGCAAAAATCACCCATCAACTGGGCACGCTTGCTTACGTTCGCAGGCGTTCTGGCGTCTCGCAATCGTTCACCTGCTGCGATCGCAAGTGTCGTGTCTCACGCCTTTTTTCATAAAGAAGTGGAAGTGGAAGAATGGGTTCAACGAAGAGTAGATATTCCCGAAGGACAACGCTCTGAGCTGGGTCAGCACAACATGTTGCTGGGTGAAGACACCATTATTGGAGATAGCGTCTCTGATATCTCCAGCAAATTCAATATCTTCATTAAGAATTTGAGCTTTGAACGTTTTCAGGACTTCCTCCCTCATGGACGAGACTACAAGGCCTTGCGAGATCTGGTGGAGTTCATGCTGCGTGATCAACATGCCTACGACATCAAGTTGGAACTGGCGGAAAACCAAGCGTCACCGGTCATGCTTACCGACGAATATGAAGGACGACTGGGTTGGTCAACCTTTCTTGACAAGGGTGATGGACGCTCGCGCGAAGTTCTGATCTCTGCGCGGTTGTAGGAGGGTGGTATGAAACTGGTCCTGGTCATCAACAACACGTCTACGCTTGAAAACGGTAGTAAAGCCACTGCCACATTTGACAAGGCAGGCGGAAACATCGGTTCTGGTGAACAGTGTCACTGGCAGCTGCTGGATAGGCGCAACTCTGTCTCTCGCGAGCATGTACGCGTGTTTTTTCAAGACGGTGTTTATTGTGCGGAAGCCGTGAGTGATGAAGGCATCATCGTAAATGGTTCTAATCGGCCAATCCCAACGGGCCAGAGATTTCGTGTCTCTGACGGTGATGTCTGGAAGGTTGGGGCATTCAAGTTGACCACTTATGTGGTTGCTGAAGGTAGTGAGCTGGAAGACCAAAGCGAGCAGTGGGCTGGTCGCTTTGCAGCCATAGACACAATTGTTTCCGGACGCTTGCAGGATGAAGACGAGCACACACAAGATAACATCGAATACATCCTTGCGGACCGGTTGGAGAGTGACCTTAGTGAGGATTTCTTTGCAGGCAATCAGCGGGCAGGTGCCCTTGCATGTGATCCTGTAGAGGTTCTTGACCAGCAGGATGATGAAGGCCTGCCAGGCAATCAAGATCCGCTTTCTCAATTAAATCATGACAGCAAGCCCGACCAACAAGAGTTGGACGAGGACTTATTGAGCACTCTGGGGCTACAGCCTGAAAACAGCGGTAAGGCACTGGGTGTGGATGATCCTCAAGCACATCACCGTTTGATGATCATGCCCCAAGCGAAAGGAAACCATACTATGACCAATACAGGTACAGAGCCGGTTGATCCGGATATGGACAGCTATCTTGAGTCTCTGACGAACTCGGGCGGGCAAGAAATGTTGGTCAGCGATATTCAGGAGACCGAAAGCTGGCATGGTTCCGTTGCTCTTTCTGAATCCGGAGAAGAGGGCATGGTAGATCATGTGGTGCTGCGACCTCTTCTGACAGCACTGGGACTACCGGCCGGCAACATGAGTTTGCCTGAGGCGAACCGTATCACTCAGGATGTTGGCGCAGCCTTGAAAACGGCAATTGCTGGGTTGATGGCCATTCATACGCAGCAGTGGGAAGACCGTTCGTCAATGAACGACACTCACCTGCATCCGGTGGAAGATAACCCGATCCGACTGGCTCAAAGCCCTGAGCAGGCGATTGAAGACCTTCTGCTTGTTCAAAGCCCTGTTCATTTGAACGCTCCCTCTGCCATTGAAGAGAGTCTGATGCAGATTGAACTGCATGAGAAGGCAAGCCGTATTGCAGCGGATGAAGCTCTGGAAGCGGTTCTCCTCGGCCTTTCTCCTGAGAACCTGAAAAACCGGTTTGCACGCTACAAAGGACATGCCCCGCGGACTGGCGATCTGGATGGCTGGAATTGGCAGATGTACGAGCATTACTACCAGGAAATGCGCTCTGGTCGCCAACGCGGATTGACGCGCATGTTCTGGGAGATCTTCCGGCAAGTTTATGACCGCGAAATGCGGAGCCAGCACTTGTATGCAGCTGAGTGACGTTTGATGGCTAGCGAAGATTTGAAGGTGTCCAGCTTTGGGAAGAATGAGGCGGTAGGCATACGATGAACTGGGGTTGGACACTAAACGCGCTCCTGCAAAAGGGCTTCCATCTTGCCTTTGCACTAGTTGCACTGCTGGCGTTGAGTGCATGCGAAGCACAGAAAATTCCTGAGAAGGTTTTCAAGGTTGTCATGGACCCAGGCATTCCGGTTGGAGAGCCTAAGGACCAGCCGACACTGATTGATGTGACCATTTTCTCAGAGCCAGGATCGAACAAGAATGATCTGGGTGAGAGCGTGCCGATTGATGTTTGGGTCTTCCAACTGGGTGACGATGGCAAGTTACTGCAATCCTCTTTTGAAGAGGCAACCGAAGACTATGAGAACGCTCTTGGAACCACCTTCATAGATGTGAAGGAGGTTCAGGTCATGCCCGGTGAATCCAAGGTCGTGAGTGAACTGGAGTTGGACGAAGACACTGTTTTCATTGGTCTTGTGGGTGGCTATGCGAAGCCTGAAAAAGTCGATTGGCGCGTCGTCGAGCAGGTCAAGCCCAAGGGAGAAACTTACAAGCTGCTTGCTGTCATCAGCAGAAAAAAAATTATCACGAACCTTCATCGGTAGGTTTGAGAGCAAATAGGTTTATTTAGATTATGTCACTGCGAAACCATGTAATTTGGCGGGATGGTCTGTTTTTGAAGCCCCACCATTTTCAGCAGCAACAACGATATTTAGAGCATCTTATCCGCTCTCGCAGCGAGGCGATTGATCCTTATCAGCACGGGGTGAGCCGGTTGGAGATCAATAAGGAAAGCCTGCTGCACGGTAAGCTGCTGGTTGACTATGCGCTGGGAATTTTCCCCGACGGTACAACGATTGATGTGCCTGGCGAAACAATGGCGCCTGCGCCTTTGGATGTCAGCGGTGAAAACGTCGTCGGGCAGATGGTGTATCTGGCTTTGCCATTGCGCTCAAACGGTGTTCCCGAAGTAGAAGACCCGCTCAACCCTCAGGATGCGACGCGGATGCGTGCGTTCTCTCAGGATGTGCGCAACAACACCAGTTCAGATTCAGAGGCGTTTCTGGTGGATGTGGCTCAGTACCGCCTGCGATTGATGCTCGAACGTGAAGACCGTTCTGCTTTCACGTGTCTGCCCCTAACGCGTATCCGGAACAAGAACTCAGACGGCAGCGTGGTGCTGGATGATGAGTTTTTACCAATGGCCTCAACCATTGATGCTCAGCCCCGCCTGCGCAAAACCCTTGACGATCTCGTAGGACTGCTGCGCCAGCGTGCCTCTCACATTTCAAGCCGCATGGGTACACCGGGTCAGCGAGGTGTCTCGGATGTTTCTGACTTCCTGATGCTACAGACGATCAACCGTTTATGGCCGGAATTCCGGCACATGTCCTCCCTCAAAGGCGTGCACCCAAAAGAGCTCTATAAGATGTTTTCTGGGGCGGCCGGAGAGTTGGCAACGTTTACGCATGAACAACGCATGCCAACAACGTGGCCAGCCTACCATCATGAAGAACCGCAGATTTGCTTCGATCCAGTGATTAGCTCTTTACGCCAGTCGCTATCGACCATCTTTGAAGCAAACGCAATCGCACTACCGCTGAACAAGCAGAAGTACGGCATCATCACGTCACCGCTTAGTGATCGGTCGCTTCTGAACTCAGCAATTTTTGTTGTTGCAGTGAAAGCCAGTATGGAGCTGGAAGAACTGGCAAAGTCGTTCCCGGCGCAAACCAAAGTGTCGTCTATTGAGCGCATTCGCGAGTTGATCCATCTGCATTTGCCCGGGGTCGTGCTTCAAAGGCTTCCTTCTCCGCCGCGACAATTGCCGTATCATGCAGGGTTCTCCTACTTCCAGCTGGATGCCAACTCCGCAGGTTGGCAATACATTGAAAACGCAAGTGGCTTTGCCTTCCACATCGCGGGTGAGTTTGCTGATTTGCAGCTGCAGTTCTGGGCTATCCGCAATGAAAGGACGACATGATGAGTGAAGTTGCAAATCTGTTTGACTCTGGTGATCCTGAAGTTGTTGAAGACGCGCCAATTGCAAGTGCTGAAACAGTGCCTCAGAATTTGAAGGATGTTTCTCCAAGGCCAGTGCAGCACATCAGTTTCCCCATGCGTGGGCACAGCATCAATAAAATCATTGATGCAAGCCAGTCCTTGCTTGCCTTGATTTCACGCATTCCGGAAGTCTCTGAAAACAACAAGCTAGACTATCTGCACAAGGATGTTCGGGCTGAGATTGAATCCCTTGAGCTGGAGCTTCAACGTGAGGGTTTTGATCGTGCCACCATTCTGGCGCACCGCTATTGCCTGTGTTCTGCAATTGATGAGGCGGTGATGTGCTCTCCCTGGGGGCAGAATTCCGACTGGTCCGAGCGCAGTTTGCTGGCGTTGTTTCATAGCGAAACCTGGGGCGGTGAGAAATTTTTTATAGTTCTCAGCCGTCTGATGAGGGATCCGGTTCGTTATATTGAGTTGATTGAGTTCCTGTATTTGCTGCTCGGGCTTGGTTTCGAAGGCAAGTATAGAGTGATGCACAATGGCAAGCTGCAGCTCGAAGAAATCATGCGTGATGTTCACCACGTCATCCGGCAGGAGCGGGGTGAGGGGAATTTCGAACTTGGTCAATCAGAGAACAAAGTGATTGAGAAAGCGCATGTCGTTCATTGGCATACACCTGTTTCTCTTGTTTGGATTAGCCTTTTTATTTTATGCGCGCTGACCTACGCCGGGTTTTATTGGCAGATAGACCAATACACCGATGGGGTCGTCACTCAGCTGCGTGAAATGCTTTAATTTTGGAGATCGAGTATGGCTCGACTGGAAATCAAGGCGCTGATCGAGCGTCTCAACCTATGCTGCCGTCAGGCAATTGAAGAAGCTGCCAGCTTATGCGTTTCGAACTCGCATCAGGAAGTGACAATTGAGCATTTCCTCATTTCACTTGTTTCACAACCTGCGGTGGATATTAGATTACTGGTACAAAGCCAGAGTGTAGATGCAGACAAGTTGAACGAAGCCCTTCGTGCGACGTTCAACCGATATCGCAGAGTTGAAGCTGATCGCACGCCAACGTTCTCACCGCTGCTTCAGGACCTCTTGCAGGATGCATGGTTGATTGCCTCCGTTGAGCAAGGTGAGAAAACCGTCCGCTCTGGCGCTGTTCTCATTGCCCTGCTCAATGAGCGTGGCCGTTATATGCAGATGGACTACTACCCGCTGCTCGAGCGCGTCTCATCTGATGTTTTGCTGCGTGATTTCGAAGCATTGACGGCTGGCTCTTTCGAAAAAGATCACCGTGCCATGCCGGGGACAACATCAGGTGCAGGAGAGGGGGCAGACGGCTTTCTTCAAAAATACGGCACCAATTTCACTCAGCTTGCGAAAGATGGAAAGATCGATCCGATCTTTTGCCGCGATAATGAGATCCGCCAGATTATCGAAATCTTGTGCCGCCGCCGTAAGAACAACCCGATTTGTGTTGGTGAAGCTGGTGTAGGTAAAACCGCACTGGCAGAAGGTCTTGCCCTGCGCATTGCAAATGGTGAAGTCCCGGCAGACTTCGCCAATGTCCCTCTTTGGGGACTGGATATCGGAGCGCTGCAAGCTGGCGCGTCTATGAAGGGTGAATTTGAAAAGCGCCTGAAAGGTGTGATCGACGAAGTCCGCTCCAGTCCTGAGCCGATCATTTTGTTTATTGATGAAGCACACACTCTGATTGGAGCTGGTGGTGATCAAGGTGGTTCTGATGCTGCGAACCTACTGAAGCCTGCTCTGGCCAGAGGCGAGCTGAAAACAATAGCCGCAACAACATGGTCTGAGTACAAAAAGTACTTTGAGAAAGACCCTGCACTGACCCGTCGCTTCCAATTGGTGAAGTTGGATGAACCGACCATTGATGAAGCGATCATCATCATGCGTGGGCTCAAAAAAGCCTACGAAGATGCGCACGGTGTTTACATCACCGAGGAAGCGATTGGCGCTTCTGTTCGCCTTGCAGCGCGTTACATCACTGGCCGTCAGCTTCCAGACAAAGCGATTGATGTGCTGGATACGGCTTGCGCTCGCGTCCGGGCTGGGGCCAATACGCCACCTGTTGAGCTGCAAGATGTTGAGCAGAGCCTCCAAACCTTGAGTTGGGAAAGAGAAGGCTTGGAGCGCGACCAGCACACAGGCCCATTGGAGCCTGAGCAACTGGAGCGACTGGAGGTGATCGCAGACCAGTTGGATAAGCTTGAAGCGCGCAAAGCAGAGCTTTCACAACGTCTTGAGACACAAGTCACTCTGGCTGAGAACTTCATTTCGGCCCGTGAGGATCTGTTCGAGAAGCAACCAGAAACGCTTGATGAGGCTGCTTTAGAGCAAGTTCGGGCAGATCTTGCCGGTTACAAAAACGCGCTTATTGAAGAAGCTGGGGCCGAGCCTCTGATTTCGGTAGAAGTTGGACCTTCAGAGATTGCTGCAATCATAAGCGATTGGACAGGTATTCCGATCAACTCCATGGTGCAGGATGATTACCATCGTCTACTGACCCTTGCTGAAACTATGAAGAAAGCCATCAAAGGTCAGGACCACGCCATTGATGCCATTGAAGCGCGCTTGCGTGCATCGCGGCTTGACCTGCACAAAAAAGGCCAACCGCTTGGTGTGTTCTTCCTTGCTGGACCTTCAGGCGTCGGAAAAACAGAGACAGCCCTGGAGGTCTCTCGCCGATTGTTCGGCGGCGAAGAGTTCATTACCACCATCAACATGTCTGAGTATCAGGAGCGTCACACGGTTTCCCGGTTGATTGGCTCACCTCCCGGTTACGTCGGTTATGGAGAAGGTGGTGTGCTGACAGAGGCTATTCGCAAGAAGCCTTACTCTGTCGTGCTGCTTGATGAAGTTGAAAAAGCCGACCCGAACGTGCTTAACTTGTTCTATCAGGCATTCGATAAGGGAGAGCTTGCTGATGGGGAAGGGCGCCTTATCGATTGCCGCAACGTGGTGTTTTTCCTGACCAGTAATCTTGGTTCAGACCAGATTGAGAACTGGGTTGCAAGTGCCGAAGATGGTCAGGTTCCAAGCCATGGCTCGATGCTGAAATCTCTTACACCGCTCTTTGCGCAGCACTTTAAACCCGCACTCCTCGCGCGGATGGAACCATTGGTTTACCTGCCACTATCTGAAGAAGTACTGGCAGACATTGTGCAAATGCGTCTTGCTGATCTCATCCAGCTCTTGAAGGACACACAGAAGGTTGCGCTTTCCATTAGTGAAGAGGCCTATGAGCGTGTAACGCAAATGTGCCGAGTGGCCTCTAATGGTGCCCGGCTTGTCGATCAGGTTATTCAACGCCAGCTATTGCCTACGTTGTCTATTGAACTGTTAGAAGCTGGCCATCGCGGTGAACAGATTTCCGCGATTGCCATTGATAGCCCGGAAGGTGAAGACGGCTTCACTTTCGCAGCGGCCTACGAGGCAGATGCTGACGAGGAACCAGCCGAAGACCTCGCTTTGGAAGAGGCGCATTAGTATTGATATGGAGGCATCTTCTACAACAGACGCTCTGATGACATTGATGACGTGCAGGTCAGAAAATGAACTGCGCGCCATGATGTTGAAGACTGTGTTGGCGTCAACCAGAGCACAAGCTATCGCTGTTTACTTGCCAGATATTACTGGTCGTA
>NZ_LMCI01000010.1:0-14180 GCF_001623145.1 Pseudovibrio sp. W64 | reverse complement strand
ACCGGTAGCCCGCCTTCCACAGCTTGACAATGAAGTCGGCACCGAGCGCTTCCGTGAGCTGGATGTCTTGCAGACTGAGCCATTCTATTTTGGGAAGACGCCATCTTCTGCGAAGACACAAGATCTGAGCTCAGCTCTGTTCTGTCGTCATGGCTCTCTCGTTGCCCATCGGATACTGCTGGAAACGTCAGAAGGTCATAACGCATACAATCAAGTCTACGTTTTCCTGCTCGCTTCAGCGGGTAGTACTCCAAGACTTCAGGAGGAGCACCACACGCTGCATGTGTTGTGGCGCTCATATTTCCACCTGTCCCCTTTGCTTGTCTCTCTGGAGAACCTGCTGAAAACCGAAGAAACGCAGGTTGAAAAGTCGAAGCACCAAAAAGGGCAGGTCGACTCCATGCTCTCAGATAACCTCGTGGGACGCTCACCGCAGATAACCCAGGTTAGAGAGAAAATCGCCCAATACGCACAAAACAAGTACGCGGTTTTGGTGCACGGGGAGACGGGAACAGGCAAGGAAGTCGTTGCGCGATCCTTACACCGGCTCTCACAATTTTCTGATGGACCTTTCATTGCAGAAAATATTGCAGCTCTGCCAGAGAACCTTATTGAGAGCGAGTTGTTTGGCTATAAAAAGGGTGCTTTCACCGGGGCAACTGAAAACAGAGACGGTCTTGTAAAAAGAGCTTCTGGCGGGACATTGTTCCTTGATGAGATTGGTGATCTCTCGATTGATCTTCAGGTCAAACTGCTTCGTATTCTTCAGGAGAAAAAGCTTCGACCGCTGGGAGGAAGTAAAGACGAGCCTGTCGATTTCCGCCTCATCTGTGCCACCCATGTTGACCTGAAAAAAGCGATTGAGAACGGAAAGTTCCGGGCCGATCTTTTCTACCGTATCACGCAGCTCACCATAGACGTACCACCATTGCGCAACCGCGAAGGTGATAGAGTTCATCTCGCACGCCACTTCCTGCAGGAGATTGCTGTTAGTAACGCAGACACCTCCAAAGCACTGAGTGAAGAAGCCGTCTCCCTGCTGGAAACCGCAGAGCTGAAAGGTAATGTCCGTGAGCTGCAGAACTGCATGATCAAGGCCGTCTTTCTCGCTTATGACACTGACGAAATTTCAGGAAGTATTCTCAAACAAGCCATGAATGAGCAACTCGATACTGCTGTTGTGTCCGGGCCTCAGAGTAATTCTTTTGCAGGTGAGAACGGATACGATGATCTGTTACTGGCAGAAAAAGGACTTCGCACGGTTGTCTCAAACTTCGAGCTAGACTTGATACGGAGCGCGTATTCCCAGTTCAAAGGGGATCGGAGCAAAATGGCGGATTTCCTACAAATACCAAAACGTACCCTTGCCAACAAACTCAGCAAATTCAATTGTCCAACGATGGAATTCGACCATGAGAACTAGCAGGTTTGCTCACCCGATTTTTGCAACAGCGCTGGCCGGCCTGATAGCGGCTCCTACCAGTATTTCTCTATCATCGGCCTCTTATGCAGAAACGATCACCTTGGAAAAACAAGTGGTTGAAAAATGCACTCTCACCATTGGCCGGGTTAATCGTTTGTCGTGCTTTGACCAGTTGCTTAAGACCCCGCTTGAGGTCTTATCTGCAGGAGAACCCAATCCAGAATTCGTTGAGAATGTGAATGCACCTGCAGGCCGCTTGGAGCGACAGGCGAAAGCGATGGAACGAACGCGATCTTCAGGGGATTTAACCTGGCAGTTTCGCTTTGGCGCAGTCGGTCATCCCGCGATATTCAGGTGGGATGAGATCCAGGAAGAGACTATCCCTGCTCAACCACTGGAGCAACGAGATGGGGCAATCCCTGAGAAGGCACAGGCACTGCAAACTGAGCAGGGACAGCAACCGGTTATTCAGCCAGGTGAAACCAATGTCTATCTCAGCATGAAAGCTGTGCAGTCTGTTGATGCTGGTATCGAGGAAAAGCCCGCGATCTTGCTGTTATCCTGTGTTGAAGACATCACAACAGTTGCCTTGGTGCTCAATGAGCCACACGTTAAACGCCGGGTTCCAATCCGCGTCATGTTGCGTGATCAGCGTATCGACAACGATGTCTGGCAGAGCGCGGAAAGCAAACGCATTCTTATCAGCCCGCGTGGATTGACCAGCATCGCACACATTAATCGTTGGGCCAACGTAGATCGGGTGCAGCTTGATGTTGTGTCAGATGATGGCTCGCGTGCCTACCTATTTGACTTGGCAAACCTTCAGGACATGCTACCGCCTCTTCGCAAGGCGTGTCACTGGTAGGAATTTGAATTTTTGAGACAGGCATATTTCCAATGAAGCATAGTTTCCGTATTGCTGTGATACTGGTAACCCTCGGGTTTCTGACAATTCCAGCCTATTTGATTTGCGACTATCTCAATCTCATTCCCGATGAGTATTCCATGGTGCGCAACCTTGTCGTACTTGCGGGTGGTAAGATTGAAACGTTTAGAAGTCAGTTACCCGTCCCAAAAGGCGTCCCTTATACGCCAATTGAGCAAACATCGGTATTTTACAATGTTGCGGCTGGTCTGAGTGCACTCTTCACTGTTTTTGTTGCAATTCCAGCGTTTTTATTGCTCGCATATATCGCCAGTTCAGCTTTCGCAGCAGTTAAGGCAACACGTCGCAACTACGTTTTGGGACAGTTCACCAAAGCCGCAGAACTCCTTGAATCCGGGAATGGCGCTTTGCGTGAAGCTGGTGTTGTGATCCTTTCAGAAATCGCCAAGTCCAATCCAAATGAACACTTTCAGGATGTCCTGCAACTTCTGGCCGCTCACATTCGCAGCACAAGCTCTGCACAACGCTCAAATTTGATGGCCGGCAAAGAACATGCTCGTGCCCGCGGGGAGTTGATTGCTTCAGTGCAGAAGGTGTCTGAACTGAGAAAGTTGCTTAGAAAGAAAGACAGAAGCATTCAGCTGGATCTAACCGGAGCTTATTTCCGGGGTATGAAGAGCAGTGGTGGCCTGATTGGAAAATCAAGCACACACGGCCCTGACCTGAGCTATTGTCTGTTAACGGACAGTGTCTTCGACGACGCCGACCTCACCAACGCAAACTTCTCGCAAGCAAACGTAAACCGTGCACGCATAGAAGAAAAATGGAAAGCCTTATTCTCCGTAGAACAATGGGCCAGCGTCCAAGTCATCAACGAAAAAGGAAAAGTCATCCGCCCACCCATCACTTGATAGGTAGTTGTCTTGTTGAGCGCAAAAGCATCATGAGTTAACGTCAATGGCATTAATAGTACACCTAAACTACCTAAAAGCTTCCGAAACAATGGCCCACTTGTCTGCTGGAAGGGTTTTGGGTGTCGTAATTTGAATTGTTGGGCCTACTTGCTTGTTTTTTAGAGAGCCAGTCAGCAATTTTGTTGCTTGGTCGGCGGCGAGCCAGCCTTGGAGGACGGGGAAATCTACGACTGATGCGGCGATTTTGCCTGAGCGGAGGCCGCGTTTTACTGCGTGAGAGTAATAGGTTGCGTAGATCTTTGGCTTTGATGCACAGGGGATGAGATTGATGAGGGACATGGCAGCTTCTGCGGCAGGGGCGCTTCCAACGAGGATGTCGTTAGGACCGCACTCTGCAACAGCAGCTTCTACCTGCTGGAACTGATTGTGGTAGTCGCTGTCTGCTTCAAAGTTTTTGATGACGGTGATGCGATCAGACTTCAACCCTTCTCTAAGGCCTCTTTCTAAAATTGGAGCCCAACCAGAAGATGAGGGGCCTGACACCATTCTGACCGTGAACTGACGGTCTGGTCCTTTGGGCAAGTCGCTGACGATCTTCTCTCCCAGCATCTGTCCCATACGTTCCCAGGAAACAGCTATTTTTGCAGTCAAATCAGGAGAGGCAAGATCGTTCACAAGGGCGATAACCGGTACTTGTTGGCTAGCCTTTGAAACAGCTTTAAGAAGTTTAGGCGCTTTTGCACTGACAGCACCAATTACAATTGCATCGTGTCCTTTGGAAACACAGGTGCGGATTTGTTCTACCTGACGGTCTAGATTTAGGTAGCCACCTGCTTCATGCCAATCAAAGTTCAGCTGTAGTTGCTTTGCCTTCTCCTGAAATCCAGAGTGAACGCTTATCCAGTACTCATCTTTCATATGAGGGACGAGAACGCAAACGGAGAAGCCTTTTCCAGAAGCCTTGGAGGGAGTGTATGTAGCCGATTGGGCAGGGCTTGAAAAATCAAACGGTATTTTGTGGGCTTCAATAGGTAAATCAAAGTCCTGTGCTGTACTTTGGCCTACAAATGAGAGGAGGCACAGCAATAGTGTTGCAGTCGCGATGATGCACTGGCCAAATTGAGTTACTGGAAACTTCATTGAATATCAGGAGCCTAAGGTGAGATTTGATAGACAGATTAAGCTGATCTTCTCAACACTTGCAGGCCTCTCCCTTCTTACCGCCATTCTGGCTTTTGGAAGTGTACTGTATCTGAGCCAAACCTATCAGGCGTTGATGCAAAGCAATATTCGTCTGACCACGGCGAGTGGTGCTTTGGGGCGTTCATCAGAAACAGTGGCCCAGCTGTCTCGCGAGTTTTCGCTTGCACAACATGAAGGTGAGATTATTCGCCTTGGCGGTGAGCTTGAAAGTGAAGTGGTTACCATACAGCAAGATCTGGCCTCTGTTTCTGCTTTGGAGGCGACGAAGTTCAATACAACGGTTGTTCGTGATAACGCACTAGCTCTTGTTAAAGAAACACAAAACCTTCTTGGGTTGTCCCGCCAAATCAAAGCGTTCGATGTCCGGCTACAAACCCTGAGCCGGGAGGGGCTTGAAGCACTGTCTGAACTGACAGTCATTGGTGATAATCTGGTTTCCAATGCGCGAGTGGGTGTTTCGATCGATATTACGTCTCTTTATGACCAGCAAAGTCAGGAAAAAAAAGAGCAGAAGCTTGATAAGCTGGTTGATGAAGATTTCTTTCTTTTGGAACGAATGATCGAATTCAGACAGGCCGCAATCACGCTTCAGAGCCTTTTGCAGACCGTACGCTTTTCTCTTGCTAAGGAGGAGCGCGAACAATTCCTGAAAGACGCAACTGCACAATTGAAGCGGCTTGAAGGGCGTGCCTTGCTCATTCGCGGTCCGGATTGGGCCGCTCAGGTTGAGCGACGATTGAGTGAACTCAATGATATTTTCTCTCCCTCTGAACTTACAGAGATTCTGATGGGTGAGATCGATTTGCGGCAAAAGGCGCTCGATACAAGTAGAAGCGTGAGCATCAGGTCTCAGGAGCTGTCCCGCAGTTTGGGATCTCTGATTGTTCTCAATCAGGAATACGCAGAAAGCCAACAAAAGAGCCTGAGCTATAAGGTGGAATGGATCCTGATTGGCTTTTCGGGCCTTGTGCTGATTGTGCTTGGCGTCGCAGCTTCCATATTCATTTTTGCCAATAGAAGAATTGTTGCTCGTTTGCGATCCATCGCTTCTGGAATTGTTGCACTTGCGAGAGATGATTTTACGCAGGCGATTCACAGAACCTCCCGAGATGATCTTGGGGGACTGGAGCGTGCGGTGGAAATTCTCTATGGCAAGGTTCGTCATAACCATCAGTTGAAGTTAGACCTGCAAACGAGCAAACGAGAGCTGGAAGACAAAGTTGAAGAACGCACCCAGCAATACTTAGAGGAAGCTCGACAAAGTGATGAAGCACGGGCGCAGGCGGAGCAGGCAACACGGTCTAAATCTGAATTTCTTGCAGTGATGAGCCATGAGATCCGAACACCGCTGAATGGTGTGATTGGCATGCTCCGCCTTATCGAACATGACGTATCTGATCCAATCAAAGGTCGCATGACTATCGCACGAAAATCTGCGCAAGATCTTCTGGCGATTGCTAATGATCTTCTGAACTACGAGCGATACCGAGAAGAGCGCGTTGATATCAACAAACTACACTTTTCACTGGATGACTTCATTGCGCAGGTGGCTGATCTGGCAAAAACGGATGCGATAGAGAAAGGCCTGCACATAGATATCAAAATCTCTCCGCTCGTACCACGCGTTGTCTTTGGGGATGCATCCAAGTTGAGGCAGATATTGATTAACCTGCTTTCCAATGCAGTCAAGTACACTGAGTCTGGCCGTATTTTTTGGGAAATAGATCAACGACCCGGTGAAGAAGAAGGCACATTCCTACTCATCTTCTCAATTACAGATACTGGCATCGGCATTGCAGCAGACCAGTTGGAGCACATTTTCGATGTTTATGAGCATCAACCAAACAGCTACGGCAATAAACGCTTCAGCGCAGGTTTAGGGCTCACAGTTTGCCGCCGTTTAACCGAAGCGCTTTCGGGTATTCTGACCGTTGAAAGCGAGCCTGAAGTCGGGTCTTGTTTTAAGTTGATCGTGCCTGTTGAAGAAGGAATACTTTCAGAAATTGCCAGTGATCAGGAGAATGAGATTGATCAAAATTTGGGGCTGAGCGTGCTGGTCGTAGAAGACCACTCTGTCAGCCGCATGGTTGCCCGTGGCTATCTGGAAAAGATGGGATGTGAAGTCACCGAAGCGCAAGATGGAGCTGCAGCTTTGAAGGCTTATGAGGAAAAGCAGTTTGATGCTGTGCTGCTTGATCTGGACCTGCCTGATATCACTGGTGTTGAGACCGCCCGCAGAATGCATGAGCTTACAAGCGCCAATCAAAAACTCCCTCGATTGATTGCGGTTACGGCTCATAAACTCAGAGATATGAGTGCTCTGGAAGCAGCAAACATCACCCAGTTTGTTCAAAAGCCAATATCTCCGAGCAATCTTGTTGCGGCTCTTCAAAACGTCAGTGCGGATAAACGGCTCTCAGAAGATATTGGTGATGCAGCTCCTTCTATCGATGCCGTGAAAACCGGACTGATTGAGGACATTCGATACATGGGCGAGGACAATGTTATGGCCATTCTTGCCGACTTCTTCGTCAAGACACCCCAGGATGTTGAAGAGCTAAAGCAGGCTTTCGCAGCTGGAGACATGAAGATGTTAGCGCATCTCGCTCACCGCTTGAAAGGAGCTGTCTCCAACTTCAATCTTACTCGAAGCGTGCAATTACTTGGAGATCTTGAAATGATGGCCGGAGACCTATCTGCCGATCAAATCAAGCTTACTCCGGTATTGTCAATGCTGGATGAGGAGCTGAGCCATTTACAGGAGACTGCTTTACATCTCGGTCTTAAACCCTTTGAAGACTGATCTTCTGATTGCTTATGGATCATCCCCGATGAACAAGTAACCCTCTCCATGAACGGTAATAATATGCTCTGGGTGAGGTGGATCTTGTTCTATTTTACGCCTCAAGCGGCCAACAAGCACATCAACGATACGAGTGTCAGACACGAATTGTCGATGCGTCACGGATTGGAGGAGACGTGACCGGGAGAGGACTTGCCCGGAATGCTGAGTGAAGGCATTTAGCAGCTCAAACTCGCCGCGTGTCAGAACGACAGCTGTTCCATCTTCCTGAACAATCCGCCGGCGTTTGGGATCAAAAGTCCAGCTACCAAACATCGTACATGGCTCAAGTTGCTGTGCCTGTGTTTTGCGGTGCAGCCCCACACGATAAAGCAGCACTTTCACTCTGGCCAACAACTCGCGTGCATCAAATGGCTTGGTTACATAATCATCTGCGCCCATCTCAAGACCGATAATCCGATCGACCTGATCGCTGCGGCTTGTCAGCAAAATTATTGCGATATCAGATTGGGCACGTTGCTCGCGCGTAATCTGCAAGCCATCTTTTCCATCAAGGTTGATATCAACAAGCAGCAAGTCTGGATTGTCTCGTTCGATAATCCTTTCCATCTGATCAGCGTCTTCTGCTTCGCTTACAGTGTACCGCTGCTGGCGTAACAACGCGCCCAGGCGCTTACGGGTCACCAAATCATCTTCAACAATCACGATATGAAAAGTGTCACTCATGAGAGGACTTTACCGAACTCATCCTGATTACGATAGGCGGATTTACATTCTGTTACAAAATCGAACCATCCGTTCATGGGCTGCGTGGGACCTGTTCAATCAAATTTGCGATGCTTTTGAAAACACAGTCATTCAAATCGTAGGGAAGAAAAATGACTACTTTCAACGTTAGTCGCCGGTCAGTTCTCAAAGGTGGTTCTGCTCTGTTTGCATCAAGCTTGCTCAGCAGTTCCGCATTGGCTTCAATCGATCCAAACTCTCACAGCCGCCGCGTGTTCCATGCAACGCACTACGGTCCGTTCGAGGCCATTGTAAGAGATGGCAAGATCTCTGGCATGGCGCCAATGATCGAACTGGATGCTCGTCCCACTGAAATGCTGACTTACGGCGTGATTGACCGGACCTATGATAAGACCCGAGTTCTTTATCCAATGGTGCGTAAATCCTATCTGGAAGGTTGGGAGAGTGGCGAAATCAGACCAGAGCTGCGTGGCAAGGAAGAGTTTGTCCGTGTAGATTGGGACACGGCTCTCCGTCTCACTTCCAAAGCTATTCTTGACACCATCGAGCACTATGGCAACGAAGGTATCTTCTCTTCATCTTACGGTGGCTGGTCCCATGCGGGTGTGATGCGGCCAAACGTATTGCAAGGTCGCTTCTTCAATCTGTTCGGTGGTTGTTCCATGACCGCAGGCGATTACTCCGGTGGCGCCTCTCAGATCAGCCTGCCGCATGTGATTGGCGACATGGAAGTGTATTCCGCACAAACTTCCTGGGAAGTCATTCGGGATGAAACCGAGATCTTCCTGCTTGTGGGCTGTGATCCGATTAAAAACAACCGTGTTGAATTCCGTGTTGCTGACCATGGCATGTATGCACATTGGGAAGAAATTCGCGACAACGGTGTGAAGTTCATCTCCATCAACCCGCAGCGCACTGCATCTGATGAATTCTTCGATGCGGAATGGCTCAAGATCATTCCAAACACAGATGTCGCCCTGTTCAACGCCATGTCCTACCACGTGGTGAAAAAAGATATGCACGACAAAGCCTATCTTGCAAAATACGCAGAAGGCTCAGACAAGTTCATCGACTACCTGATGGGTACAGACGATGGCGTTGAAAAATCACCTGAATGGGCTTCCTCTATTACAGGTATTTCTGCTGATAAAATCAGAGAGCTTGCGGAACTCTTCGCTTCCAAGAAAGTCGAAATTGCCGGTGCATGGTCACTCCAACGTGCTCACCATGGTGAAATGACACACTGGGCAATCATTAATTTTGCAGCACTGACTGGTAAAATCGGTAAGCCAGGCCAAGGCGTTGGTTTCTCTTGGCATTACGGCAATGGCGGTATGCCAACCTCTGGTAAATCGACACCATCCGGCTTGGCTCAAGGCCGCAATTTAGTCAGCGCAATTTGCCCGGCATCTCGTATTTCTGAAATGCTGAAGAACCCGGGCAAGGAGTTCACGCACAACGGTTCTGTGCGCACGTTCCCAACTGTTAAGATGATCTATAACGCTGGTAACAACTTCATGTCTCACCAGCAGGATACAAACGAACTGATCAATGCACTTCAGACAGTGAATACAGTTGTTTGTCAGGACCCTTGGTGGTGCGCATCCACACGTTGGTCAGACATTGTGTTGCCTGCATCTACGTCTCTTGAGCGTGATGACATCACATCCGGCGGCACTTACTCAAATGATCGCGTTTACGCCATGAAAAAGGTGATTGAGCCACTTGGTGAGAGCCTGAGCGATTACGAGATTTTCGCTCGCCTCGCAGAAATCTTTGTGCTCGACACTCAGTTTACTGAGAGCCTTGAATACATGGATCACATCAAAGCAGCCTACGCACGCAGTTCTGCGACCGAGAGCTTTGAAGAGTTCTGGGAAAAAGGCTATGCGCGGATGGATGTCCCTGTAGAAGCTCGCAAGTGGGTTCGTCATGGCGACTTCTATGAGGATCCAGAAGGACATCCACTGCACACGACGTCTGGCAAGGTGGAAATGTTCTGTAAGAGCATTGCTGAAATGGAGCTGGATGACTGCCCTGGCATGCCTGTGTGGATGGAACCTGCAGAGTATCTTGGCAACGCGAAGGAAGGCCAGCTGCATGTTGTGAGCCCGCACCCATGGTATCGCCTGCACTCACAGATGGGCAACTCCGAGCGCCTGCGTGAACTTTACATGGTGCAAGGCCGCGAACCTGTTCGCATTAGCGCAAAGGATGCAGAAGAGCGCGGTATTGCTGATGGTGACTTGGTAGAGCTTTACAATGATCGCGGAACCGTGATTGCGGGCGCGGTGGTTTCCGATGAAATTATGCCGGGTGTTGTCTCAATCTATGAAGGTGGCTGGCCGCAAGTCGACTCCAAAGGTCGCTGTAACTCTGGCTTGATCAACTTTGTAACCTCGTCCCGGCGCTCAAGTGGCCTCAGTCAGGCAACTACAGCAAACACCTGTCTGGTATCTTTGCGCAAATGCGAAGACCCTGAAGGTCCAAACCGTGCCTATGAACCACCTGCAATTTTGGAGGACGTGACTTTCTCCGCAGTAACAGAAGAAGCAGTGAATTCTGATCGCATCGATGGTCTTGTGGAAGCTCTTTACGCAGACATGAGTGAAGGTGAAAAACTCTTCTATCAACGCTGCACCGTGTGCCACGGCCCTCGCGACCCATCCCAATTCACACAGCTCCAGTGGAAAGGCATAACCCAATCCATGTTCCCACGCGCAGGACTAGAAGACACAGAAAAAGCCCAAGTCCTAGACTTCCTCCTCAAAAACGCAAAGGATGCCGGTTAAGTTAAGCGGCAGATCTTGAAAGAAAAAGGTCGGAGGCTCTCTGACCTTTTTTCTGTTGGTGTCCAAAGGCTGCGTCTCTCATTCTGCAAAATATCATTTCGCTCGTGATGTTTTTTGTTGGCTGCTGATGTTTGTAAAGATCAGGCTTATGCCTAGTTTCATTCATAATGATCAGGAAAGCTTTATATACGGAATCTATAAGTTTTGCCTAACCGACAGTTTGCGTTTATCTATCAGCACTCGCTCTGCGGAAGTGTCAACTTTCAATAATCTCAGGTTTAGGCCCTTGAGTTGTGATTGGGCCTGCTGGAGCGGTGAACAACACGCGTCTGATGCATAATTTGCATCCTTCAGCTGCATGAAAGGTTGACTTAGGCGAGTGCATCCGATTTACACCAGACAAACTCCATAAGTGGAAGAGCTTTTAGGTATGCTGGATAAAACATATGAGGCGGCCTCTGTTGAGCCGCGGATTTACGACGCTTGGGAACAGGCAGGGGCCTTTAAGGCAGGTGCGGGCGCAGAAGATGGAGCTGCGACCTACTCAATCGTGATTCCGCCGCCGAATGTGACGGGCTCTCTGCATATGGGCCATGCTCTCAACAACACTTTGCAGGACATTATGGTTCGCTACCAGCGTATGCGTGGTCGCGACGTTTTGTGGCAGCCGGGTATGGACCACGCAGGTATTGCGACACAAATGGTCGTTGAGCGCCAGATGGCTGCTGACGGCGGCAATGTCACGCGTCGTGACCTTGGCCGTGAAGCGTTTATTGAACGTGTGTGGAAATGGAAAGGTGAGTCCGGCGGGATGATCTTTAACCAGCTTAAGCGCCTTGGTGCGTCTTGTGACTGGTCCCGTGAGCGTTTCACCATGGACGAAGGCCTTTCCAAGGCTGTTCTGGAAGTGTTTGTTTCTCTTTACAAAGAGGATCTGATTTACAAGGACAAGCGCCTTGTGAACTGGGATCCTAAACTTCTGACTGCGATTTCTGATCTGGAAGTTGAGCAGAAGGAAATGCAGGGCAACATGTGGCATTTCCGCTATCCGCTGGCGGATGGTGTGACGTACCAGCACCCTGTTGCGTTTGATGAAGACGGCAAGGCGACCGAGTTTGAGACGCGTGATTACATCGTGATTGCGACCACTCGCCCGGAAACCATGCTGGGTGATACGGCTGTTATCGTTCATCCGGATGATGAGCGCTTTAAAGAGCTGCAGGGCAAAGATATTATCCTGCCGCTGGTTGGCCGCCGTATTCCAATCCTTGCTGACGACTATGTTGATCTTGAAACCGGTACAGGTGCGATGAAGGTTACGCCTGCGCACGATTTCAATGACTTTGACATTGGTAAGCGTCATTCTTTGCGTCAGATCTCCATCATGGACCGTGAAGCCAACATTGTTCTGCGTGAAGCAGAAGGCTTTATGGATGGTTTGGAACTGACTGATGAGCTCAACAAAACACTGGAAACACTTGAAGGTGTTGAGCGCTTTGCGGCGCGCAAACTGATTGTTTCCATGCTGGAAGAGCGCGGTCTGCTGGATGAGGTTGTTGATCACGTCAACATGGTTCCACATGGCGACCGTGGCGGCGTTCCGATTGAGCCTATGCTGACTGATCAGTGGTATGTTGATGCCAAGACCATGGCACAGCCTGCTATTGCATCCGTTCGTGAAGGTCGGACCAAGTTCGTTCCTGCCAACTGGGACAAGACCTATTACGAGTGGATGGAAAACATCCAGCCGTGGTGTATTTCCCGTCAGTTGTGGTGGGGACACCGTATTCCTGCGTGGTATGGCCCGGAAGGTAAGTTCTTCGTTGAAAAGAGCGAAGAAGAAGCTTTAGCTGCTGCTGCAGAATTTTACGGCAAGCCTGTTAAGCTGATGGAGCAGAACGATGCTCTTGCTGCGCATGATGCCGGAGACGCTGACTTTGTTGCCATGTACCGCGATGAAGACGTTCTGGATACCTGGTTCTCTTCTGCGTTGTGGCCGTTCTCGACTATGGGCTGGCCAGATAAAACTGCTGAGCTTGCACGTTATTACCCAACGTCTGTTCTTGTGACCGGCTTTGACATCATCTTCTTCTGGGTTGCCCGCATGATGATGATGGGCAAGCACTATATGAAGACCGAGCCATTCGACACGGTTTACATTCACGCCCTCGTCCGTGACGAGAAGGGCGCGAAGATGTCCAAGTCCAAGGGCAATGTGATTGATCCGCTGGCGCTGATTGAAGAATACAGTGCAGATGCTCTGCGCTTCACGCTTGCTGCCATGGCTGCACAGGGCCGCGATATCAAGCTGGCGACCTCTCGTGTTGCTGGTTATCGCAACTTTACCACCAAGCTCTGGAACGTTTGCCGCTTTGCTGAGATGAACGAGTGTCATGCTGTAGACGGCTTTGACCCTGCACTTGTTAAGCAGACCGTGAACCGCTGGATCGTGACTGAAACCAGCCGCGCTATTCGCGAAGTTTCTGAGGCGATTGATACATACCGCTTCAACGATGCTGCTGGTGGTGCATACCGCTTTGTGTGGAACACATTCTGTGACTGGTATGTTGAGCTGACCAAGCCGATCTTCTACAGCGATGATGAAGCGGCTAAGGAAGAAGTTCGTGCTACAACAGCCTGGGCTCGTGATGAGATCCTGAAGCTTCTGCACCCGTTCATGCCGTTCATCACGGAAGAGCTTTGGATGCGTACGGTTGAAGATGGCGAGAACAAGCGTGAGAAGCTTCTGGCGCTTTCTGCTTGGCCAACTTCCATTGGTGAAGATGGAGAGGCTGCTGCTGAGATCAACTGGCTGATCGACATGATCGTCCAGATCCGCTCTGTTCGTTCTGAAATGAACGTTCCGGCTGGTGCGAAGGTTCCTGTTGTTCTGTGTGGTGCTTCTGAGCAGACCAAAGCCCGTCTTGGTATCCACGAAGCAGCGATCATGAAGAACGCACGCGCTGAGACCGTGACAACTGCTGATGAGATCCCGCAGGGTTCTGCTCAGATTGTTGTTGGTGAAGCGACCGTTTGCCTGCCGCTGGCAGGTGTTATCGATCTGGATGCGGAAAAGGCACGTCTTGGCAAGTCTTTGGACAAGATTGTTGGTGAGCTCACCAAGATCTCCAAGAAGCTTGAAAACGAGCGCTTCCTTGCAAAAGCTCCGGAAGATGTTGTTGCTGCTGAAAAAGAAAAAGTGGCTGAACTTGCTGAGCGCAAGGAAAAGATGGATGCCGCTCTGGAGCGCCTCGCAGCTCTGGGCTAAGGCTCGTTCATCCTTTGAATTTTACAAAACGCGGCTCTTCGGGGCCGCGTTTTTTGCTTAGGCTTTCTCTTCCCTCAATACTGCACGAACAGTCTTGCGTTGGCGCCGTGGTCTAGGGTTTGGTCGGCGAGGAGGCCGTAGTAG
>NZ_LMCI01000009.1:0-189410 GCF_001623145.1 Pseudovibrio sp. W64 | reverse complement strand
CCAACAGCCCAACCCAGCCTACGACAAACTGACGGTCGCTCCGCCAGCAGCCCGCTACGTAGGCATAGGTTCAGAGTATGGGAGGAATTCAGGAGGGGAATAAGTTTTTTGCCCTCACGTCATAAAGGTCCGGCAAACTTGGAGCGAACTCTAATGCATCCGTCCACCGTTAGGCACCTTGCTGTCGGGATGGAGCAAAACGATATCTCCATTCTCATCCGCTAATCCAAGTGTCAAAACTTCAGACATAAATGGCCCGATCTGGCGTGGTGGGAAGTTCACCACAGCAATCACCTGGCGACCAACAAGCGCCTCAGGCGTATAGTGAGCAGTGATCTGAGCAGACGTTCTCTTCACACCAATATCATCACCAAAATCAATCTTCAGTTTGTACGCGGGCTTGCGGGCCTCGGGAAAATCAACGGCTTCAACAACAGTGCCAACACGCACATCCACATTCAAAAAATCATCAATACCAATGGTTTTCGTATCTTCTTTTTGGTCCATATTCTTCTCAATAACTCGAATTACAACGCATCTTTATCCGAAAAGTGGAAACCGATTTTCGAATAAAGATACACAAAAACAAGGGCTAAAGCAGTTCGCGTGTTTCAGCTTAACTACAAACTGGTTTAGGGGCTGGCTTCAGCCCCACCATTCGCAGTTTCAGGTGGAGGTGTGCTTTTACCTGTTGGGCGTGAAGGTCTCTGGCACAACCGTCCCAGCCCTTCAATAAAGGGAGCTGCCACTTTCTCAACGCGGCAAGCGCGGCCCATCCATTTTTCACCGTTCGCCAGCATGTCGTCAACGGCAACCATAACCTTAGGGTGTCCCGGCGCGTCATCCTCAAGCCAAACCCGAACCAACCGCTCAAAACCCAAAGCCAAAGCATTGGACATACCGACACTGCGCAAACCAAATTCCTCAATGCCTGCTGCCACCAGCATCCACTTCATCGAGCGTGTCACCAGTTTGTGCATGTGCATGGCCAAAGCCGGGTCTTTCACCACTGTTTTGCGTAGGTTCCGGATCGCCTCTCTATGCGGTTCCATGATATCAAGCCGGCACATGAGGACGTCAAACAGCCGATCACGCCGTGTCTCATCCATCAGGTCAGGATCACGCTCTTTCAGAACTTTCTGGTCAATGTCCTGCATAAACGCTGCCAGCAGATCCAGCTTTCCATTGCAACACGCCCGCACCACCTCAATCTTCACACCAGCATTATCCGCGATCGCTGTATAAGTGATCTCTTCAATCCGGTGTGTTTCCAGCAACTCAATAAAACTTGCGATGACTTTCTGATGGGTCTTTTCGGTGGGCATGGCACGCTCCTGTATGGCCAACACTCCAGAGCGCATTCCGTTTGATTGGCTTCAATCAAACACTAAGAATCCGCTCCACTAAAGAAGTTAGAGTGCGGAGCGTGAATGTAAATGAACGCGACCTGCTCTAACTACGCATCAACACCTAATCATACACACAGGAGCAGCACAGATACAAAGAAAAAGCCTCAGTCTAGTAACCGAGGCTTTACTTCAATATCGAGCAATTTTGGCACCTGCTGAAAACGTATCTCCAAGAAGTGGAAACCGGTTTTAGGCTAAGAGACGCGACAACAAAATCTAAAGCAGCACGTCAGAACCTGCACAAACAGGTGCAGCTTTAGTCAGCAAGTTCTGTGGCGCGATGAGCTGCCTTTGCAACAGCCTCACTCATCAGGTTTGTCAAAGCGTCGTCTCCCATCAACACGGAAAGCGCAGCAGCCGTCGTCCCACCAGGAGAGGTCACATTCCTGCGCAAAACATCAGCATTCTCGGGAGATTGATGGAGCAGCTCACCAGAACCTGCGACTGTTCCACGGGCTAAAGCCTCTGCAAGCTCGGCATTCAGCCCTAATCGTTGACCAGCCTCACTCATGGCTTCAACCAGATGGAACACGTAGGCAGGACCGGAACCGCTGACAGCTGTTGCCAGATCAATCTGCTCTTCAGCATCCACCCAATAAAACGCACCAATTGTTTCAAGCAGGGAGCTCATCAAAGCCTTTTGCTCATCCAGAACTTCAACAGAAGCATAACCTGCAGTCACACCTCGCCCTACCTGAGAAGGCGTATTCGGGATCACGCGCACAACAGGCTGGGCTGCTCCGAACGTATCTTTAAAGCGCTTGATTGTTGTGCCCGCTGCAACAGACAGGATGATGCTGCCCTCATCGGCAACATCAGTAAGCGTTGGCAGCACCTCTTCCATCATTTGCGGCTTGATAGCCATCAACAGCACACCCGCCACAACACCTTCTGGCACGCTCTTGTGCCAGGGGATGCTGTGTGCAGTGATGGTTTCAAGCGTGTCTGAAGGTGGGTTGGGGTCAACAACCACAACATGCTCAGGTGCCATACTCTGCTTCATCCAGCCAGCAAGCATGGCACCACCCATTTTGCCTGCTCCAATCAAAACAAGCGGGCGTTCATTCGTTAGTTTCATGCATCACCGGCAGTTTCAAACATCACAGTTTCCATCGCTTCCTGTGCTGTCTTGCCAGCCCACACGACAAACTGGAACGATTGATAATACCGCTCACATGAATCAAGAGAATTAGAGAATAGGACTTCTATCTGAGATGAATTGGCTTCTGCACCACCAGCCAGCAAAAGCGACTGACGGAAAATAACAACACCTTCACGACCCCAGATATCAAAATGCCCCATCCACTGCTGCTCGTTAATGAGCGCAAGCAGACGAACAATCTCATCTTTTCTGGGAGCAGGAACCTTGAGGTCGAACGCACTTGCCATATGCAGTGCTTCCAACTCTTCCATCCATGAAAAGGTTACGTGGTAATCACACCAAGTCCCTGTAACCGAAATGGAAATTTCATCATCACCAAGTCGTTCAAAGCACCAGTCATTACCGGTTGCAAGGTTTTCAATGGTATCAACCGGATTCAGGGGGCGTTCCGTGCCGAACTCAATAAGGCTCATTTCCGGTCCTCTTTCCGTTTGAGGAATGGTTTATCTACCCACTCCAGACGGATGCGGGTTGAGTGATCATGGACCAGACACTTACGTGCTCTTGGATAGAAGCATGCACTACAAAGGAAGTTCCAGACTGGAACTATTGATGCAGGACATCGAATCCCTTTTTTGCCAATATACCGATAGATTTGGCCTTTCCCCTATAGGGGGAATAGACAGATCATTGCGAAAATTGTGGACGACTCAAAGCCGCCCACAGCATATTCACATGTAATTTTCAGCCAAACCTACGCTTTGTCTTCTGGCGCAGCTTTTTCATCTAGATCGGCAAGGCGCTTTTCTACTGCTGCAAGGCGCTCTTCAAGCTTTTCAACTTCATCAAGCGCTTTGATCGCCATGTCTTTGACTGTGTCAAACTCATCACGCGAAACCAGATCCATATCAGACATGAAACGCTCGGCCTGCGCTCGGAATGCGGTTTCTACTTCCCGCTTGGCACCCTGCGCAACACCAGCGGCATCGGTCATCAGCTTTGCAAACTCGTCAAACATACGATTTGGAGACTGGCTCATGGCGTCCTCTTTAAATTTCTCTCTCACAAACAAGTATTGGTCCGGCCCGTCAGTTTCAAGCGCTGAGAGCTGATTTGCACCCAGAACCCTAAAGAACCTGTCAGTAAGATGTCGAAAGCTTGTGTTGAACACCTGCCACAAACCACTTGACCAAATCCTTCACTTGTCGGAATGCTCGCTGAACTGAAGCGCATGAGGTTTGATAACCTCCGATCAAACACTTGCAATGCGCTCAAACAAACCGAATTAGAGTAAAGTGCGTGAGGGTCTCTGAGCGCAGGGCACTTTAATAACAGAAGGGTTTCATATGCCGCTCTTAGCAATACCTTTCCCGATGATTGATCCGGTTCTGATTGAATTCGGACCACTGGCCATCCGTTGGTATGCACTGGCATATATCGCCGGAATTCTTCTTGCATGGCGCTACATGATCGTAACCGTCCGCAACTCGCCTCTCTGGAACAAGACAGCTCATCCAACAGCAACAGACATCGACGACTTCGTCATGTGGGCAACGCTCGGCATTGTTCTGGGTGGTCGCCTTGGCTACGTCCTATTCTACAATCTGCCCTACTACCTCGCCAATCCAGCAGACATTCTGGCTGTCTGGGAGGGAGGCATGGCCTTCCACGGTGGTCTGTTGGGCATGATTGTTGTGCTGATCATCTATTCCAGAGCACGTGGCCTGTCTGGCTGGACTATGTTTGATCTGGCCGCCATCGCCGCCCCAATCGGTCTCTTTTTCGGGCGTATCGCCAACTTCATCAACTCAGAGCTATGGGGTCGCCCGACAGATGTGGCATGGGCCGTTGTCTTCCCAACCGGCGGACCAGAACCAAGACACCCAAGCCAGCTTTATGAAGCAGCGCTGGAAGGAGCACTTCTGTTCTTCGTGCTGCGCCTGTTGTCCCATCGCTTCAAACTGCTGCAAAAACCGGGCGTTCTCGCAGGCAGCTTCGCCATCGGTTATGGTCTGGCACGCACCTTCGTAGAATTCTACCGCGTACCGGACGCCCACATCGGCTACCTCGCAGGCTTCTTCACTATGGGGATGCTGCTGAGTCTGCCGATGGTTTTGATCGGCATAGCGGTCGTAATTTGGGCTCTCAAAAGAAACACGGAAATCAAAGAAGCAAAATGACCAGCTCTGCGTCCACGCCACTTCAGGAAAAAATCAAAAAGCGCATCGCGGACCATGGTCCAATGACCCTCGCTGAATATATGGGCATGTGCCTCTCTGATCCCGAGCATGGCTACTACATGCGACAGCAGCCATTCGGGACGAAAGGTGATTTCACCACGGCGCCAGAAATCTCACAGCTGTTCGGCGAACTGATCGGTGCCTGGCTTATGCATCAATGGCTGTCGCAGGATTTGAAAGGCCCGGTGAATCTGGTCGAAATGGGTCCGGGCCGCGGCACTTTAATGAAAGACATCCTGCGCGTTATCTCGTTACGCCCGCAGATGCTCGCCAACATTCAGATTCACCTGGTCGAAACCAGCCCATCCTTACGCAAAGCACAGCGCAAACTGCTCAAAGCCTACACAATCAAGTGGCACGACACGCTGGAGACCATCCCGGATGGACCAACCCTGCTCGTTGCAAATGAACTTTTCGATGCTCTCCCGATCCACCAGTACCAGCTCACCGAGCAAGGCTGGCGTGAGCGCTGTGTTGGGCTGGATGACGACGGCAATCTGACATTTGGCATCGGCTCAGGCACTCTGTCTCCGGCAGACGTCGCCAAAGCCGGTCTACAGGCAAAACTGGGCGATACGCTGGAGCTGTCTCCAGCCTCCACCGCAATTGCCTCACAAATCGGCCAACGCCTCAAGGCAGACGGCGGTGCTGCTCTGCTCATAGATTACGGCTATGCAAAGACGGCCACAGGCGACACGTTTCAGGCCCTCAAGAAGCACGAGTACGTCTCCACGCTGGAACATTGCGGCGAAGCGGACTTAACCGCTCACGTCAACTTCCAGGCACTCGCCAGCGCAGCCACTGCAGAAGGGGCAAACGTGCACGGCCCAATCGGTCAGGGCGAGTTTCTCCTCGGCCTTGGGCTGCTGGAGCGCGCCGGACAACTTGGAACTGGCAAATCCACGCTGGATCAGGACCAGATCCGCAAAGACGTGGAGCGCCTCGCAGCCGATGACCAGATGGGCACGCTCTTCAAAGTCCTTAGCATCACCAACACCTCAGAAAAACCAATTCCTTTCCAGAATTGATCGCATCGAAGCAGGGAGAAGCCAATGATTAAAGTGCCAGAGCTTGACGCAATGCAATGCCTTTCACATGGCTTCTTCACCCGCGAAGGAGGTGTTTCCTCCGGCATCTACAAAGGCCTCAACGTCGGCCTGGGTTCCAGCGATGTCCGTGAAGACGTTCTGGAAAACCGCCGCCGTGTCGCCGAGCAACTCGGCACAACACCTGAAAGGATGGTTACCCCCTACCAGATCCACTCGGCCAAGGCGCTGAGCGTATCTGCGCCCTTTGCTGAGGAAGATGACAGACGCGCAGACGCTCTCGTCACCAACACCCCCGGCCTCGCCATTGGCATCCTGACCGCAGACTGCGGCCCGATCCTGTTCGCTGATCCGGACAACAGAGTTATCGGCGCAGCCCACTCAGGCTGGAAAGGCGCCGTCGATGGCATCCTACCGAACACCGTTCAAGCCATGCAGCAGCTGGGTGCAAACCCATCGAACATCACAGCGGTGATGGGCCCGATGATCTCACAGCAGGCTTATGAGGTTGGCCCGGAGTTTGTGGTGCGCTTCCTCGAACAGTCTCAGGACAACAAGCGATTCTTCGTTCCCTCACAAAAGCCACTGCACAGCATGTTTGATCTGCCAGGTTTCATCAAAGCCCAACTGGACAAACTCGCCCTCAAAGACGTCATCTATCTCAAACTATGCACCTATACGGATGCGGATAGGTTCTTCTCCTACCGAAGAACCACCCATAACAAAGAACCAGATTACGGACGCCAGATATCAACTATCATGTTGACCGCCTGATTGTGCTGACGGACGAGCAAGAGTAAGTTCTGTTTCACATTGCTTTGCAAACTATGGATTGGGAGAAGACCATGGCCCTGCACTTTGCACCGGAAGAATTTGCTGAGCGCCGTGTTGCTCTGGACGCCAAACTCAAAGAGCGTCATCTCGATTGCCTGCTGATCTTCGCACAGGAGAGCATGTATTGGCTGACAGGTTTTGACACCTTCGGCTACTGCTTCTTCCAGTGCTTGATCTACCGCCCCGGTGAAGAACCTATCCTTCTCACCCGCTCCGCTGATCTGCGGCAAGCCCGCAACACCTCCAACCTAAAAGACATTCGCCTCTGGATGGACGTCGCAGGCAAATCTCCGGTTGGTCAGGTAAAAGAGCTTCTGTTTGATCTCGACCTGCTCGGCACCCGCATCGGCGTGGAATATGACACTCACGGCCTCACCGCTGCCAATGGCCGGTTGCTGGACGAATCTCTGCATTCCTTTGCAGACGTCGATGACGCTTCCGACATCATAAAGGAGCTCCGTCTGGTCAAATCGTCAACTGAGCTGGAATATGTCAGAACCGCAGGCAAACTCGCCGATGCTGCTTTCCTTGCTGGTATGGAGGAAATCAAACCCGGAGCCGACGAAGGCCGCATTCTGGCTAAGATGCAAAGCGCAGTATTTGAAGGCGGCGGCGACTACCCCGCCAACGAATTCGTCATTGGCTCAGGCCCTGACGCCCTTCTCTGCCGCTACAAATCTGGTCGCAGAACCCTCTCAGAAAACGATCAACTCACCATAGAATGGGCGGGGGTTTACCGCCACTATCACGCAGCCTCCATCCGCACAGTTATTCTGGGTGAGCCAACGCCGCGCCATCTGGAACTCCACCGCGCCGCAAAAGATGCCCTTCTGGCCGTTGAACAAGCCATGCAGGTGGGCAACACATTTGGCGACCTGTTTGCTGCACACGCCAACATTCTGGATGATCGCGGCCTGATGCCACACCGCCTGAATGCCTGCGGATATTCACTTGGTGCCCGCTTCACACCAAGCTGGATGGAGCCGCCCTACATGGCTTTCAAAGAAAATGCACATGAAATTCATGAAAACATGGTGTTGTTTATGCACATGATCATCATGGATTCAGACAGCGAAACCGCTATGACTTTGGGCCAAACTTACATCACACACGCAGATGGCCCTGAAAGCTTATCACAGCTTTCTCTCGACCTCCCTGTGAAGGCAGGGTAAAGACTGCCATAATTAACCTTTACGAATCTATTGGGGGCACCCCACGCTGATTCTCTGAGTGGACTTTAAGGACTGACATGCTGAAGCTCGTACTTTTACCTCGGGTATTAATCATTGCCGCTATGGCAATTCTTGCAGGCTGTGCGGCAAACCCTCTTCCCCCTTCCAGCATCGGGGACATGATTGAAACCAAGTCAGCTCCTCCGACTGTCTCTCCGGCAAAAGCAACTTTTGCATTTGAGCAGCTGACCGGACTGCCTGGCAATATTGCCGACGATCTCTCTGAGCAACTTGGGAATCGCGCAGCAGCAGCGAATCTCAACCTCGTCAGACGCGTTGGTGCACCAGCAACGTACCGAGTCAAAGGATTCTTGACCGCAGCTGGCGATCAGTACACCACCACCGTCTTCTATGTATTTGATATTATTGACGCAAATGGCAACCGTGTTCACCGGATCGATGGCCAGGAGCAAACTGGCGGCAACTCTGGCGATCCATGGGCTGATGTTTCAAGCGATGCACTGCGAAGAATTGCGACCAGAACAATTGCTTCTTTAGAAGCATGGTTACACAGCAAGTGACCTAATAAAATCAAATAGATACACAATTACGCAGCTCAGCTTTTGCAAAAAAGCTGAGCTGCTGTGCGTTCTGGCTATTGTCGGCTTAAGACGAGGTTGCTAAAAGGCGCGCAAGGCGACCTGTCAGGACGCCTTACCAGAAGAAATCGGGTTCCACCAAGGGACGCAAATTTCCACCTCACCACCGACGAATGTCACACGGTGAGATCAAAGCCCAAGAAGGACTTGCGGGTTATGAAAATCGTCGCGGGTAACTCCAATCGCGCGCTGGCCGAGCAAATTTCAAAGTATCTTGATGTACCATTGTCGAAGTGCCAGGTTCGCCGCTTTGCAGACCAAGAAATCTACGTTGAAATCCAGGAGAACGTGCGCGGTGAGGACGTCTTTGTCATTCAGCCTACAAGCTATCCGGCAAATGACCACCTCATGGAACTGCTGATCATCATTGATGCGCTCCGCCGTTCTTCAGCACGTCGCATTACCGCAGTGGTTCCATACTTTGGCTACGCCCGTCAGGACCGTAAGTCAGCGCCTCGTACGCCAATCTCTGCGAAACTTGTTTCCAACCTGATCACCAATGCTGGTGCAGACAGAGTGCTTACACTCGACCTGCATGCTGCGCAGATTCAGGGCTTCTTCGACATCCCAACCGACAACCTTTACGGTGCGCCGGTGATGACCCGTGACATCAAAGAGCACTATGACACAACCAACGTCATGGTTGTTTCTCCGGATGTTGGCGGTGTGGTTCGTGCGCGTGCACTAGCAAAGCGCATTGAAGCTCCTCTGTCCATCGTTGATAAGCGCCGCGACAAGCCTGGTGAATCCGAAGTCATGAACATCATCGGTGATGTGAGCGGCTACGATTGTATCCTTGTGGATGACATCGTCGATTCTGGCGGAACTCTTTGCAACGCAGCAGATGCACTTCTTGCTGCTGGTGCCAAGTCCGTCACGGCCTACATCACACATGGTGTCCTCTCAGGTGGCGCAGTGGCACGCGTTTCAGCATCCAAGCTCAAAGAACTGGTAATCACCGATTCCATCGAGCCAACGGCTGCTGTTCAGGCTGCTCCAAACATCCGCACTATTTCTATAGCCCCACTCATGGGCGAAGCGATCAATCGCACATCGCAGGAACGCTCTGTTTCCAGCTTGTTCGATTCATAACGAGCTCTAATCACAAGCTTTGAGAAACCGGGGTACGCCTCGGTTTTTCTTATTGTAGGCTCAGCAGTTGCCCTTGCTCTTTCTGGGAGTATCGGTTATACGAGCCGCGTACGTCGACACCCTTGGAGGAGGCGTGCGAAGTTGGCCGTAGTTGAGCGCAGAAATCTGTCGCTCCCGCGGCCTTACTTTTATAATCAAACTAGGAGATTCCACCATGGCAAACAGCTATGAGCTGAAAGCACAGGTGCGTGAACGGGCCGGCAAGGGGGCCGCTCGTGCAGCTCGTCGTGAAGGTCTTGTACCAGCAGTAATCTACGGCGACAAAAAAGAAGCAGTGTCTATCAGCCTGCCAATTAAAGAAGCAACCATGACCCTGCATAAGGGCGGTTTCCTGTCTCACGTCGGTACAATCGACCTGAACGGCGAAAAGACTTCTGTAATTGCAAAAGACTTCCAGCTGCATCCAGTAAAAGACACTCTGATGCACGTTGACTTCCTGCGTGTTTCTGCAAACGCTACTCTGACCGTTGAAATCCCAGTGAAGTTCCTCAACGAAGAAACTTCCCCAGGCCTTAAGCGCGGTGGTGTTATCAACGTTGTACGTCACACTGTTGAAATGACTGTTCCAGCGAACGCTATCCCAGAAGCTCTCGAAATCGATCTTGGTGAAGCTGACCTCGGTTCTTCTCAGCATATCTCTGCTGTTAAGCTCCCAGCTGGTTGTGCTCCGACCATTACAGACCGCGACTTCACAATCTCCACGATTGTTGCACCAGCAGGTCTGAAAGAAGACGACGACGCTTCTGAAGAAGGTGAAGGCGAAGAGTAATTCTCTAACTAGGGCTTGGGACAATACCTATGAAGCTGTTAGTCGGCCTCGGTAATCCAGGCCCTAAATACGAGAGTAATCGTCACAATATCGGGTTCATGGCGGCAGATGAAATTCATCGCCGCCATAGCTCATTCAGCCCGTGGCGGGCTCGCTTTCAGGCTCAGGTTTCTGAAGGTACTTTGGCAGGTGAAAAAGTCCTGCTGATGAAGCCAATGACCTACATGAACGAATCCGGTCGCTCCGTAGGTGAAGCACTCCGTTTCTACAAGCTCACCCCACAAGATGTTGTCGTGCTCTATGACGAGCTGGACCTGCCTCCTGCGAAATTCCGCATGAAGAATGGCGGCGGTCACGGAGGCCACAATGGCCTGCGCTCCATCACAGCACACATCACGGATGCCTATCGCCGTGTACGCCTTGGTATTGGCCATCCCGGCCATAAAGACCGCGTACATCAATGGGTCTTGGGTGATTTTGCAAAAGCGGATCAGGAGTGGCTTGAGCCTCTTCTGGAGGCAGTTGCAGACAACGCTCCTTTGCTTGCACAACATCACGACAACCAGTTCGCCAACAAGGTGACACTGGCAACACGCCCGGAAGGCTCTGGTAAACCTTACAAAAAGGACAGCTCTCGCGAGGCTGCTGTTAAAAAGAAGCAGGACCCCGCCGAGCCTGAACCAGAAAAAAAGCCAGCTCCAAAAGCAACGGGCTATCAGGACAAAGAAGCTAACAAAAAAGGGCCGCTCGCGTCAGCGCTTGAGCAGCTGTTTGGATCGAAAGGACAAGAATAAATGGGTTTTCAGTGCGGCATCGTCGGCTTGCCTAACGTTGGTAAGTCTACCCTCTTCAACGCTCTGACGAAGACAGCAGCGGCGCAGGCAGCAAACTATCCGTTCTGCACCATTGAGCCAAACACTGGTGATGTTGCTGTGCCAGATCCACGCCAGTCCAAGATTGCAGCAATCGCTGGCTCCAAAGAGATCATCCCGACCCGCCTGACTTTCGTAGACATTGCAGGCCTCGTGCGCGGCGCGTCCAAAGGGGAAGGCCTGGGCAACCAGTTCCTCGCTAACATCCGCGAAGTAGACGCGATCGCACACGTTCTGCGCTGTTTCGAAGACGACGACATCACGCACGTTGATGGCAAGATCGATCCAATCGCTGATGCAGAAACAGTCGAAACCGAACTGATGGTTTCTGACATGGAAAGCCTCGAAAAGCGTATTGCGCCGCTCGCTAAAAAAGCGAAGTCTGGCGACAAAGACGCCAAGATGGCTCTTCCGATTATGGAACAGGCACTCGCAATTCTTCAGGATGGTAAGCCAGTGCGCGCACTTGGCCTCACCGATCCGGAAGACGTCAAACAGCTCGAAATGCTGAACCTGCTGACATCCAAGCCAGTTCTCTACGTGTGTAACGTGGAAGAAGAATCAGCAGACAAAGGCAACAGCCTGTCCGCTAAGGTTCAGGCTATGGCAGAAGAGCAAGGCGCAGCCTCCGTTGTCATCTCAGCCGCGATTGAAGCAGAAATTGCACAACTGGAAGACGAAGAGCAGCGTGAATACATGGCTGACATGGGCTTGGAAGAGCCTGGCCTAGACCGTTTGATCCGCGCAGGCTACGACCTGCTGCACCTGATCACCTACTTCACAGCTGGCCCGAAAGAAACACGCGCCTGGACCGTATCAAGAGGCACCAAAGCCCCTCAGGCTGCTGGCGTCATCCATACGGACTTTGAACGCGGCTTCATTCGCGCACAAACCATCGCTTACAACGACTACGTTGAGCTTGGCGGCGAAAACCCGGCTAAAGAAGCAGGCAAAGCACGCGACGAAGGCAAGGAATACATCGTTCAGGATGGCGATGTGCTGCTCTTCAAGTTCAATACATAAGTCTATGGCACAATCGCTATAAAACAAAAGGCGCTCAATCGAGCGCCTTTTTTATTGAAAAATCAATGAGATAAGAATCAAATATCTAACAAAACAATCTCACTGGAAGCTTCTGCCTCCACATCAGCCACATGGACTTCTTTCACGCCCTGCGCGATCAGCTTGTCAAGAATACTTGGCTCAACGCCGCTATCCACGATCAGCATGTCTGCCTGAGCGCATGAATTAGCAACGAACCGGCTCGGAACGCCAATCTTGCTGGAGTTACACAGCACCATAGTTCGCTTGCAAGACGCCATGACGGCCCGCGCAAACTTAGCTTCCTCTTCCACGTAGTACATGAGATCCCCCTCAGTGGACAAACCGACAGGACAAATGATCCCCCAGTCCGCCTCGAGGCTCTCAACCGTACCCAGAGCAATCGGCCCCAAAGCCCCCTGCCCATCGGTATAGAGATTGCCGCCAATCACATGGATGTCTGCAGCTGTCTCAGCCCCAATCATCATTGAGGCGACCGCATACGAGTTGGTCGAAACCTTTATCTGCGGCACCTGAGCAAGATGCTGCGCCAGGATTGTCATTGTGCTTCCGGACTCAACAACCACATGGTCACCAGTCTTGAAGAACGAAGTCGCCAGCCGACCAATCGCATACTTCTCGATGTAATGGCTGCGAAGCCTTACTCGATAGGCATCCTGATCTCGTGGCATGAGGAAGCAAATAGAATTATCGAAGAGTTCAAATTCCTCACGATCCGACAACACCTTCGCCAGACTGGTGAGTTCTTCAAAATCCATTCCTAAAATATCTGCCGCAGCAGTCAATGAAATACGTCTGTGGCGCTTAACCAGATTGGCGAGAACGTCCACCATTAAGTCATTAATCATCTAAATTGGCCTAGATCCCAGATACTATTCCGGTAGTAAACAATGTTCATTTTTATCGAAAAAGATTAAAATTTATCAACTGTTCAGAAGAATGAAATCTTCGCTGTCAGCATCCTCGGAAATCGCATGAAAAACGCGCGCTTTTCTAAGATGATGATCGACTTCAGCAAAGCCTAATTCCCCATTATTATCAGTAATAAAGACATCAACACCCTGCATTGTTTGCGCGGTATAGCGGCTGGGAACGCCCAATTTGGAACTATCATTCAACATCATAGTTTTCTGCGCACTGCGCTGCATAAGCAAGCTGGTTTCAGCATCAACTTTGTGGAAGTAGCAGGCCCCTTTTTGAATACACATGCTCGTCGGGCTCAGGACGGTCCAGTCCACCTTCAGATCACGAATACGCGCCTGTGTCTCTTCCCCATGAAGCGCAGTGGTATGCGCTTCCAACCTGCCGCCAATCAACTCAACATTACATGTACGACTATGCCGGACAAGGCTCTCCGCAATCAGCGGGCTTGTCGTCGCGATGGAGAGATTTTTCTTCTCTTTCAGATGATTGGCAAAAAGGGAAAGCGTACTGCCCGCCTCAATCAGCAAACTTTCACCATCCTTAATCAGGCTGGCAGCAAGTTTGCCAATGGCATTCTTCTCGGCAAACCGAGAGTGCATGCGCACGCTGATATCACTCTCTGCAATGGCCTCATTCGAAACCAGGGAACTGCCTCGCACGCGCATGATACTGTTGTTTTCCAGGCCATCAACGGCATACAGGATCTCATCGACAGAGCAATCCAGTACAGTGGCCAGTAAGGAGAGCCGTATCGTTCTATAGCGTCGCACCAATTCGATTATGCGGACGATCACAACACAACCCTCATATACAATTTTATTTAATCTTTCATAAAATTAGTCAAATACCGTTTGAATGTAAAGCTAAGATCGATTGCCGGTGATGTCGCGTCCAAAAATCACCTCGTCACGCAGCGGTATGCCGTGCAAGCCTGTGACTGGTATTTCTGGCTTTAACTTACGTTCCTCATCAATGACGCCCTGCACCACTTTTTCTAAGCGGAAGCCACGTCTTTGATAAAACCGAAATGCATCCAGATTGTCGTTTGAGGTCCGCACCATAATCCGGCCAAGGCCTTCCTGCCGCGCAGCATCAACGGAAGCATCCAGCAGAAGCGTACCAATGCCGCCCCAGCGTTGTAGCGAATCCAGCGTAAGGATCTCCCACTCCTGCTCACGCTTGATCAACGTAATCATCCCCACAAGACGCCCTTCATCCAGAGCGAGATATCCAGGCAGACGTGAGGCGTCCACCATTTCACCATCAAGCAATTGCTCAGGACTGGTCCACCGGTTTACGAGCAGTTCAACAACCTGCTCTCGATCTTCTGGTTCAATTGCTCTTACTTGGATTGACACGAAGAAGACTCCTGTTTGGCTTCTGGCCTGACTAGATCAATATCTTTTAACATTCGCAATTCAGTGGCAGTACGTGCCTGCCAGCCAGTGCGCTGCAGTTCGGGGACTTCGTTGTTCTCACATGGGTAACCTATGCAAAGATAGGCAACAAATTTCCAATTTTCAGGAACACCAAACAACTGTCCGATACTGTCAGGATTGAGAATAGACACCCAACCGACACCAATGCCTTTTGCTCTAGCAGCAAGCCAGAGGCAATTAATTGCGCTAACACAAGAATAAGCCAGCGTCTCTGGCATAGTCTGCCGTCCGAGCCCGCCTCCCTGCGTTGGATCAAGATCACAAAATACAGCAAATTGCAGCGGAGCATCAGTCAAGCCTTGCAGCTTGAGCTTGGTATAGCTTTCTGCCCGCTCCCCTTTATAGCCCTTGAGAGCTTCAGAATTTGCCTGTTGGAAATTGAGATAAACAGCCTCGCGGTTCGCAGGTTGGCTCATCTCGATAAAACGCCACGGCTGACTGTTGCCGACGCTTGGGGAAAGATCAGTTAACCGCAAAAGCTCATCAACAGTTTCGCGATCAATAATGTCCTGCTTAAAATGGCGCACATCCCGGCGCCATTTCAAAAGCAATTCAAAATCGTGATTGAAGGCCGCAGAAAACTGCGGGCCATTCTCTACAAAGGCGTCATTCAATGACCGGGAAACTCCACCAATGTCCTGACAGGAATATCGAGTGCTTCCAGTTTTGCACGTCCTTGCAGTTCTGGCAAATCGACAATGAAGCACGCAGCCACGATGTCGGCCCCAGCGCTTCTCAGAAGCTTCACAGCAGCTTCTGCGGTCCCACCAGTCGCAATCAGGTCATCAACCAGAATAACCTTCTCACCGGGCTTTACAGCATCACAGTGGATCTCAATGGTATCGGTACCATACTCCAGCTCATATTCCTGCTCGATGGTCTTAAACGGCAGCTTACCCTTCTTACGCACTGGCAAGAAACCGGCGGAGAGCTGGTGAGCCACAGCACCACCAAGAATAAAGCCGCGCGCCTCGATACCAGCAACCTGCTCAATCTTGGAGCCAGCCCAAGGCTGTACCAGTGCATCAACCGCACGGCGGAAGGCGCGAGGATCACTCAGCAGTGTTGTGATATCGCGAAACAGAATACCTTCCTTTGGATAGTCTGGAATGGTCCGAATGGACGCAATCAGCTCCTCTGAGATACTGTTAGTTATGTCAGTCATGGTCATTTCCGCGTTTGAATTGCATAGTTTTTGTAAGAAGCCCTTCAACGAGAGCCCCATAAGCGATCTGTGCTCGATTATTTGCGCAGCACACGTCCAGCAACAGCATCAAGCTTTGCAAGCAGTGCCGGGTCTCTTTTGTCCTCAGCAGTCATAATCGCAAAATCAAGTGCCGTGTTGGAACCAACCGGGCACTGCTGGTGCTCTCTCGGCAGTTTCCGGGCAACAGCTAGGACAAGCTTCTGAGCACTTTCCACGTTCTCGTGTAGAACCTTGATGATCGCGTTGATATCTACGTTTCCGTGGTCGGCATGCCAACTGTCGTAATCCGTTACCATCGCCACAGTTGAATAACTGATTTCCGCTTCACGGGCCAGCTTGGCTTCCGGCATGTTTGTCATGCCAATAACGTCACAGCCCCAGGAGCGGTAGAGGAGGCTTTCTGCCTTGGAAGAAAACTGAGGCCCTTCCATAGCCAGATAAGTACCGCCGCGGCTATACGTAAGGCCCTCTTCTTGACAGGCACTTTCAACAACATCCACCAGCAGTGGCGAAATTGGATCAGCAACGGAGACGTGCGCCACGCAGCCTGTTCCAAAGAAGCTCTTTTCGCGCGCAAACGTACGATCGATGAACTGGTCAACAAGAACGAAAGTTCCCGGTGCATATTCCTCTTTCAAGGACCCGCAGGCGCTGACGGAAATCAGGTCTGTGACACCAGCCCGCTTAAGCACGTCAATATTTGCGCGATAATTGATCTCGGTTGGAGAGTGCACATGTCCGCGACCGTGACGAGGCAGGAAAACAACCTTCAAGCCACCAATCTCGCCGATACAAACATCATCACTTGGCTCACCCCACGGGCTTTCAATCCGTTCCCATCGGGCATTTTCAAAACCAGGGATATTGTAGAGGCCAGAACCTCCGATAATGCCCAGAACCGCCTGCATATCGCTCTCTCCGCTTTGCCTGTGTCGGCGCAACCTTACCTGATTCACTGATAGGAAGTTGGCGGTACATCAAATCCAGCCCGCAACCCCAAAAAAAAGGGCTACCCGATTAGGATAGCCCTTTTTGAATTTATAAATGTGACCTTAGTGGTCAACATCTCTCCAGATCTTACGCTTTGTAAAGTACAGCAGCGATGCGAACAGGATCAGGAATGCCATCACACCAAAGCCGATACGCTTGCGTGATTCCAGATGAGGCTCAGCAGTCCACATCAGGAATGCAGAAACGTCACGAGCATACTGATCAACAGTCATTGGAGAACCGTCGGAGTACTCAACCAGCTCATCAGAAAGCGGAGGCGCCATTGCGAGCGTGGACCCTGAAATGAAGCCAGGATTGTAGTACTGACCTTCTGGAACCTCAACACCCTCAGGTGCCTCATGGTAGCCAGTTAGCAGACCGTACAGGTAATCCGGACCGTTTTCCTGATACTGCGTGGCAACATCAAGAACAAACCAAGGGAAACCACGAAGGGCAGCGCGTGCTTTTGCCATCAAAGAAAGGTCTGGTGGGTAAGCACCATTGTTAGAAGCACGTGCAGCTTGCTCGTTCGGGAATGGTGATGGGAATTTGTCGAACGGCTTGCCGTCACGCTCAAACATTTCACCTTCACTGTCCGGGCCATCTTCGATGGTGTATTCAGCTGCAAGAGCCTTCACTTCATCAACAGAGAAACCTGGTCCGCCTTCCTCAGCAAGGTTACGGAATGCGACGTAGCTCAGTCCATGACAGGCAGAACAAACTTCCTGGTACACCTGGAAGCCGCGCTGCAGCTGCGCTTTGTCAAACTGACCGAATGGGCCAGCAAAAGACCAAGGCTGCTTTTCGACGTGAGGTCCTTCGCCAGCTGCAAGAGCCGGACCAGCTACAGCAAGACCTGCAACAACAGCCAGAGCACGAGCGCTTTTGAACATTAGATTTTTCATCTTTAAAATCCCCTGCCCTTAAGCCGCATCACTGGACTTACCCAGCACTGCATCGTTGATTGAGTCAGGAACTTTCCGAGGCGTTTCGATCAGTCCGAGAACTGGAAGAACGATCAGGAAGTGTGCGAAGTAGAGAACCGTAAAGAACTGGATCCAGGCAATGTATGGCTGCTCAGCAGGCTTAGATCCAAGCCACCCCAACATGATTGTGGTGAAGAAGAAGAGCCAGAAGAAGAACCGGTAAACAGGACGGTAATTCGCTGAACGAACTTTGGAAGTGTCAAGCCAAGGCAACACGAACAAGATCGCAATCGCACCGCCCATGGCAATCACACCACCGAGCTTGGAAGGAATTGGACCAATATCGAAAGTGATCGCACGCAGGATCGCATAAAATGGCAGAAGGAACCATTCTGGAACGATGTGCGCTGGTGTCACCATTGGGTTCGCTGGAATGTAGTTATCAGCATGACCCAGATAGTTTGGCAGGTAGAACACGAACCAGGAGAACAGGATCATAAAGACAACGATCGCGAACAGATCCTTCAACGTGTAGTACGGATGGAATGGAACTGTGTCTTTATCGGACTTAGGATCAACACCAACTGGGTTGTTGTTACCAGCAACGTGGAACGCCCAGATGTGCAGCATCACAACGCCAAGGATCACGAACGGCAGCAGATAGTGCAGTGAGAAGAAGCGGTTCAGTGTTGGGTTACCAACTGCGAAACCACCCCAGAGCCATGTGGTGATTGCTTCACCAACAACTGGAACTGCAGAAAACAGGTTCGTAATAACCGTTGCACCCCAAAGAGACATCTGGCCCCAAGGAAGCACGTAGCCCATGAATGCGGTAAGCACCATGAGGAAGAACAGCAACACACCCAGGATCCATGCAATTTCGCGCGGCTCTTTGTAAGAACCGTAGTACATACCGCGGAAGATGTGGATGTACACTGCGAAGAAGAACATGGATGCACCGTTTGAGTGCAGATAACGCATCAACCATCCGTAGTTCACATCGCGCATGATGTGCTCAACGGATGCAAATGCGAGCGCATCATTCGGCGTGTAGTGCATTACCAGAACGATACCGGTAATGAGCTGAACAACGAGCACGAAAAATGCGATACCGCCGAAGGTCCACCAGTAGTTCAGGTTCTTCGGGGTAGGAAACGCAACAAAACTCCCATGTACAAGGGAGAGTACCGGCAAACGACGCTCAAGCCATTTGGCGCCAGCGTTTTGCGGTTCATAAGTAGAATGACCAGCCATAGCTGCCTCCTGAAAGGGCCTCGTCAGCCGATTACAACAACGTCGTCGCTGGAAAACTTGTAAGGCGGCACGAGCATGTTTTCTGGAGCCGGGCCTTTACGAATACGACCAGCAGTGTCGTAGTGGGAGCCGTGACATGGGCAGAACCAGCCGCCGTATTCACCAGCTTCACCAAGAGGCACACAGCCCAGGTGCGTACAAACGCCAACCATAACCAGCCAGGCTTCTTTACCTGTCGTAGCGCGGTTTGCGTCAGATGCGTCCGCACCATCTTCTAGGTTAGCATTACGTGCAAACTGGTCTGGCAGATCAGCAATAGGCACTTCTGTCGCTTCAGCGATCTCTTTTTCCGTACGTTGACGGATAAAGACCGGCTTACCACGCCAGGTCACAGTGATGGATTGCCCGACTTCAACCGCAGAAACATCAACTTCGATAGAAGCCAAAGCCAGTGCAGATGCATCGGGGTTCATCTGATGGATAAAGGGCCAAGCCAGAGCTCCCGCACCGACCGCGCCCACGGCACCGGTCGCGATGTAAAGAAAATCGCGGCGTGACGGTTCAGCCGTGTCCGTGTGTTCCAAGGTCGCGTCCTCTCGAAACAAAATTGAAAGAGAACACCTACGATCTCTTCTGTGAGGACAGGCCCGCAACCAGTCAAAACCGGTCACTGTCTATACACCGCAAAGAAGACATAGGTGAAAATGCGCTAAATACGCACTTATATTGACGGATGCTATCTGCCACCAATGGTCGCACTTGTCTAGACTGGTTAAAAATTTGCGGACTTATTGTCGCAGACAACTTGGGCATAAGAGGAAAAAAACGGGATCAATTGAGATTTTGACACGCAAATATGAGTCAAAAGTCGAGTGGTTCGGGGACCCTAGGACGCAAACTCTCCCCGAACCACTTTTAGTTTAAACCGCTTGATTCCCTGTCAGGAATCCCTATTCGGCGGCAACTTGTGCAAGGAAACCGCCAGATTGGTGGTTCCAGAGGTTTCCATAGATACCTTCGGATTTCAGAAGTTCCTCATGGGTACCCATCTCTACGATCTTGCCTTGATCCATGACAATGAGGCGATCCATTGCCGCAATTGTGGAAAGTCGGTGGGCAATTGCAATAACTGTCTTACCTTCCATCAACTCAAACAGGCTTTCCTGGATCGCAGCCTCCACTTCTGAGTCCAAAGCAGACGTTGCTTCGTCCAGAACGAGGATCGGAGCATCCTTAAGCAAGACACGTGCGATTGCGACGCGCTGGCGTTGACCGCCAGAAAGCTTCACACCGCGCTCACCCACCAGAGTATCAAAGCCAGTCCGTCCTTCTGGATCTTTCAGGCCGTCAATAAACTCCAGAGCATGAGCCCGTCTCGCCGCTTCAGTCGCCTCTTCCAGAGTTGCACCATCTTTGCCGTAGGTGATGTTCTCCAGAATCGTCCGATGCAGCAAAGACGTGTCCTGAGAAACCACGCCAACATTCTGGCGCAGGCTCTCTTGCGTCACGCCGCGAATATCCTGACCATCAATGGCAATGCGTCCACCTTCCAGATCATGGAAGCGCAGCAGCAAGTTCATCAGGGTCGATTTACCCGCACCCGAGCGACCAACAATCCCGATTTTCTCACCCGGTTTAATGTTGAGCGACAGGTTCTCCAGAACGCCACTGCCCTTGCCATAGTGGAACTTCACATCTTCAAAGCGAATTTCCGCGTCAGAAACAACAAGCGCTTTCGCATCTTGCTTATCAGTGACCTCCGTATGCCGGGACAACATGCCCAATCCGTCCTGAACAGTACCAATATTCTCGAAGAGGCCAGCAACTTCCCAAAGGATCCACTGAGACATGCCCTGCAAACGCAAGGCCAGACCAATCGCAATCGCGATATCACCAGTCGTCACCAAAGCCCTCTGCCAAAGCCAGATGGACAGAGCACCAAGAGACAACAAGAGCAGATTGTTGATCAGCGTCAGGCAGATATTCAGCTTGGTCACATTCCGCATCTGCTTATGCACGGTATCCATGAAAGTGCTCATGGAACCTTTGGCATAATCTTCTTCGCGCGATGCATGTGAAAACAGCTTTACGGTCGAGATATTCGTATAGGCATCAACGATATGACCAGTCATCACAGACCGGGCATCCGCTTGCTTCTTGGAAATACGCTTAAGCTTGGGAACAAAGACGTACATGACGAGGAAGTAGGAGAGCAGCCAACCGATCATCGGCAGGGCAAGACGCCAATCTGCGCTCACAAGCACAACAAGTGCAGCCAGAAAGTAAACAATTACATAGACAAAGATATCGACAATACGCGTAATAACTTCTCGCACAGCAAGTGAGGTCTGCATCAGCTTGTTAGCAATGCGACCTGCAAAGTCATTATGGAAGAAAGTCAAACTCTGTCGAAGTAATTGCCGGTGCCCCTTCCACCTGATCAGCATTGGATAGTTACCAACCAATCCTTGATGGAAGAACATCTCCCACACTGCTGACATGATCGGCGAAATCACAAGAAGAACAACCCCCATCCAGATCAGATGGCCCCAGTTGTCGGCAAAGAACGTTTCCGGGTCTTCGGTGCCTAACCAGTTCACCAAATCACCCATAAACGTAAAGATGACCACTTCAATTACAGCAATAGATGCAGCGAAAAAGGCGATCACAACAAGTAGTATTGAAACAGGCTTGGTATAATACCAGATAAACCCCCAAAACTTACTTGGAGGAGTCTCGATCTCTTCCATTTTGAATGGGTCAATAAGCTTCTCAAAATAAGAGAACATGACAAATCCCAATTAAGATATTTGGTTTGCGAGGTGCGCTACCACGTCAACATGGTAAGAGGATGACGGCTGCTTACTGCAGCCGCTCATCTCGATCGTAAGGATCCCGGTTATCTTTCGGAGAGCCGGAAAAAGTCCAGATAACACTGGCAATTCCAACCCCAACAGCAAAAGCTCCAACCAGGGTATCAATCAAACGTCCCTGAAACAGAGAGCCAGCCTCGTTGATTCCGTTTGCTCTTACAATTTCTACCGTAGCCAACTCTGCGTAGAGCGTTGGAATAATTGTAAAAAATGCGATACCAGCACTAATCATCAAGAACCAGAATGCGTGCCCAAGGCTTTGAGAAAACGTTCCTTTTTCAGAACCAGCCGAGCGCACATACCGGCCACCATCGACCGGAATTTGAGATGCAGAATCGTCACGGGACGCGATCTGCGCCCAGATAAATGACGTAATCATTGGAGATACTCCGACAACATATGCATGCAACCGCAGACGTAATACGTCCGTGAAGAGGGCTGCATTAAGAAAATACGAGCTAGAAAGTGTTGGAAATCCGCCTTCTAAGCGGAAACGGCGTAACCTGCGTTTTTGGCGGGATGCATAGCGCATGCGCCAGTCGCTGGGAGAACATTTACGTTCACGAGCACAAATTCAGTATTCATGTATGTCTCCCTAGTTCCAACGTTAAAAAATAGCTGATCGGGCGATCAGCAACTCGGAGAGTCTCGTCAAGTAAGATGAGGGCTCTCGGCCGGTGCGAGATGCTTATACTCATAAAGGCGGAGATATGCCTAGCCCCAAAAAATACGGAAAACCACTTTAGGATGTGGTGTATCTTTTTCGCAACATATATCACGAATTCAGATAGAACCTCTTGATTTCCATTAGGTTTCACCTACCGGAACGCCCCACCTATCAACAAACTCTATGATTTTTCTGGAGATTTTCCCCGGGTTCCTCTAGATGCCCAAGAGATGCTTCCATAAGCCAATCTTTCAGGAAACAACGCGAGCACCCGACAACATGCCAGATATTGCCCTTTACCAGCCAGACATTCCGCAGAACACCGGGACCCTATTACGGCTGGCCGCTTGCATGGATGTGACGGTACACCTGATCGAACCGGCAGGCTTCCCCCTGTCTGATCATGCACTTAAACGGGCTGGCATGGATTACATCGAACGCGCCAAACTCCAACGTCATATGGATTGGGAGAGTTTTCGTGAATGGCAGATAGCCGAAAAACGCCGACTTATCCTCATGACCACCAAAGGATCACGCCCTTATACGCAGTTCGCTTTCAAGAAAGACGACCTGATCCTGATGGGTCGCGAAAGTTCTGGCGTGCCGGAAGATATCCATCAAGTTGCTGATGCAAGACTGCTGATTCCAATGAAGAACGGCATGCGATCTCTCAACATGGCTGTTTCCACTGGCATGGTCCTGGGTGAAGCTCTTCGTCAAACAGATTGTTTTTGAATAAAACACAACCTAAACTAGTTGCGTTATTGAATGCGTTGCTTTGCGCGATTTAGGTTTTTATTGCGATGTTTGAGAGTCTTTCGAGAAAATTCGCTCATCTGTTTTGCTTTGCACTTTTGCTGTCAGTTCCACAGTCCACATTCGCAGGTGCACCGGTCGAACCCGTCCTCCATGCCAACCTGCATGACGAAGCCGTCCTGAATCGATATCTCCACCTGCTGGACGAGATATACCCCTGTGAATGGCATGATGCACACACACGAAGCGGGTATAACCTTTACGACTTCGGCAACGGCGTCGAGGTGCTCGAATTCTCTTGCACCGTTGGCATGCACAATCTGGCGAACCTCTATATCCGTCGCACCAAAAACTCAAAACAGCCTGCAAAGCTCGTCTCCCTCGATCGTCCTAAGGACCAGCCAGTCACCAGCCGGTACATTCTGTTCAACAGCTTTTGGGATCACAATCGCAGCGCTCTCACCAGCTTCACAGTGGATCGAGGTCTCTCTGACTGTGGCTCTTTTGAAATCCACCGCTTCACACCCAAAGGGTATCTGGAACTCGTGGAGTATCGCGCCAAGCGGCAGTGTGACGGCAAATTCCGTGAGCCAACGGATTACCCGTTGATCTACCCGCCAAGGTAAAAGCGACCAGCAAGTCCATTAAAGCCCGAGGCTTCTTGGTAAGCGCGATGAAACCAAGAGTTTTAGCGCAAGAGTAAGGCTGGCAAGGCATCTTCAAAGACACAGCAAGAAGACTAAAGCGCATCTCCGAAAAGTGGAAATCGGTTTTCGGATAAAGATACGCAAAAACAAAGACTAAAGCAGTTCATATGTTTCAACTTAAATGCGAACTGCTTTAGGGTTGTCCAAAGAGGAAGATCGCCGTGTTCCAAACCTTGCCCCGAACATTCACAGCCTGTTTTGCAGCAACCGTTCTCTTCGAAACTCTACTGGCAATCTCGTTACACGCCGAACCTGTCAAACCCGTCACACAGCACGATCCAACAGTCCTGAACCGCTACATAAACATGCTGGATGCAGCCTATCCCTGTGATTGGAAAGACGCCTACGACCTGTCCGGCAACAATACACTGCAGTTCAGCAAGGACGTGAAGGTGCTGGAGTTCATGTGCGCCAACAACCTTTACAACATGGCCCACCTCTACATCCGTATAGATTCCCGACAGCCCAACAACGCCAAGCTGCTGACCTTTGAACGCCCAAAACACGAAGGCAACGACAACCCCGACGTGGTCTTCAACGGTGTCTGGGACATCAAGACCGGAGATCTGACCAGCTTCACGGAAGGCCGCGGGCTTGGAGACTGTGGCACCTACGAGGTTCACAAGTTCACATCCGATGGCTACCCCCAACTGATGGAGTTCCGTGCCAAGCCCGAATGTGACGGCAACTATGTCCAGCCGGAAAAGTATCCGGTCATCCTCGACAGATCCAAATAGCTCCGTGCACCGTTCCGCCTCACCTGTACTTCTCAGTTGCGCTCCCTTACATAGAACAGCAAAGAACGCTTTGCGCTCAAGGAGGGACTATGAGCGAGACACAAAACACGCTTCCAGCAGATCTGGAAGACAAAAAACAAGAGGCATCCGCGTGGTTCAGCCAGCTGCGTGACAACATTTGCAATGCCTTTGAGCAGCTGGAAGTAGAAGTCGGGGAACTGGACGGCCCCCTCTCTGACCAGCCAGCGGGACGTTTCGAGCGGACCCCATGGGAACGTACAGATCACAGCGGCGGCCACGGCGGCGGCGGTGTCATGTCCCTGATGCATGGACGTGTATTTGAAAAAGTCGGCGTACACGTCTCCAGCGTACACGGCGAGTTCTCACCTGAGTTCCGCGACCAGATCCCTGGTGCCAGCGAAGACCCGCGTTTCTGGGCTTCCGGCATCTCTCTGATCGCCCATATGCACAATCCAAATGTACCAGCAGTGCATATGAACACCCGTATGGTCGTCACCACCAAGCAGTGGTTTGGTGGCGGAGCAGACCTGACACCTGTGCTCAGCGCACGTCGCACGCAGGAAGATCCGGACACTGTCGAATTTCATGAGGCTATGAAAGCAGCCTGCGCAGACCATCCGGGGGCTGATTACGAGCACTTCAAGAAGTGGTGCGACGAGTACTTCTATCTGCCTCACCGCAACGAAGCACGCGGCATTGGCGGCATTTTCTACGACCGCCACAACACCGGCGACTGGAATGCAGACCTTGCCCTCACCAAATCCGTCGGCAACGCCTTCCTCGACATCTATCCAAAGCTGATCCGCAAAAACTTCCTGACCCCATGGACGCTCGAACAACGCGAAGAACAGTTGGTCCGTCGTGGCCGTTACGTGGAGTTCAACCTCCTTTACGACCGCGGCACAATCTTCGGCCTCAAGACAGGCGGAAACGTCTCCTCCATCCTGTCCTCCATGCCACCCGTGGTAAAGTGGCCATAAGCCACAGCAGAATAAAAAAACTCCCCGGCCCACGGGTCGGGGAGTTTCCTGTCTCTTTGGAAGTGAAAAACAGCTTAAGCGCTCGGCCTGACAATGAACGACATGGCAGAACTGCCAGTCTCACGTTCCAAACCTCTCCCCTTCAAACGCTTGATCAGATCACGCGCTTCCAGCGGTGGTTGCTGCTCCTGCCGTCTGTAATCAGAACAATCCCGATTACGATGTAACAGCCCGAGACTAAACAGCTCACGCCTTAACAAAGCAGGGTCGGCAAAACAGTGCCCTTCCTTGAGCAGCATGTTGATCTCTTTCTCCCGAAGCGATGCACCAGCCGGAATAAGGGACCACAGCTGCCAAAGACAAAGCACCTGAACCTGCCGCCGTGACGGCCAGCTCACCAATCGCCCCAAATCATCAAACTGATTGAGGGCACGCTCAACAAGCCGATGGTCTACCGTCTCGACAACCGGCTCGGTATCGAGGCGACGACCTGCAGAATGCGAAGCTTTTAGATGCTGGAAGTTCTGGAAACCCGCCGCTTTGGCGAGCATGTTCATCAACTCCACATGCGAGGGAGCATCACCGCGAGATTTCATCTGGCGGGCAACACTACGCGCAAACGTGGAGATATCAGGCGAACGAAGAGGGACTGGGACTCTCGACATTGAAAAATCCTCTCGAGCCGCATTACATTTTCGTGGTCGCTGGCTTGCGAAGCGGCATCGGACAAGAATGTCGATTGCTGTCGAAGTGAATGGCAGGTTTAGCTCCCCTTTCGGGGCAGCGACGCCTTGGGAACTGCCGACCGATGATGACAATAAAAGCGCAAACCGCGAAATGTCAACACGCAGCAGTTTTGGGCGTCACCCATTTCAACCACTCAGGCTACAGAACTCCGCAATGCATTTGCACGCCCGGCCTTCCGCAATCCCATCGCCGCACAGCCGGCTATAATCACGAAGGAAATCCACTGCGGCATATCCATCAGGCTACCCAACTGGGTGAGGCCGTAGTAGATGAACAGCAGCGTGAACCCGCCATATTGCCCAATCACCACCCAGGCGACACCAGCGGCCAGTTCCTCTCTAAAGGCAGCTGCCAGCAACAACACACCGTTGACCAGCATCACCACCGTAATCCCGTGCCAGACCACCGACAGCACCGCGATCACCACAGGATGAAGATCACTGCCCAATACAGGATCATGGATCTCTGGCCCACCCAGAAACACATGTACCAGCATCAACAACAACGACAGGATACCAGAAGCCAACAGCCACTTATTCATAGGAATTGCCTCATCTTTGATTCCATACGGTAGCGTATGGTAGCTTAAAGCTGGACCCTGTCAATACGGCAGCGTATGGTGAAAGAATGACAGAGAAAACCAAACTCACAGCATTGGACTGGATCAAAGGCGGCTTCCGCTCGCTAGCCGCGAATGGACCTCTGAGCCTGAAAGCCGAAGCGCTTGCCAGAACACTGAAGGTGAGCAAGGGCTCGTTCTATTGGCACTTCAAGGATGTCGCTGCTTTGAAAAAAGCAATGCTGGACCATTGGGAGCAATTAGCCACACAACAAATCATCGCGCAGGTCGATGCAGGCAGCCCCGCCCCCAAACAGCGCCTCTATGATCTGATCGAGATTGCAGCAAGTGAGGTCTCATTGGAGTATGGCGCAACCGGCGTTTCCTCCGCGATCCGCAACTGGGCCCAGTTTGATGATCTCGCCGGCGCCTATATGAGTAAAATTGATCAGCGGCGTCTGGAGTACGTCGAGCAATTATTTTCTCAAATCCCCCAAACCCAAAGAAATGCAAAGATCAACAGCCAGATCCTTTATGCAACGCTCATTGGGGCTCAGCAGTTAGAGGAGGCAGACCAAAAAGCCTGCCTGAAACACACTCTGGACATCATGATGAGTGGCAACCGTCCTACCCCGGTCTGACCATTTTTTCTGGCCGGACAACACGGTCAAACTCTTCCGCAGACACATAACCAAGACGAAGAGCTTCTTCCTTCAGTGTGGTCCCGTTCTTATGCGCAGACTTGGCAATCTCGGTTGCTTTGTCATAGCCAATGGTGGGCGCAAGTGCTGTCACCAGCATCAAGGACCGTTCCAGCAGCTCTTCAATGCGCTCAATGTTTGGCTCAATGCCAACAACGCAGCGGTCCGCAAAGCTCACCATGCAATCGGCCAGAAGCTCAATGGATTGCAGCAGGCTGTTGGCAATCACAGGTTTGAACACGTTCAGCTCAAAGTGCCCCGTCGATCCGCCCACACTCACAGCTGTCTGATTACCCATCACCTGAGCACAAACCATGGTCACCGCTTCACACTGGGTCGGATTCACCTTACCCGGCATAATGGAAGAGCCCGGCTCGTTGGCTGGCAGACTGATCTCACCAAGACCGGAACGCGGACCGGAGGCAAGGAAACGAATGTCATTGGCAATCTTCATCAGCGAACAAGCCAGCGTGTTCAGCGCGCCATGTGCAAACACAGCTGCATCATGCGTGGCCAGTGCCTCAAATTTATTGACCGCCGTCACAAATGGCAGGCCTGTCACCTCACTCACGTGAGTAGCAAACGCACTGGCAAACTCTGGCGTTGAATTAAGTCCGGTTCCCACCGCTGTGCCACCCTGCGCCAGCCGATAAAGCCCCACAAGGCTCTGCTCAATACGCTCCTTGGAATACTCCAGCTGCGCCACATAACCAGAAAACTCCTGCCCCAATGTCAAAGGCGTCGCATCCTGCGTGTGCGTCCGGCCAATTTTCACGATACCCGCAAAGGCCGCCACCTTGGCTTCCATGGTGTCGTGCAGATGCGTCAAAGCGGGCAGCAGCACCTTGTTGATCTCACAAGCTGCCGCGATGTGCATGGCCGTCGGGAAGGTGTCGTTAGAGGACTGCCCCACATTCACGTGGTCATTGGGGTGCACAGGAGACTTGGTGCCGATCTGTCCGCCAAGCAACTCAATGGCACGGTTAGCAATCACCTCGTTGGTGTTCATGTTGGACTGTGTGCCAGACCCCGTCTGCCAGATTACCAGCGGGAAATGCGCATCCAGCTTGCCGGAAATCACTTCGGTCGCTGCCTGACAAATGGCCTTGCCCAGATCTTCTGACAAACGCCCCTCTTCCATGTTCACCCTGGCAGCAGCCAGCTTCACCGCGCCCAACGCATGGATCAGCGCAGGCGGCAGATGCTCCCGGCCAATGGGAAAGTTGATCAGAGACCGTGCAGTTTGCGCGCCCCAATATTTGCCAATCGGAACATCCAGCACACCAAAACTATCGGATTCCTGCCGCATACCATCAGAATTTTGATCAGACATTGACACTTTCCTCTCAAGCGCAGTCCCGAAAAAGGAACGATCCTTCTCAGGCGAGAACACACGACAACGAAACCATAAAGCAGTTTAGACAACCCTGCCATGAAGCACAGGGCTTCATCAACCACAGGCGAACAAAACGTGAATTTCCGGTGCATGAATGCCGCGGTTCAATTTACATTTGTGAGCCAACCTGCTTATTCTCAACCATACCTACCGAAGATATATCAAAAAAGTTTCACCAGATGTCTATGCCCCCTCTTTCGGCGATCGGTATTGAGAATTACCGGTCCGTACACAAGCTGTTCATGCGAGTTGGTGCCGTCAACGTGTTTGTCGGCAACAATGGCGTCGGTAAAACGAACCTCTACAAGTCGCTTGAACTTCTGCAGCAAGCCGCACTGGGCCGTATCACCCGCGCTGTTTCAGAGGAAGGCGGTGTAGACAGCGTCATGTGGGCAGGAGACCTGAAAACCCACGAAAAGAAGCGCATCATCCTGCGTGCCGATCTGGGGGATCTTTCCTACCGCATCCAGCTGGGCCTGCCCAACCCGATCTCTGATCCCGCCCTGCCCTATGAGACCATGGTGAGAGAAGAAGAACTAAACCTTCTGACAGGCTCCAAATCTGTCGTGCTGATGAACCGCAAAGGCCCAAGTGCCTTTCTGCGCGCCAGCAACGGCAGCAAGGTAACCTACGACAACGAGCTTCTGCCTTCCGAAACGGCCCTCGCCAGCATTCGCGATGGCAGCCAGTTTCCGGAGTTAGATCTGGTCCGCCGCGCAATTGCAGACTGGCGTTTCTACCACACCTTCCGCAGTGATCGGGACAGCCTGTTACGTCGCCCAAGCCCCAATGTAACCACCCCAACGCTCTCATCAGACGGCAACGATCTCGCTGCAGTTTTCGCAACGCTGAAGGAAATCCGCAAGGACACCTTCTATCTCCAGGAAGCGGTCGATGATGCCTTCCCCAACAGCAAGCTGATCATCGAAGCCAATGGGCAGGATTGCCGCTTCGCATTACAGACACCGGAAATCCGCCGCCCGTTCCCCTCTCAGGAGCTGTCGGACGGCACATTGCAATATCTCGCCCTGCTTGGCGCTATGTTGTCCTACCGCCTGCCCTCCTTCATTGCCCTCAACGAACCTGAAGCCAGCCTGCACCCTGACTTGCTGGAACCACTCGCCAAAGTCATTGCCAAAGCCTCAGAGCGCAGCCAGATCTGGCTCGTCACACATTCTGAGCAACTTGCTGATCATATTGCCAATCATGCGGGGGCATACCCAAGGCGCATTTATAAAGAAAACGGCCAGACCGGAATTGATGGCCTGAAAATCACCGGCGAATTCGTCGGAGAGGAGTAGTAAGTTTGACCCCCAAGGGCTTGATTGTCTGCCTTGCCACCATGGTAAGCTGGGCGTTTCTGATTGTCATAAGCAAAGGCTTGCTGCTTAATTACAATCTTGATCCATGGATCTTCACTATCATTCAGCTGATGTTTGGCGGCCTGTTCCTCATCGCCATCAGCCGAAAGCTGGGCGCAACAATGGATGCACTCAAGAGCCCTTACACCTGGGCCTATGGGGTTGCCCGCGTCCTCTCTGCAGCCTGTTTCACAGCCTCTCTGCTGTACATCAGTGCGGCAAACGCAGGCTTTTTCGGCCTTGTCTCCGTTCCGTTTTCAGCGCTCGCCTTTGCTCTCTTGTTTTTCCGGCTCCCCACCGCTCTGGAACTGCCCGGTCATCTGATCATTATTCTTGGCGTTGTTCTACTGATCTCCTCGCTGGAAGGCACCTACTCCAACCCCGCCGTCTATCTGATGATCTTCTCAGAATTTGCAGTGGTTGCCTCCGTTATTATCGCCGAGTTCCACCCGCAAAATCAGGGAGATGATCTGAAGGAACGCGCCTCGCTCAGCGGCGTCATGCTGGTGGCCAGCGCACTGATCATGCTCATCGCCCTCGCCGCCCTCTCTCTCATCACCGATGGCCCTGCAGCAACACAGCAAGCAACGGACTGGACCAGCAACCTGCCGCTCATCGACCTGACACAGGTCTGGAGCCCAACCATGTGGCTCGCGGCCATTTGTGTCGGCATAACCCTGCGTGGTGTGTCCATGTTCCTGTCCATGCAGGCGATTAATCTGGTTGGCAGTCAGAACTACGTTGCCACAATCGCCGCCCTGCCGTTCACCTCATTGCTGTTTGAGCTCATCGCCGACAAAGCTGGCTATCTGCCTCAGACACGACTAGATCCAATCGCCATTCTGGCAGGCGTCATCATGACAGCCGGTTCACTGGGCATTCTCTGGGCACGCCAGCGCAAGTTCAAAACAGCCGCTGCATTCTCATAGCTTTAGAAAACCCGCATATTTCTGAAAGCAATTGCTTACTCGCCTTCGCTAAGGTTTGAGCGAACAGCGAGTAAGCAAACATGACTGACAACAAGAGCGAACTGCCGGAAGTCACTGAACAACGCATTCTGGAAGCGTGGAGACTGTCAGGCTGGGCTGACCGCTTGCTGGAGGAAGCAGGCATCGGTGTCACCATCATCGATAAAGACGGCAAGCTGCTCTACTACAACAAATGGGCTTCAGAAAATCTGGATCGCCAGCCCCGCCACATCGGGCACAACGTAAAGGAAAACCACCGCCGCACCATCACCAACCCGCGGTTCGATGCGATGCTGCAGCTGTTCAAAGATGGCCGCAAAGACCCGGTGCGTTATGTGGCCAATCCATACGGAACCACCACCATTCTCGTCACCGTCTCCCCAATCCATATTGACGGAGAGCTCGTCGGCTTTTCTCAGTTTGTCTTGTTAAAGGAAGAAGTGCAGGACCTGTGCTGTTTATATGATCAGCATGGCCGCGATCCCTTTGAAAAAGCGATGCTGCCCGACAGCTGATCTTTAGCTGGAAACCTTCTCTTTGGCTTCCGTCAGCATCTCCTGAATTTCATTAAGCTGCTCAACCAGCTGGCCAATGGTTTCTACCGGCACATCCAGATTCGAAAAGGCGCAGTGCTGTACGTCAATCACGCCATCACTCAAATCACGCCCTTCTTTCGTCAGGCTAACAATAACCTGCCGCTCATCTTCTTTGGAGCGCGCACGAGCAAGAAAGCCCATTTCTTCAAGGCGCTTAAGCAACGGTGTCAGAGTGTTCGACTCAAGGAACAGGCGCTCCCCCAACTCGGAGACGCGCTGATGGTCTTTTTCCAAAAGAGCAAGCAAAGTGATGTACTGCGGATACGTGACCCCAAGCTTCTTCATCACCGGTTTATAAAACCGATTGAAGGCGTGGTTGGCCTTATAGATGGCAAAGCACAAATGCTGATCTAAACCAAAGCCTTGAAATTCTTCAGATTTCTTCTCGGCCATTATCGTATTCCAGTCCTGAGTAACATCTTCTTTCTCCGTTCTACCCATCAGGATAAAAGCCGTCAAACTAAATCGTACACGATTAATTCACGTTTTGATTGACAGCACCCTATATTTCTCCTTACCTATATCGTATAGGATTTAATCGCGCACGATACATAACAACAACGAGGAATACCAAATGCCAGTTAACGTTCTTTACGAAACAAGCGCAGTTGCTACCGGTGGCCGTGACGGCACTGCAAAAACAAAGGACGGTGCTCTGGAACTGACACTTGCAACCCCAAAAGAACTGGGCGGCGCAGGTGGTGAAGGCAACAATCCAGAGCAGCTCTTCGCTGCTGGATACGCCGCATGTTTCATCGGAGCTATGAAGTTTGTAGCGTCTCAGCAATCAGACATCGCTCTGCCTGCAAACGTAAACGTAGAATCAACCGTTGGAATTGGCCCACGTTCAGAAGGTGGTTTTGGTCTGGAAATTGCTCTGGCTGTTACCGTACCAGGCATGGACAAAGCCAAGGCAGAAGAGCTCGTCGCTGCGGCGCATGAGGTCTGCCCGTATTCCAACGCAACCCGCAACAACATCGATGTAAAGCTTTCTGTCGCAACCTAAAGCATGTCTTCGAAAATTGAACACAGGTGATACGCAAAAGCTAAAGCAGATCAGACGTTTCAGTTAAAACGCGAACTGCTTTAGCGGCACAAGACCCATCGAACCATTAAAGAGAAAGGGGCCCATGAGGCCCCTTTCCAATTTCTATTATCTGCTCTGTTTAATCAGCTTGTTGAATAGCTGAGAGCTTCCAGTTCTCATCGGCATCGCGAACAAACGACCAGATCTCGGTCCGCTCTTCCGGCACATCCGGATTGCCTTCAACCACTTTGTTGTTGGCCCGCTCACGCATCACATCAATGGACTCATAACGCATTGCGACAGACGCGTAGTCCTTGTCGCCTTCCCGCCACGCTTCACTCAGGTCGCCCTGAAGCAGCTTGATACCGCGCACTTCATTCACAAGACCGTTGGATGCAGCCTTGCCAAGTTCCTCAGCAAAGTAGCCCATGATCTCAGGCGTCGCGATTTCGCGGATCTTACCGTAATCCTCGGAGCCGTAAGCAGTCCAAACGGTTGTCAGCAGCGTCTCAAACGCATCAAAGTCATCTGCAGTCAGTCCGATCTCATCATCTGCTTCGGTAGAAAAGACGGGCTTTTCCTCAAACTGCGACGCCTGACCACCACCAAAACCGGTGTTCGGAATGCCAGAAGATCCTGAACGACGCGGCGCATCCTGCGCACCCGCATCATTAAAGCTGAACGACTGGTTCTGCTGTGGCTCCTGCTGGTATCCATGGGCAGCACCAGCGGCCTGTGGCTGTTGGCGTCCCCGCAAGAAGCGCATCAACAACATGATACCACCGCCGATCAGCAACACCTGCATGATCATGCCGAATAACCCGGCCATACCGCCGAACCCGGAACCGAACAACATACCCAGCAATCCACCTAGCGCCAGACCGCCCAGCATGGAGCCAAGGAAACCACCGCCAAACAGACCACGACGCTGACCAGCAGCTGCCTTGGAGGCTGCAGCCGCATTTTGCTGCTGCGCACCTGTGTTGGTGCCGTTGTTAGGTGTCATGGTCCGCTGAACCGGAGCTGTCTTTGGTGCAGTCTTGGTCGCTTTTGGAGCTGAGTAACTGCGTGAACCGCGGCTACCGAAACTGAACCCGCGCTTTGCCTCTGCAAAGTCAGCCGTCACAAAGATCAGACCGATCGAAAACACCAAGAGTGTGAGAAACTTTGGAAACTTATTCAATGCAAGCATGTAACCCCTAAACCTGCCCTTAAACTCATGTTGCCCTCCATATTGGGGCATTCTGTTAAAATTTGAAGACCAAAGTGCATTCCCGAAAAGTGGAAGCCGATTTTCGGACGAAAATACGCGCCAATGAAAAATACTGAAGCAGTTTAAGTTCCTCAAAATAAAGGCAAACGACTTCAGAGTTTCATTGAATTGCGAAGACGGACTTTTTGAAAGCCAGATGAGGAGATTTCATCACAAAACTGCACCCACTCGCAGTTTTGGCAGGCTGTCTTAAAAACACCCTCAGCATATGCCTTCCGCATTTTGGTAACCAAATGCGAACTCAGCACAAGCTCATCTCCAATATGCAGCTCAGTCCCAAGCAGACGAGAGATCAACGTCACAGCCGCTTTATCACGCTCCACCACACTGCAATTAAAGCAATGCGGCTGCTCTTCTTCACTAATCAGAACCGCACAAATCTCATCTAGCCCTTCGACCAGTAGAACAGCCTCACCCGCATTCAGGCGCTTCACCACAGCCTCATAGTTCTTGGCAAACGCAGGAGAATAGCCGTGCCCAATAAATGTAAGTACGCATAGCAAGTGATGACCACGCAGCTTGACACTCATGATCACTTCACCTCATCAGCCAGCAGCACTTTCACCTGCTCCAGCAAACTCTCGGCAGATTGCTGGTAATCCGCATCAGCCCAGATCTGCTGTGCCAGCCGCATCGCCTTGCCCATATCAGGTCCGGCAGGAATACCGCCAGCAATCATCATCTTACCAGTCAGCGGAAAGTTCGGTATCACCCAGTTCTGCGCAAAGGCCAACAGCTCTTTCAGCTCCGCCTCACCCTGCACGATGTCGCTCATCCAGGCAGTCAAAGCACCATCAACAACAGCATCCGTACCATGAGCAACCAACAACGCTTTCAACTGCTGCTTGCTCTGCCCGCGTAAACGCAAAGCTTCTGCAATATCAGCAGCAACCTCAATCTGCTTCTTCTGCGCATTAGAAAGGCGCAGGCGCTCAGCAACCTTCGGCCCCGCAACACCACCAAGCCGTAACACTGGCTGGAGAGCTGCCTCAGGCAAATCCTCAAGGTCCAAAAGGCGCGCCAAGCGAGAGCTCGCAGCCTCTCCACCCAAAATGAGCTGCAATATTCCGCCCTGCTCCATCAGAAGCAAAGAATCGAGAGCACGCGGTGCAGACAGCGTTCTCAGAACTTCCTTGGTGATACGCTCCTTGGAAAGGTGAGAAAGGCCATCTTTCAGCTCAATACAGGCAGCATAACCATCCGCGTTGATCTCCCCTTGCCCGTAGGTCGCGAAGAACCGGAAGAACCTTAGGACGCGCAGATAATCTTCGCGAATACGCGCACGCGCATCTCCAATGAACCGCAGATGCCGGTTGAGGCAGTCATCCAGACCGCCCAGCGGATCAAACAGTTCACCATGACGGTCCACGTAGAGCGCATTCATTGTGAAATCGCGACGCTGCGCGTCTTTCGTCCAGTTCCGCCCAAACTTAACCGTCGCATGGCGTCCGTGCGTTTCAATATCCTCACGCAGACAGGTCACTTCAATTGGCTGGCGATCAATAACCAGCGTCACCGTTCCATGGTCAACACCAGTTGGGATGGCTTTGACACCAGCAGCTTCCGCTCTGGCAAGCACCACATCCGGCAAGGCAGTGCAGGCGATATCAACATCATCCACCACTTCACCAAGTAGGGAATTGCGCACAGTTCCACCAACTGCACGCGCAACATCACCGTCTTGTTCCAGAACGTCAAAAGCCCGCTGAACAGCAGCACTGTCCAGCCAGCCGCTCTGTTGTAATCTGGTCATTTTTGAGGAGTCTCGTATCCACCTGGAACGAACTCACCATCCACCACCTGCGCTGGTCTGTATTGCGAGCCAAGAGGTGCGCGGCTTGTTTCTGCAAGCAGCATCAGGCTGGCGATGACAAGAGCTATTCCGCTGATGCTCAACCACAACATCGGGCCATCGCGAAATCGCTTGTCTTTCTTTGCCTTACGTACCACCATCACCCACACTGCGTAGGCGATAAAAGGAACAAAGAACAACAACCCATGTGTCAGGAGCATTCGTATCATCAGGCATAAACCCTATTGTAAAGCACGCGCAGGATGCCAGCGGTGACACCCCATATGTAACGCTGCTTAAACGGCATGGCATAATAGTAGCGCGTTTTGCCTCTGAATTCTCCGCTTTTTTTCTGGTGGTTCTCAGGGTTCATCAGAAAAGACAAAGGCACTTCAAATACTTCATCCACCTCTGCCGGATTGGGAGAGAGGATCAACGGAGGTTTGACTGTCGCAAGAACCGGCACGACCCGATACCCAGAGCCCGTGTAGTAATCGCCAAGATCACCTAAAATCTCTACTAAGTCAGAGTCCAGACCAACTTCTTCGTGCGCCTCTCGCAAGGCTGCACCCACAGGCCCGTCATCATCCTCATCAATTTTGCCACCAGGAAACGCAATCTGCCCTGCATGAGAACGCAGGTGTGCGGTACGCTGGGTTAAAAGAATGGACGCCTCTGTCCCCCGGTCAACAATACCGATCAGAACAGCAGCATCCCGTACCTGCTCCAGATCCTCACCATAATCAGGAATATCCGGATTGAGGATGTGATCTCCTGCAGGCTCATGGGCTTGACCGGCCAACCGGTCCATCACCCGAGATCTGAAATTCTCTGCTGTAAACTCAGACAAGATAATACGCCGTCCTAATGTCTCTTCCTAAAATCCAAGGTTCTGGACCGTATCCACCACAAAGAATGCACCATGGCTTTCAATGCCAACAACCCGTCCACCCTCGCCTTCACGCTCTTGCAAATGCGGCGCGAGCTCATGAACCAGTGTCCGCGCAAACAATGCTTCCAATCGGTCACGCACAAGGATGTAAGGCTTCAGCCCGCCATCTTCTTCCTGCTGTACAAAACGGATAGGATTGTCAGGCCCAGCTTCAACCACGTCACCGCAATTGGTCCGGATCGTAATCACCTGCTCTCCGTCCTGCTGGTGAATATCCATTTCCACGCCTACAAACGGCGCATCTTCAACGGTTAGGCCAATCTTCTCAACGGGCGTTACAAGATAGTACTTCCCATCTTCTTCCTGCTTCAACACAGTCGAAAACAGGTGCACCAGAGCCTCACGCTGAATAGGCGTGCCCATGTAATACCAGGATCCATCCCGCTTGATCTGCATATCCAGATCTCCGCAAAACTCCGGGTTCCAAAGATGGATAGGAGGCAGGCTTTTGGATTTTCCCGCACGCGAAATCAAAGCCTGAAGACCTTTCGGCATCTCCTTGATTTCCGGAATGCTCTTTTCTGTTAGTTCGCTCACCACGGTCATTCTACCAATACATCGGAACACACCACTATTGGGGTAATATGGTGTCACGCAAGCTCTAACGCTACCCTCCCTCAAAGCCCGCGCCAAGTTATACCTTTGCGATAAGCATCGACGCAGCAAAATAAGAGACGTCATTGGTGGTCTCTATTAAGGGCGCAATGCTCTCAATTCTCAGGGGCAAACGGAATCTCAGCCCTCAGACTCACTATCTGTTCACAGAAATGCCGTTAGGGTAGAGCAAACCAAACTATAACCCAGGGATGCTCTGACCCCGATCATATCAAAACATTTTGAAACTGGCTTTCGCGCCTTGCATTGCACTTCTGCCTGCATAGTCAGCCTATTGCTGAAAAGTACAGGCCTATAAATTTGCTAGGGATCGCCTTTTTTAAAACCGAGTATGATGCAAAGGTGAGCTAGGCAGGGTTGCAACGCGCGACGAAAAGAGAGCAGCGATGAACACCAATATGACAGGCATGCCCCCCAAACCAGAGGATATAGTCGCACGCACAGAGGCGGCTTGTGAGAAAATCCGACAGGCAAAAGAGGAAATCGCCCGTTCCATATTTGGTCAGGAAAGCGTCGTTGAACGCACATTGGTGACGATTCTCTCCGGCGGGCACGGCCTGCTTGTTGGTGTTCCCGGTCTTGCAAAAACCAAACTGGTGGAAACTCTGGGCACGGTGTTTGGTCTCGATTCCAGCCGTATCCAGTTCACACCAGACCTGATGCCCTCAGACATTTTGGGTTCTGAAGTGATGGAGGAAGCCCCGGATGGCAAACGCTCCTTCCGTTTCATTCCCGGCCCGGTCTTCGCCCAGCTACTAATGGCAGACGAGATCAACCGCGCCAGCCCGCGAACCCAATCCGCTCTCCTGCAATCCATGCAGGAATACCACGTCACAATCGCAGGCCATCACCACGACCTGCCTGCCCCCTTCCACGTACTGGCCACTCAGAACCCGCTTGAACAGGAAGGTACTTACCCTCTGCCGGAAGCCCAGCTCGACCGCTTCCTCATGCAGATTGATGTCCATTATCCGGACATGGATGCAGAGCGCCGCATTCTGCTCGAAACCACAGGTGCAACGGAAGCCAAATCCAAACAGGTGCTGCAACTTGAAGAGCTGCGTGAGATGCAACAACTCGTGCGTCACATTCCGGTCGGCGAAACCGTCATGGACGCCATCCTGAAACTGGTCAGAGCAGCCCGCCCTGGCGAGGCCGATGGCTTTGAAGACCTCACGCCCTATATCGCATGGGGTCCTGGTCCGCGCGCCAGTCAGGCACTCATGTTGACTGTTCGCGCCCGCGCTTTAGCGGACGGGCGCCTGTCTCCAAGCGTTGATGATGTCATGGCACTGGCAGAACCTGTGCTGCAACACCGCATGGCACTCACCTTTGCCGCCAGAGCCGACGGAAAAACCATTCCACAACTGCTCAAAGACATAAAAGAACGCATCGCCTAACAACAAGCCGACAGGATCGCATATGTTATCTTCGAGGACCGCTCCTCAAGACAGACAGGAAAACATCTTCGGCTTAACGGGCGAAGCGCAATCCCTTGCTGATACCCTGCCAGAGCTGCTGGTTGAGGCAAGACGCATTGCATCCAATGTCACCTCTGGCTGGCATGGTCGCCGCCGAGCAGGCCCCGGCGAAACCTTCTGGCAGTTCCGCCCTTTCCTTTCTGGGGAAGCCGCCCAGCAAGTTGACTGGCGCCGCTCCGCCCGCGACGACAATCTGTATGTACGTGAGCGCGAATGGGAAGCAGCCCAAACCATTTGGGTCTGGGCAGACCTCTCCGCTTCCATGCGCTTCCAAAGCAGACAAGCCACCGCCTCCAAACGCGACCGCGCCTTGCTGCTCATGCTGGCTCTGACTTATGCCCTGAATGAAGCTGGCGAACGCGTCGGTCTGGCTGGCCTGACAAGGCCACTGGCCAGTAGAAATTCAATGCAAACCATCGCAGAAACTCTGGTGCACGAGAACCCTGAGGCAACGCTACCCAACCCTGAAGGAATCCGCCGTTTTTCTGAGATTGTACTCTTCTCAGACCTGCTCGACCCACCGGAAAAGCTGGAAGCGTGGATGGCCAACATCGCCGGCACAGGCGCTAAAGGCCACCTCATCCAGCTTCTGGACCCGATTGAAGAGACATTCCCCTTCACAGGCCCAACCCAATTCGAAGACCCGGAAAACGGAGAGCAGCTCAAAGCAGGCCGCGCACAAACCTGGCAACAGGAATACCTGCATCGTCTGGCCGCGCATAAGGATCAGATCAGCTCTCTCGCCCGCAAGTTCGGCTGGAGCTATACCCTGCACCACACAGACCGCCCAGCGGTCGAACCCTTGATGCTGCTCCATTCCCGTCTGGCTGACGCCCCACAGCACAAAATGAGGGGAGACCTGCGATGATCGGCTCTCTTCTCCCAATTGGGTTTGCAGCACCGTGGGTTCTCACCGCACTCGCAGCTCTTCCCGTTCTATGGTGGCTGCTCCGCACCACACCACCTCAACCTGCCCACGTTAAGTTCCCACCTCTGCGCCTCCTGCTGTCTCTTCGCAACAAAGAGGAAACCCCACAACACACCCCATGGTGGCTGATCCTGCTGCGCCTTATGCTGGCTGCGGTCCTGATCATCGCTATGGCTGGCCCCGTCTGGAAACCTCTGGATATCGCAGAGCCCAAAACAGGCCCACTCTGGATCATCGTCGACAATGGATGGGATGCCTCAGCAGATTGGGACCGCCAAATCCGTATGGCGGAACTCATGGTAGACGGCGCAGCGCAGAACAACAGAACCGTCATGCTGGTGACAACAGCAGATGGCCCTGCCCAGCCCTTGCGTTTGTCCAGTGCGCAGGAGGTTGCCGACCAGCTTCGCGCACTGACACCTCAAGGCTGGCAAGCTGCCCGGTCAGAACTCATCCCTGCCCTGCAAAAGCAAGCAGAGCAAAACGCGCCCGGTGCAATCCTCTGGTTTTCATCACCGCTTGAGGAACCATCCACCACAAGCTTTGCAAGGGGATTGGCCAGCATTGCCAGAGCGTCAGACGTGCGCGAAAGCTCTTTCCTTATCTACCGCTCCGACACCCCGGTCTACGCACTCAAACAATTGCAAAACAGCGCCGGCGCCATGACAACCACAGTCCTCCGCCACCCAGCACCACTGGCAGAAACATTGACAGTCCGCGCCTTCGATCGCAAGCAACGCGCTATTGCAGAACAAACCATCGAGATGAAAGCAGGCCAAAGCGCCGCCGAAATTTCATTGGAGCTGCCGTCAGAGCTGCGCAACGACATCACCAAACTCGCAATTCTTGGTAAGTCCAGCGCTGGCAGCACGGTGCTCGTGGATGAACAATGGCGCCGCCGAAAAGTCGGCCTGTTCGCAGGCGGTTTCGCCGACCGCTCCCAGCCTCTGCTTTCACCGCTTTACTATCTGGAACGTGCACTAGCCCCTTTTGCAGACCTTCCGCCAGCAAAAAGCACAGATATCACCACAGCCATCTCCGACTACTTTGACAAAGGCATCTCAGTCCTCGTCCTCGCGGAAGTCGGCACACTGCCAAAGACCACAGAAGCTGACATTGCCAGCTGGGTCTCCAAAGGCGGCACACTGATACGCTTCGCAGGCCCGCAACTCCCGGAAAAACAAGACTCGCTCATCCCTGTTGCTCTCCGTTTGGGTGACCGTAAATTGGGTGGCTCTCTCTCCTGGAAGGAGCCACAGGCACTCAAGTCTTTTTCAGAGAATAGCCCGTTCCGTTCTATCGTTCTTCCTAAGGACGTCACCGTAAACCGTCAGGTGCTTGCAGAACCAACCGCAGACCTGCCTGACAGAACATGGGCCTCACTGGAAGACGGTACGCCTCTCGTCACAGCCAAGAAACATGGCAACGGAACCATTGTCCTGTTCCATGTCACCCCTGATACCAAGTGGTCCAACCTGCCTCTTTCCGGTGGGTTTGTGGATATGCTGCGGGCCATCACAAGCATCTCCTCAACGGCAGTCTTCAATCCGGATGATGAAGCTGACGGCACAACATCAGCCTCCGCCCTGCCTCTGCTCAAAATGCTGGATGGCTATGGCAAACTCACACCGCCTTCTGCCAGTCACAAACCTATTCTGGAGCGCGATTTTGCAACCACCCATCCAGGCCGAGATACCCCCCCAGGTCTCTACGGGACCGACGATGCAGCACGCGCACTCAACCTCATGGAAGATGAGGACAATCTGATCCCGTTAGACCTCAAACCACTGTCCATGGCAAAGATACTCGACTACCCCTCAGAAAAACCGCTGGACCTTCGTGGCTGGTTCTTCTCTATCGCAATCCTACTGGCTTTGCTGGATACGCTCGCCCTGCTCTGGCTCTCTGGTAAACTACGCCGCAGCCAGTTCACACAGGCCGCTATTCTCTTGCTCATCGCCTCCAGCCTGAGCCTGACAGGTGCTGATAAAACGCAGGCACAAGACAACGCAGAACAGTTCGCCCTCGACGCTTCATTAGACACCCGCCTCGCCTATGTAATGACAGGCGTGCCGGAGGTGGACGAAATCAGCCGAGCCGGACTGTTCGGCCTCACCAGATTACTAACCGACAGAACAGCATTGGAGCCTGAAGCTCCGGTAGGGCTGGATCTGCAAAGCCACGAGCTGGCCTTCTTCCCAATTATCTATTGGCCCATTGATGCAGGCATGCAGATGCCAAACCCTGAGGCTATGTCGCGGATCAGTGCCTACATGCGCAACGGCGGCACAATCCTGTTCGACACCAGAGATGCGTTTGGAACAGGCTCAAACTCCCCGAACAAACTGAAGCTTCAGCAACTCTTGCGCGGATTGGACATTCCTAGTCTGGAACCTGTTCCGCAAGACCACGTGCTGACCAAAACCTTCTACATTCTGGATAATTTCCCCGGCCGCTACAATCAAAGCCCCATGTGGGTACAAGCCAGCGCGACCACCTCAGATGGCAGCCGCCCAGTCCGCGCAGGGGATGGCGTGTCCCCCATCATGATCAGCGGCAACGATTTCGCTGCAGCATGGGCCATTGATACGCAAGGAAACTACCTTTACCCAACCATTCCTGCTGATGGCAACCAGCGCGAGATGGCGGCGCGGGTGGGCATCAACATCCTCATGTACACCATGACAGGCAACTACAAGGCAGATCAGGTTCACATCCCTGCGCTGCTGGAACGTATCGGCCAATAATAAGCCAGCAAACAAGACGCGGAGCACAGCTACACACATGACATGGTCTCTTTCCATCGACCCGCTTTTGCCCCTTCCGGCAATAATCGCGCTTGGAGTGATCATAGCTCTGGTCTGTGCCTACCTCCTCTTCGTCGGTATGCGCGGCGCCCTGATCCGTTCCGCCGCCTTGGCTCTGCTGGTTCTGGCCCTGCTCAATCCGGCGGTCTTACGAGAAGATCGGGAGTACCTCCCAAGTACCGTTGTTGTCGTCTCAGACAACAGCCAAAGCCAGCAACTGGAAAACCGTGCAGAGCTGACTGAGGCAGCGCGAGAGGGTATCGTCAATCAACTTAAAGCCCTTGACGGCATTGATCTGCGGCAGGTCTCTCTCAATGATACTTCCATGGAAAGCGGTGATGGCACCCGCGCCTTCACCGCAATCTCCAATGAACTGGCTGATGTCCCGCCAGAGAGAATAGCCGGAGCCATCGTGATCACCGATGGTCAGATACATGATGTACCAGCCACTGCAGAAAAGCTCGGCTTCTCAGCTCCGGTCCATGCGCTCATCACAGGCCGTGAAGGCGAATTTGATCGCCGTTTGAAAGTCGCCAAAGCCCCGCGCTTTGGTCTGGTTGGCTCAACACAGGTCGTCCAGCTGGAATTGATTGAGGAAGGCACTCCGCAGCCCTTCGGCAATCGCGCTGAAATCATAGTCCGCCGCAACGGCGATATCCTGTCCAAGCAGTTTATCTCTTCAGGCTATCCGGCAGAAATCGCAGTTGAGATCGAACATGGCGGCCAGAACATCTACGAGTTTGAGGTGGAGGCACTCAATGGCGAGCTGACACCACTGAACAACCGCGCCCTCGTCACCATTGATGGCGTTCGTGAAAATCTCCGCGTCCTGCTGGTGTCCGGCTCTCCTCATGCAGGTGAGCGCACATGGCGCAACCTGCTCAAATCAGATGCCTCAGTCGATCTCGTCCACTTCACCATTCTGAGGCCACCGGAAAAGCAGGACGGAACCCCAATCAACCAGCTGTCTCTGATAGCCTTCCCAACCCGTGAGCTGTTCTCCGTCAAGATCGACGAATTCGACCTCATCATCTTCGACCGCTACGAACGCCGCGGCGTCCTCCCCCTGCTCTACTTCGACAACATCGCCCGATACGTCAGTGACGGCGGCGCAGTCCTCATTGCAGGTGGTCCTGACTACGCAGAAGTCAACAGCATCTTCCGAACCCCGCTGGGCCGCGTGCTACCAGCCGCACCAACTGGTGAAGTCTTTGAAGAACCCTTCTTTGCCAACGTCTCAGAACTCGGCCTGCGCCATCCAGTAACTCGCGATCTGCCCGGTGCAGGTGAAAGTCCGCCCCAATGGAGCAAATGGTTCCGCCTCGTCGGTGCAAATGTGCAAGAAGGCCAACCCATCATGACTGCGCTGGGCGATAAGCCCCTACTGGTTCTTAGCCGCGTCGGCAAAGGCCGCGTTGCCGCCCTGCTGTCTGATCATGTCTGGCTCTGGGCAAGAGGCTATGAGGGTGGCGGCCCACACGTCCCGCTTCTGCGCAGGCTGGCTCATTGGCTCATGAAGGAACCTGATCTGGAAGAGGAAGCCCTGCGCTTGTCTTTACGCGGTTCCAATCTGCTGACAGAGCGACAAACCCTTGCAAATCTGGTTGATCCGGTCACGCTTACAACGCCCTCCGGCAAAACTGAGCAGCTGGAGCTGATAAAGGACACATCAGGACATTGGACCGCCTCCGTCAAAGTGGAAGAACTCGGCCTTTATTCAGCAACCGATGGTGCACATACAGCACTGATTAATGTCGGCCCGCCAAACCCGAGAGAGTTTCTGGAAGTGGTTTCAACGGCAGACAAACTCTCTGGCATCACAGAACAGACAGGCGGTACAGCTTTGCGGATCGGCGACGACGACGGCGCATCCTTGTCCCTGCCCAACGTCATCGCACAGCGTTCATCCGCTCAATATCATGGAAACGGCTGGATCGGCATCAAACGAACCGACGCCAGCATCTTGAATGGCATAGACCGCTATCCGCTTCTCATCGGCTTCCTCGGCCTTGCCTTGCTGTTAGGGCTGCTGTCCTTCACCTGGTATCGCGAAGGACGATAGAAAACATCTTAAATGGAAGAATGATCCGCAGGATGATTTAGTTCTCCTGCTCAGCCTTTCATCTCGCCATTGCCAGCGAGCCCTGCATCATGTCAACCAGCTGGCTCTCACTCTGCTTTGTGCCAACCAACGCAGGCTTCACATAGCCACCAACCACAGTGCCAGTCGGCATCTGCCCTCCTTGCAACTTCAAAACAAGCAACCGGTCTGGATCAACAGGTCCCGGCAAAGTGATCTGGCCATGCGGCACCTGCTCATAACCGTGAGGCCCATAATAAGGATGATCACCAACCAGCAGGATGGATTGAACGCCCTGCGCTTTGGCCTCAGCCGCAACTGTCGTCAGCAGAAGACGACCCAGCCCTTGCCCTTTATAAGTGGCTTTCACGGTCAACGGCCCCAGCAACATGCTCTGACTATTGCCAATCATGATGGGGGTGAGTTTCACAGACCCGGCAATCTCACCGTTGAGTTCTCCAACAAAACATAACTGAGAAGCTTGTTGAACGCCTTCACGGATCTTGAACGCTGTCCGCTCAAAACGCGCAGGGCCAAACGCCTCTGCTTGCATCTGCTCAATCTCGGAGAAATCTGCTGGGGTTTCCTGCCGCACCAGCCATTTTGAAACTATCATGTCACATACCACAAATCGAAGGAGGAAGACCGTCGATCCGTGTGGCTCGGGCAGTTAGACCGATGTTGGGAGCACACTGAGAGAAGGACGGCACGATGCACCACGCGAGAGCAAGTCCCGCGCGTTCATTCGTCGTCGCTGTTCCCAGCAAATAGCCATAAGGCCCGTACCCCAATTTCTCGGTTCATCGCATGCCAGCGCACACGAAATATAATTTCATCTGACTAACTAACACGCAAATTTTCTGTCGTAAAGCACAAAACTAAGTGCAGATGCGTATTCGTTAGTTGTAGGCCACCGGCACGTAGGCCCTTGAAAAACAACTACCAATAGGGATCAGGCTCAGCTTCACCCGCAATTTCCTGCAGACGACGCAGCGTCGCCGGGCTCACATCATCAGGCAAAGCATCCAACGCAAATAGTTGTAGATCTGAGATTTCCAGAGCCGGTCTTTTCCAGTTCTGATCTTGCTCAGTCAAGCTCACCTTAAAGAGGCCTACATGGTCCCGGCCTGTTCCACCACGGTTAAGATGCATGGAAAGCAATGCCACATCTGGTCCGCATCCATACCCCGTTTCTTCTGCCAGCTCCCTGCGAGCGGCCTCCGCCATCGTCTCCCCGGAATCAACACCGCCACCAGGAAAGTACCAGCCCGGCAGATATTGATGACGCACGAGAAGGACTCGGTTTTCAGCATCAAATGCCGCAACGCGCGCGCCCATCGTCATTCCACGACTCAAAAGAGCCCCGGATTGCACCAGTATATTGATAATTCGCGTCTTTAAGCTTGCCACGTCTGGCCTCACAATCAATATAAAACATTGATATAACAGCACTATATTCTGAAATATCATTCATGCAAAAAGTGCATACCACCCTTGAAAAACTAACACTACACAACCCACAGGATAGGCGTAGAAAGAGATCAAAGAATAAGCATACGCCCAAAAATTAATCAGGGCGGCCCCATCACCTACTTATAATAGACACCCAATCCGCGTTTCCCAGATCGCAGGAGTAACACGTCATGCTTACTAAAGTTCTCGCTCGTTTCCGTCGTACAAAGCGCTTCCATTGGGCACCTGCAGTCAACTCTGCAAACACCCACGACACTGCTGTTTTGCGTCCGTCTTCTTGCCTTTAAGGCAAATTGGAAGTCAGCGTTGCCGATCTGTTAAAGGCGCTTGAGGGTAATTCTCAGAATTAAGGAAAACTCCTTGACCTCAGGCGCAATGCAGCGATGATGCGCAGGCTATGTTTAAGCTTGTACACATATCTGACCCACATCTGGGTCCATTGCCGGACGTTCAGCCAGTCCAGTTGGTCTCGAAGCGCATTCTTGGCTACATAAATTGGCGGCGCAACCGCGCCCATGCAATGACCAACTCTTATCTTGATGCACTGATACGCGATATTCACGCGCAGCAGCCGGATCATATCGCGCTTTGCGGAGACCTGGTCAACATTGCTCTGCCCAAAGAGGTTGCTGGAGCCAAAGACTGGCTCGCAACCGTGGGCTCTCCCGAGACTTTATCCCTGACACCAGGCAATCACGATGCCTATGTCCCAGGCGCTTTAAAGCAAGCCTACGGCGCTTGGCGTCCATACATGCAAAGCGATCCGGGCTTGGGGCTGACACCGCCTCTGGGAACTGATCCGCACTTCCCATTTGCCCGCAGACGAGGCAACGTCACGATTGTTGGCCTCTCCACTGCCAAAGCAACGGGCCCTTTCATGGCCACAGGCCACATCAGCAGCAACCAGCTGCGCGAGCTGGCTGACCAGTTGCGACGTGCAAAAGAGCGCGGTGATTTCCGCGTTGTCATGCTGCATCACCCACCTGTGCGCAACGCGACAGCGTGGTACAAGCGTCTGGTAGGCTCCAGCCGTTTCCGCAACATCATCGCAGAACATGGCGCGGAGTTGGTTCTGCATGGCCACACCCATCGGGCGACCCGTATGGAAATCAACGGGCCGGAAGGTCCGGTGCCTGTGATTTGCGTTCCATCCGCATCAAATGGCCTGAGTGGCCATAAGCCACCTGCTCGCTATAATCTCTTTACCATTGAAAAAGATGGCGACGGTTGGTCATGCATTATGGAAGAACGCGGTTTTACAACAGCAGAAGAAGGCGTGCATCACATCGCACAGCATGATCTGTCCATACCCAGCTTAAGGCAAGCAGCGTAAATCCTGAGCCTAAAACGTGGGGCTCGTTTTCAGATTAAAAGACAGAGAGGCATACTGATGCCTCTCACAAAGACAGCGCTTAGCCCGCAAAAGGGTTCGCATATAAAGCCAGCGCCACAAGACCCGCCGCCCCGATAACAGTTCCCAGCAAAAGCCCGCAGATCAGAATAAAGAAGTCACGCGCTTTATTGCGTTTGACCGCAACAGCTCTGCCTGCATTTTCCTGTTTAAGCTGGTCCAGCCTCTTACCAGTTGGAACATCCTGCTGGCGAATGCGATTGAGCATCCAGTCTGCTTCCAGCGCACGTTCCTTTTCAATAATCCGCTCGGCAATATATTCGGTAATGCAGTCCGCCATGTCGTCGATATCGGCAGTCTCAAGCAACACCATCCGGCCCAGACGGGTCTCCTTCACAAAGCGGTAAGAATGGCGATCACGACCCATTAACACATGACTGGTCATGTCGATCCATAGGCGAGGCTGGGTACCGGGAACGATCTGAAAGGCAAACTGGTCGTCGTCTTCAGGAACTTCCTTGAACACATCAATCAGCTCTTCGCTGAGCAGTTCAAGGCGTGCTTTCTCGCTCTCCTGAAGGCTCACAACAACGTCTGTCCGTTCCATCTCCGCAACACGCACTTTGCGAATACTATCTCTCAGCGACCGCACCTTTTCATGAGGCACAACGTTGTCATGTAGTTCTGACATGGCAGCTCCCGAATATTCGGTTGAACACACCCCGTTTCAACCGCCCCCCAACCTACGTACAACCAATCGGTTTGCGTGCAGCCCTCACACATCTTCCACGATTAATCAAAGGTACATGGTAAAAGGAAACTAACACATCCTAGATAAAACTCTAATGAAACCTCATTAACTGTCCCGTTTTGGGGCACTTTTCCAACACCAACCCTGAGGGGTTTCTGCCGCACAACTCCAAGGTTAGGTGAGAAAACCAATGCAAGCATATGCGTGTCTATCAAGCGAACCGAAAGGTCCAGCCCATCAACCTGCTCTGCCCTATGGCAAAAAAGGAATGTGAGGAGCGCAGGATCGATCAAGAATCTCATTCAGACGCGGATCATCAGCAACTTCAATGGACCGCTTGAATGGCTTAAAGCCACTGCGCAGATAAAATTGCAGTGCCTGTGGGCTATCCCCAGTACATGTGTGTAACCAGAAGCGCTTCACTTCAGGACGAGAGAAAGCCTTGCTGATCGCATGGTTCATCAGCCAGCGGCCAGCACCACCGCCAACAGCGTCTGGTACAAGCCCGAAATAGCTCAGTGTAACTTCATCTTCCTTGGCAACATCCAACTCAAGCATCCCCACAGGCTCACCGTTCTTCATAGCCCAGTAAAACTCATTGGTCGGCTTGCTCAGCGTCGCTTCCAGTTCAGCGTCATTCATCACCAAACGGCCAAACCAAAGCCACGACTCACCCACACGTTTAAAGAGGGCTCTATATTCGGTGATGTCGATCTTGCCGGCCCGTTCCAGCGTAAGGTCAGGACGATCAATCGGTTTGAGAGCAGGCTTCTCCAACATCTCCAGATGCGTCACCACAGTCGCGACTTTGCCTTCTGGCAGGTCTGTGTATCCATCAAGATCCAGTTGAATATGCGCCATACCACTCTCTCAAATTAGGAAGAAACAATGCACTCTGGGTAGCGGGAAGAAGAAAAGGCTGCAAGTGTTCCAATCTCACGAAACACTTGAGATCCTATATGGTTGCCACTGTTTTCAGTCGCGCACGCGGGTGAACTTCGTTTTGGCTCATAACAAACGTATGCGCTCTGAAACGCTCAACAATGGAACGCACGAATGGCCGCGATTGAGCTGAGCATAACAGCACAGGAACTTCACCCTGATTGGCCGCCGCATCATAAGCATCACGAACCAAACCAACGAACTCCTGCAGCTTGGAAGGTGCCATCGCTAGCTGGCGATCATCCCCATCCCCGATAATGCTTTCAAGGAATGCAGACTCCCATACAGGGCTCAGGCTGATCAAAGGCAGATAACCACCGGGCGCCTGATTGGCAGAGCAGATTTGGCGTGCCAGACGAGTACGAACATGCTCCGCAATGGCATTCGGGTTCCGCGTTGAACCAATCGCCTCCGCAATCCCTTCCAGAATTGTTCCCAGATCACGAATGGAAATGCGCTCTTCCAGCAGAGCCTGCAGCACACGCTGAATACCAGAGATGGAAATCTGGGTCGGAACGATATCTTCCACCAGCTTGGATTGCTCTTCATCCAGCTTTTTCAACAGAACCTGAACATCTGCGTAAGTGAGCAGCTCGGAGATATGAGACTTGATGGTCTCCGTCAGGTGCGTAGAAATAACCGTTGCAGGATCAACCACCGTATACCCAAGCAGATTGGCTTCTTCGCGATACTGCGCTTCCACCCAGGTCGCAGGCAAACCAAAGGTTGGCTCTGTGGTATGCGTCCCCGGCAGGCGAACCTGCCCACCAGCAGGGTCCATCACCATAAACTGGTTCGGGAACAGAGAGCCGCCGCCAGCATCCACTTCCTTCACCTTGATCATGTAATCATTCGCGCCAAGCTGAATGTTATCAAGGATACGCACTGACGGCATGATCACGCCCATATCAGAGGCAATCTGACGACGCAGCGCTTTGATCTGCTCGGTAACCTGATCTGTTTCCTGCTTATTACGCCCATTGATGATTGGCAGCAGCGCATAGCCAAGCTCAATCCGCAGCACATCCATTTTCAAGCTGTCGGAAATCGGCGCTTCCTGCGGCTCATCCGGCACTTCAGCTTCAACTTTTGCAGCCACTTCCACCGCTTTTTCGCGAGCATGCTTCTTACTTGCCTGCCGCGCCAGATAACCAGCAGCACCTGCCAATGCCAGGAACGGCAACATCGGCATACCCGGCAGGAACGACAGCACGACCATCACAAACGCAGACATGCCAAGCGCTTTTGGGTAACCAGTAAACTGCCGGACAAGAGCCTTATCGGCCGCACCCTCAACACCCGCTTTAGAAACAAGAATACCCGCAGCAGTGGAAACGATCAGCGCGGGGATCTGAGAAACCAGACCATCACCAATCGTCAGCAGCGTATAGTTTTCGGCAGCTTGAGCGAACGTCAGGTTCTGCTGCATCACACCAATAACGATACCACCAATCACGTTGATGAACGTGATCATCAGACCGGCAACCGCATCACCACGCACAAACTTGGAGGCACCATCCATGGAGCCGAAGAAGGTGGATTCAGATTCCAACTCTTTACGACGGGTCCGCGCAGTCTCCTCATCAATCAGGCCAGCACCCAGATCCGCATCAATCGCCATCTGCTTACCGGGCATTGCATCCAGCGTGAAGCGAGCAGAAACTTCTGCGATACGGCCAGAACCCTTTGTAATAACGATGAAGTTCACAATAACAAGGATTGCAAAGACGATAATCCCGATCACGAAATTACCGCCCATCACAAAGCTACCGAACGCTGCAATCACATTGCCGGCTGCGTCAGCTCCTTCATGCCCGTGCGCCAAAATCAGTCGCGTCGACGCCATATTCAACGACAGTCGCAACATGGTCGCAATCAACAACACAGTCGGAAATGCGGAAAATTCCAGCGGTTTCTGAATGAACAGCCCCACCATCAGGATCATCACGGAAAAGATGATCGAAATCGCGAGAAACATGTCCAGAAGCATCGCAGGCATCGGAACAATGAGCATCACGAGGATGACCATCACACCTGCAGCAAGCCCAAGGTCGCCTTGCTTTATGGCGCCCCAAAGGTCTTGGAAAAAGGCTGAACCACCAGCTGCACCTAGTCCGGGCACGCGAGCAGCAGAAGGAGCGTTGTCGCCTCCCCCTTGAGCTGCCTTTGTATTTGTCTCTTCAGACATCGCCGCGCCCTATCCGTTCTTATGCGTCTGCAGTGCCAGCACGTGCTTCGCCTGGCCCTGGAACCTCAACACCTTCTTTGGTGTAAAGGTTCAACTTGTTGCGAAGCGTGCGGATCGAAATGCCAAGGATCTTTGCAGCATGCGTACGGTTCCCCAGACAATGATCCAGCGTATCCAAAATGAGATCACGCTCCACATCAGCAACAGTACGCCCGACCATATCGCGCGAAACGGCTTCAGCTGCATGGGCCGCGCGCGAAGCCGTTTGCTGTCCAGCCCCCATGGCAATTGGAGATCCATCCGGCATGCGAATAGCGTCTGCATCAATCTCGCTACCAGAGGAAAGAAGAACAGCGCGGTGCATGGTGTTTTCCAGCTCGCGTACATTTCCTTTCCATTGGTTGGCCAACAGAAGCTGACGACCTTCCTGAGAAACCGGCAGTGCCTTAGTACCATTCGCCTTGGCATAAATTTCAATGAAGTGACTTGCCAGCTCCAGAATATCTGCTGGCCGCTCTCGCAGCGCCGGCAGTTTCAGGTTCACCACGTTCAGGCGGTACAGCAAATCCTCGCGGAAGCCACCATTGCGCACTTCCTCAGCCAAATCACGGTTGGACGTCGCGATGATGCGAATATCGACCGGTACCGGACGACTGCCTCCAACACGGTCAATCACCCGCTCCTGAATAGCCCGCAACAACTTGGCTTGCAGACGAACATCCATCTCGGAAATCTCGTCAAGCATCAAGGTGCCGCCATTGGCTTCTTCAAACTTACCAACACGGCGCGCAACAGCTCCGGTAAAAGCACCCTTCTCGTGGCCGAAAAGCTCGGATTCAAGAAGATGCTCAGGAATTGCAGCGCAGTTGATGGAAATAAACGCCTTATCAGCACGACTGGACTTGCTGTGCAGGAAGCGGGAAATCACTTCCTTACCGGATCCGGACTCACCCGTAATCAGAACCGATGCATCAGATGGAGCCACCTGCTCTGCCAGCTTGATCACACTCGCCATGGCCGCGTCGCGATAGATCAGGTCTTCGCGCTCTTCCGTAACAGCCGCCAGCACAGCAGCAATCAGCTCCGGATCAGGAGGCAACGGAATGTATTCCTTTGCTCCAGCCCGAATGGCAGACACAGCCGCGCGCGCATCCGTTCCCAACCCGCACGCAACGAGTGGCACATGGATACGCTCGCGTTCTGTCAGTTCCACCAGCTGACCAATATCTTCATTGACATCAACCATCAGGAGATCCGCACCCTGACCAGAACGCAAGACTTTCATGGCCTCAGGAACGCCAGGCGCATGGGTAACAGATGCTCCCCGCTCCATCGCGATCTTGGTTGCGGTCGTCAGCTGACCGCCAAGGGTCCCAACGATCAAGAGCCGCATGTCAGTTCCTTTCCAGTACGCCCCATGACAATCACTTATCCGCCTTGATGATTTCAGTCATGGTGACACCAAGCTTATCTTCCACGAGCACAACTTCTCCGCGCGCGATCAGCCTGTTATTCACGTAAACGTCGATTGCCTCGCCCACCTTCCGGTCGAGTTCCATAACGATCCCGGTATCCAAATGCAAAAGGTCGGAAACCTTCATCTTTGTATGCCCAAGCACAGCAGCCAGTTGGACCGGAACATCAAAAACAGCTTCCAAATCCTCAGCTGCTTTAATGCCGCCTGCACCTTCTTCATCCAGGCCACCAGCGCGCTGGGTACTCTGGTGTTGGTCCAGCACCATTCCCTGTTCATCACTGCTCATAATAAACCTTTCTGATCCCGCACCGGCCATAGCCAGCACGGTCATAGGCAAAAACTAAAATCACGCTGCTCGACTGGCCCGCTCGCGGGCGTCGAAATGAGATTTTATGACTTGTTCAATATGCTCAACCGTCTTCCGACGATCACGAATAATCCCGCCATCCGGCCATTCAATCCGGCAATCACCGCGCGACATGCTCTCTGACTTCACAACATGCACTTTGCCCTCAAAGCTGCTGTTCAAAACCAGACCGTCAACCATGTCTTCCAGCGCATGCGTATCTTCTGTCGGCACCTCAATCAAAATCTGAGGGATCTTGCGCAGAGGAGCCAAACATTCAGCAAGCAACGCCACAACTTCAGCAAGCGGCTCACGCGCAATAAGGTGACTACAAAGACGGCGCGCAATCAGAAAACACATAGAGACCAGGTTCTGCTCTTGAGCGCGGATCTGGCTTTCAAGATCACCCAGAGCAACTTCAAGTCGCTCCCGCAACACCACCAGTTCTTCCTGTGCACTCAGCTTCTGTTGCTCGGCAATGGCCTGCCGGGCCTGCATCTCACCACGAACAAACGCAGCCTCTTCAGCTGCTTTTAAAAGCTGCTTGTGCTCAGCAACTGTAATAGTAGGCTCCAGCGGAAGGACGTCTTCGACTGTTGCTGCGGTCTCAGCCTCATCGATCGATTTAGTATCAAACAAAAAGCGTCGCCGCACAGCACCTTGAGGCATCACAGTAACCATCAGCGAGCCTCCGGAGATCGCGAAGAAAAGGAACGATTAGTAAACAAACTCTTCCTCTCCTTTCTTCTTGTTAATGCTGATTTCACCAGTGGCTGCCAAATCTTTCGCCTTCAGTACAAGTGAGCTTTGCGCCTCATCTACATCGTGTAATCGAACTGGTCCCATACCTTCCATGTCCTCCTGAAGCATTTTTGCTGCACGCGATGACATGTTGGCCGTAAAGAACACAACAGCAGTTTCAGAAGCTCCTTTGAGAGCCATGGCCAGCTGATCCTTCTCAACATTGCGAAGCAAGGTCTGACAGGCAGCGGAATCTAGTTTCAACAGGTCCTCGAAGGTGAACATCAAATTGCGGATACGCTCTGCAGACTCACGGCTATCTTCTTCCAGCGCGGCCAGAAAGCGGCCTTCGGTCTGCCTGTCGAAATTATTGAAGATGTCGGCCATCATCTCGTGGCTATCACGACGGCTGGTCTGAGACAGGTTCGACATGAACTCGACCCGCAATGTCTGCTCAACCTTCTCCAGAATATCCTTCTGAATAGACTCCATGCGCAACATGCGGTTCACCACATCCAGCGCCAGCTCTTCATTCAGCAGCGCAAGAACGCGAGCCGCATGGTCACTTTGGATTTTGGAAAGAACCACTGCAATGGTCTGCGGATACTCATTCTTCAGATAGTTTGCCAGAACGTTTTCAGGAACGTTGGAAAGCTTCTCCCACATGTTCCGACCTGCAGGACCTCGAATTTCCTCCATAATGATCGCAACACGATCAGTTGGCAGGAAAGAGTTCAGCAGGCGCTCTGTAACGTCTACGTTGCCGTTCAACGCGCCACGAGTGGAAAGCCGCTTTAGGAAGTCTACAAACAACTCTTCCAGCATGGTCGGTGTAACAGGACCCAAGCTCGCCATTGCGCTGGAAACCTGACGCACTTCAATTTCATCCAACCCAGCCCAAATGGCCTTCCCATACTCCTGCCCAAGCGCCAAGAGCAGAACGGCTGCGCGCTCTGCTCCTCCAAGCTCTCGTTCAGCTATTCCGGATGAGACTGATAAGGCTTGTGCTGTCGATTCCTGCTGCTGTATCTCCTCACTCATCCTACGCTGCCTCGTTCAACCAACCGCGAACGATATTGACCGCTTCGCTCGGAGAATCTTCAATCAACTCACTTATTTGCTGAATTGAGCTTTGATGGAGAGCTGCCTGCATTTTGGCATCTTCAATCCATTCTGCTGTTGGCATTTCAGAAGGAACCTCCTCCATTTCACCAACAACACCTCCAATTTGCGCAGGGCCCTCAGCGACCAATGTGCCATCTGGCAGCATCTGAACACCGCCTTCTGCCGCCGCCGCTCTCTCTTCTTCTTTAGCAAGAATACGCTTCATCAGCGGAGAGACTGCGAAGATCAACAGCAAGATGGTGATCACAAACAGAACACCCAACTCAGCAAATTTCATGATGTCAGCACGTGTAAAGTCGAACAGCCCACCTTCGCTATCACCAAAGTCCTGAAGAGGAGCTTCGACAAAGCGCATGTTGACCACTTCAACATTATCACCGCGATGTTTGTTAAAGCCAACAGCAGTTCGAACCAGAGTAGCAATTTGCTCCAGCTCATCTTTACTGCGCGGTTGATAGGTCTGCGTGCCATCCTCGCTGGTTGTGTAGGTACCATCAACCAGAACCGCTACAGACAGCCGTTCCAGACCACCTGCTTCATAGATCTCCGTCACTGTACTCTTGGAAATCTCGTAGTTCAGGATTTCCTCAGAAACATTCGAGGCATCCTTGGACCCGGTTGCACTGCCAGCTGCGTCTGTATTCGGCAGCTGGTTGCCAACAGAAACCGTCTCCTCACCATTGGTGGAAGATGCATTCTCTTCTTTACTCTGAGAAGAACGCAACACCTGCCCATCAGGATCATACAGCTCCTGTGTCTCAGTTTTGCGGTTATAGTTGATTTCTGCAGCAACCCGAACACGAGCGCGACCGGTTCCAACGACGTTATTGAGGATCTCTTCAACCTGTTGCCGCAGGCGAGCCTCCATTGTCGAACGTCGTTCATCCAGCGAAGAGCCACCAGCAAGCCCTTCTTTATCGCCGGTTCCGCTGGCAAGCAAAGTGCCGCGCTCATCAACGATAGAGACGTAGGAAGGTTCCAGTCCTTCAACTGCCGTCGCAACAAGATGCTGAATGGCACGGATCTGCCCACCAGACAAAGAACCCTGCACCTTAATTGCAATCGAAGCTGTTGGCGGTTCCCGATCACGCTGGAACAACTGCTTTTCAGGGATCACCAGATGAACACGCGCAGAAGAAATCCGGCCAATGCTGCGAATGGTTCTAGAAAGTTCCCCTTCAAGAGCTCTGAGGCGGTTCAGGTTCTGCACAAAACTGGTTGCACCGAGCGTATCTGTCTTGTCGAAGATTTCATAACCAACACCACCGCCGGATGGCAGGCCAGCTTCCGCCATTGTCATACGCAGACGATGAACGTTCTCCTGAGGGACAAGAACACTACGTCCGTTGACACCCAACTCATAAGAAACACCTTGAGATTCAACCTGACTAACAATCGCTGCAGCATCTTCAAGAGTAAGGTCCGTGAAGAGTGGCACCATCTGCGGTGCTGTCGCGCGAACAATGATGAAACCGAACAGACCGATCAACGTAACAGCCATCGCCCCCATCGCTGCCAGTCGCGCGGGCCCAAGTCCTTTCAAGAAGTCAAGGATTCCACTCACAGTTGCCGCCCCGTACGTTCAAATCGCTCATTCAAAATGTACCAGCAATACTCTCAACACCTTGGAAATCGGTGTGAATTGCCCCTGATTTGCTGGTAGGTAAAAATTGCCCGCCTTAGAGTTAACAAAAGGTTAATAAAACCCTAATAATCGGTAAACGGGAAATCTACCCACAAAGAAGCACTGTGGAATATCGCAGGAAAGGCCTTTGACTAGGCTTTTGAAGAGTCGAATGAATCTTGTGCGGCCTGTTCGGCAAGTTTTGCCGAAGCAGTTAAGACATCATGGTTAATCTGTAAAATTGTACAAAATGTGGCTTCCACATACAAAAAGGCCGGCTGAGACAGCCGGCCTTTTCAGAACCTCAAACCTGTTTGGGTATTACACCCTTTTTGCCTGAAGCTTACTAGTTGCTGCGATAGTCCTGAACGCGTGTAGCGCGCAAGCCGGCTAAACCGTGTCGGTCTATCGAGTTCTGCCAAGACAGAAACTCTTCAACCGTCAAAGTATACCGGTTACATGCTTCATCCAGAGACAACAAGCCTCCACGCACAGCCGCAACCACTTCAGCTTTTCTCCTGATAACCCACCGCTTAGTAGAGGTAGGAGGAAGATCCGCTATCGTCAGAGGGCTCCCATCGGGGCCGATGACGTATTTTACTCGTGAACGTATATGTTCGGTCATTCTACTCTCACACAAACCATGACCAAGCTGAGGATGAGAATAGAACAAGGCGCTTAAAATTTGGCTAAGCCCCCATCAATGTTTTGGTAAGATTCATAACCGGGGATCTTAGTGGATATTAACTACTACAGAATTCCATTGACTCCAGTGACCTCACCCACGGGAATTTTAAGATCCCCCATGTGCAGAATAATATCGCCAGTGCTGAAGTCCACGGCGTCCACTTTCCCTTTCACTTCGGTCTGAACAGCGAAAGGCTCGCCATTGGCATCCTGAGTAATAATATCAATGGAATAGGCGCCATCACCAGCTTTTGTGCCGTTTGTCGCCACACCATCCCATTCAAAAGTGTTGTCACCTATTTTCAGATCAATCTCTTCCTGATAAACCTCAGCACCCTCACTATTTTTAACAGTGATGGTCGCCTTGCCTGCAGAAACGGCATCAAGATTCCAAGAAGCTTTGTCATCCTTGAGCTGCGCAGTCGCGCTCTGAGCAGTCACTTCCTTACCGATATAGTTTACAAACTGACTCGCACTTTGCGTTTTGAGCTGAGTCAGCTGCTCCTCTAATTTCTCAGTAGTTGCAACCTGTTGCTCAACCATCGTGTATTGAACCAGCTGATTCGTATATTCAGCCGAATCGAGAGGCTCCAACGGATCCTGGTTTTGCACCTGCGTGGTCAGCAATGAAATAAACAGATCAAAGTTTGCATTGATGCTGTTCTGGGTGCTTGCGCCAGAGGAGTTTGCATTCGGTGTCAGTGCATTAATTGTAGTCATTGTCTATTTCCTCATGCGCGGCATCAAACCGAGATATCCAGTCCACCAGCGCGGGCAGCACTATTTAAATTATTGTGTGCGAGATAATTTTCTTCTGGCAACTCAGCACCTTCTGACGCTCGATCCAGCTGTCCGACATTTGCCTGTCGGTTCTCTTGCTGATCTGAAGTCTGCGAGCCACGCCCTCCAAGTGAGAACTGAAGAGAGCTCTTATCGCTTTCGATTCCAGCTTCCTGAAGAGCCTTCTCCAACCCGCGTTGATCTCGCTGCAGAAGTTCAAGAGTTTCAGGCCTCTCAACGATCAGATGCGCGCGTACGCGGCCATCCTTGCTAAATTCCAGAGAAACATCGACCCCACCCAACTCTTTTGGGTCAAGCCGGATTTCAAAACGATCAACGCCGCCACTTGCCTGTCGGGCAATCTCAGGCCACACAGCATTCGCAACATTCCTCAGCGTAGAGGTTGGCAGAGAGCCCATTGAACGGAATGCAGTGTCAGAACGTGCAGCAGTACTGGAGATTGCTTCAGAACTTTCCCAATCAAGCTCAGCTTCAGATCCATCCAACGGACCAGCTGCAAGCCCCCAACCGATTGCCGTTGTTGAAGCAACCTGCTCATTTGCCTGTGGCACCTTCACCTGAATGCTGACAGAGGGCGTAGTACTTTTCTTGTCAGCGGATACTGCCTGCTCTGTAGGCTTGTTCAGTGCATTGGTAAGCTCATCGGCCTCTGGAGCATCATTAACCTCCGTGACGGATTCAGTGCTCGCTGTCGCTTGCACAGCTCCGCCAGCAGTTTTGTCTTTCCCAACCAACGGGGTCGCAGCAGTCGTCACAGCACCAGTCCGGCTCACCTGTTCCGCAGAACGGACACCCGCTTCATTCTCTTGAACAGAAGATACATCAACAACCTTTTGTACCTGCGAAGCTTGGCCAATCTTTTCTGAAGGCACATCAGGCTTGGAAGTCACATTCGGGAAAATGATATCACCATCACCTTCAACAGATGCGGTCTGCACCGCACGCTGTTGATTGCCGACAAAGCTTGAACCAGCACGATCAGTCTGCCGGACAAGCACAGGCTTTTCTAAGGAAGCGTCTGCATCACCTTCAATGGCATCAACAAGAACATCCCCGCGAGAAGACTGAACAGCTCCCTTAACCTCTACAGATTGCGGCTGAACAGGTTCGGATTGAACTTTGACGCTCTTCACGTCTTGCGCTGTTGCTAGCTCACTGACCTGACGACCAACAACAGGTTGCGATGACCGAACATCCGCTTCACCCGCGGCACGATCCGGTACAGCGGTCTTTTCGGCAGGAGCGCTGACTGAATTAGCGACAGTGTCGTCGCTACCGCTCTCTGAAGCCGTGATAACACGATTACCAACTGCATTGGCGACTTGCTCTACCTTAGCCCCATTGCTCGCTGGCTGAACTTGCGGTGAAGCAGCAGAACTCTGGGACTTCTCAGATACGCCTGAAGAACGTGCAATCAGCTCAGGAGAAACCTTAGCCACTTGACCTGAATTCGGGAGTTCCAGTGCATTTAACTGAGGCTCAGTTGAACCACCTTGCTTAACAACAGCACCCTGCTGATCGGACGTCACACGCTGCTGCGTATCTGAAGCATTGCGAGCGTTTCCTTTAGATTCCTGCACAGTTCCAGCGACGTCAGTCTCTTGAGCAACAGCTCCAACCTGAGCCGTTACCTGTCCATCATCCGCCTGCGGCAAGATCTGCCCACCACGCTCGGCCTGCTGTAAAGCACCAAGATTTACAACAGCACTCTCTACTGTCTTGGAAGAGATGGCCTCGCCCTCACCCACAATAGGAGAAGCGTTTTGAACATTAGCGACCGGCTGAGTAACTTTCGCTTCGCCTGCTTTCTCCGCTAAGGCTGGCTGACTGCCTGCCTCCTGGACATTTTGTGGCAAGGCAACAAAAGGCGCTTTCGCTTTCCCTTCGCCGCCATTGAGAAGAAGCGCTTCATCATTAGTTGTCGCAACTGCCCCCAATCCCGGAACCACACCAGGCACTGGCAACTGAGAAACAGTGGAAAGCGGCAGTTCACCAGCCAAACCAACAACCGCACTCTCCCCATTTTCATCCTTGATGAGATTTGGGCTCAAAACCGAGAGATCACCGCCAGTCGTTAAAGCTCCAGAAAAGAGATCCACCGCAGTTGCCGCTGCACCATCTCCCTCAGAAGCTTTGGCGAGAAGACCGGAGAAAGTATCGGCATTTTGGCCGAGCACACTCTCACCAAGCAGCGCATTACCACCTTGCCCCACAACGGGGCCTAAAGGCGTTTGCGGCTGAACAGGACCGGCTAAACTCAGCAAAGCAGATTGCGACATATATTCCTCAAACTACGCAGCACACGCCATCAGCAACGATGGTCAAGACATCTTGCGCGCAGATATGCAATTAGCGGGCCAGCCACAAAATCAAAAATATATAAGCATTTTCAAATAGATAAACTCAACTCAACATTTCAAAGAACAGGCCACAAGATCACTTATTGCCCCCGCCTCGGCAACAAATGCCCAGCAAGTAAAAACATCAATCAAAAAGATTGGCCTTCCGTCGAGTTTTAGGTATATTCCCGCCAACTAGCACGCTCGAAGCGTACGCATGCGAAGCGTTTAAAAGAGAGCCCGCGTTTAGCCATCGCCAGAGCGCAGCAAGCACTAAGCAAGCAAAAGAAACTAATCTGCGCTTCAGACTTCAATGTCTCCCAGGATTGAAATCTGCTCGTGATGTTATAGATACGGCTCTCACTTAAACGCGCCTACAGGATGAGGTAATTGGAATGCTAAACAGTCTTGGCCTGCCCGGCCGCCCAAAAGACACACGGGTGGTTGTTGCCATGTCAGGCGGCGTTGATTCATCGGTTGTTGCCGGAATGATGAAACGCGAAGGCTATGATGTGGTCGGCGTCACTCTACAGCTCTACGATCATGGCGAAGCAATCCAACGCAAGGGCGCTTGCTGTGCCGGGCAAGACATCCACGATGCCCGCCGTGTCGCAGAAAAACTCGACATTCCGCATTACGTGCTGGATTATGAATCCCGCTTTAAAGAGCAGGTCATCGAACGCTTCGCGGACAGCTATATCAATGGCGAAACACCGATTCCATGCGTAACATGTAACCAGACCGTCAAGTTCAAAGACCTACTGGAAACGGCAAAGGATTTGGGCGCTGATGTTCTGGTCACAGGTCACTATGTCCGTACAGGCGTGGAAGGCAATCAGCTTGCCATGTTCCGTCCTGTCGATCTGGACCGTGACCAAAGCTACTTCCTGTTCGCAACAACCCAGGAACAGCTCGATTTTCTGCGCTTCCCACTAGGTGGCATGACCAAACCAGAAGTCCGCGAACTTGCACATGAGTTTGGATTGGCAATTGCTGACAAGCATGACAGTCAGGACATCTGCTTTGTGCCAGAAGGCCGCTACACAGACGTTATTGCCAAGCTTCGCCCACACGCGGCAGAACCAGGTGAAATCGTGCATGTAGATGGCCGCGTTCTTGGCCGGCACAACGGCATCATCCATTACACCATCGGTCAGCGCCGCGGTATTGGTGTTGCAACAGGCGACCCTCTCTATGTTGTGCATCTGGATGCAGATGGACGACGCGTGATTGTCGGTCCGCAAGAAGCATTAGCAACCCACAACCTGCTGCTGCGTGAAGTGAACTGGATTGGCCCAGGTACGCTGGACGATCTGCCGGAAGACGGCATCACAGTTTATGCAAAGGTGCGTTCTACCCGCCCACCGACAGAAGCAATTTTGCGCAAGAGTGGCGAAAATGTTTTTGTCGAGCTGGTAGCAGGCGAATTCGGCGTAGCCCCAGGACAGGCTTGCGTCTTCTTCGACAAAGACGGCCAGGAAGCGCGTGTTCTCGGCGGCGGTTGGATTCAGCGTGCTGAAAAGCAGGAAGGCGCAGAAGCAGCCCTCAAAGCACTACTCGGAAAAGGCTGGGAAGCAGCAGGCTTTCCTGCAGGCTAACGCATTGCCAAACTGACCGAATTATTCAAAACGCCCCGCCTGACCTGATCGTCACCGGGGCGTTTTTTTTTGATCTCTCAAGCCTGTACCTTGCACAGCTTCAATACAACACCGCTCCACAAATCCCAGAAAAGCCACTCCGACATTTCCAACTTGGTAAAAAATGAGATTTTCTTGTTCCTGACAACTGCAACTGGCAGTTATTGCTCTATGAAATTGGCATTAACCCTAGGTTTTCATGGAGTTTTTCACAAGAGATCATATTTCCACAAAACTTACCCAAGAACGCTTGACGCCACCCCTCTGGGGCCTTATACACCCCTTCACAGCGCGGCGGTCAACACCGCAACATAGCGCACCGGATGGCGGGGTAGCTCAGTTGGTTAGAGCAGCGGAATCATAATCCGCGTGTCGGGGGTTCAAGTCCCTCCCTCGCTACCATCTCTCTTCAAAAGAAGATTGAGACGAGAAGCTACAATTACCTCAAGATATGATGTGACAAACAGCTTCTTCACTTGTGCTCTCTCCATGTACACTTATCGACCTTGTTTTATCGCCATAACGTGCAATCAGCATGCTATTTTACCGGCCAAATTCAAACATTGATTAAAATATCACATCGATAAAGCCAGATAATATTGATATATTACATCTGAACCTCAGCAATAGATACTCAGATGAATCAAAAAAACAATCAATTAGGCCCTTACAGAATAATCAAGCAGATAGGGCAAGGCAGTAACGGGGTTGTTTTTGCTGGTAAAAATACAGTCACCGGCAAGCATGTCGCCATCAAAATGGCCACCAAACGCGACGCATCTAAGCTAAACCAACTCCGTCGCGAGATAAGGTCTCTCGCAAAGCTTAAGCATCCTGGAGTTATTCAGATTCTCGACCATGGCATCTCTAATGGCCTCCCATGGCATGTTATGGAAGTAATAGAAGCACCTACGCTTGCCAACACGATTGACAAAATTTGGTCAGATCACCGAGCTGCGACTTCCACCTCCACTACCCAGGAGTGGTTCGCAGCAGAATACAGCCCCGAGACAACTATCTCCGGTTTTGATGACATTAATCTAGACGAAAATATCACGTACCCTGACCACGACGTCCTGTTAGATCGTCACAATATTGCAGCTTCCGGCCAACTCGAAGATGCCCTTACGCTTGTCTACGGCATTTGTGAGGTTCTTGCCTATGTACATGGCTTGGGAATTATTCACCGCGATCTAAAGCCCAGCAACGTCTTCATCCTTAAAAGCAAGTTTCCCATACTAGCTGACTTTGGCCTTGTCACTGAAGTACGTGGCTCAGTCGGTCGAGAGGTCGTTGAAAGCGCCCAAGTCATCAGCGGATCCCCTCATTTTATGGCACCGGAGCAAATTCGAAACGAAACTCTCGATGCTCGCTGCGACTTATATAGCCTTGGATGTATTTTATACGAACTTGTGACTGGATTGAAACCCTTCAACGGCTCGCGAACTCAGGTGTTTCGCGGTCATCTCGAACGCCTTCCGATCAATCCATCTGATCTTGTTCATGGTGTTCCCAAAACACTAGATGACATGATCATGTCGCTCCTATCAAAAACCGCAGACCAACGCATCGGCTACGCAGAAACTGTTTTGCAGTCGATTGAAGCACTCGGCATAAAGCGGCCAAAGTGGCCAGTAGCGGCTCCTTCAGCAAAGCCGTATCTTTATCGCGCGTCCTTTATTGAAAACTTCAAGATACAGGCAAATATAGAAAGTCATCTGAGCAACGCCAAAGATGGAATAGGCCAGATCCATATTGTCTTCGGTGAAAGCGGACTGGGTAAAACACGTCTCGTCTCAGAGATTGCCAGTAAGGCTAAGAAATCAGGAATGTCGGTTGTCAGTTGCGAGTGCGCCTCTCAAGTAAGAGACAGCACTCAAACTAAGCCAGTTAGCCAACCACTCCAACCTTTCTTACGATTGTTGGATCAGATCGCTGACACTTGCATCGAAGGGGGAAAGGAGAACTTTGAAATACTAATAGGGAGATATGCCGCAGTATTATCTCAATACTCGACCAGCATAAAATCTCTCCCTTGGGCGAAGCACCTTCCTACTTCACCAAAGCTCGAACCAGAGCAAACGCTCATACGACTATTCGAAGCCTTGCGTAGTGTCCTGACCGCTTATTCTCAAACTTGCCCTTTGCTGATGATCCTTGATGACCTGCAATGGGCCGACGAATTAACCCTGGCATTTCTAAAACACCTTGCTGAAGAAGGCATGGACGGCATCTCCGGACTTTTGCTTGGAACTATGAGATCCGAAGAGCGAACCAAAGAGATAAATGCTATTTTGCCTTTTGATGATGTCAGTGATGTCTCCTTGGAAAGAATGGGTACCCATGACATTGAAAAATTAGCTAGCGGCATGCTGGCGATAAACCGGCTTCCTGATGCATTCGCAGAATTCCTTTTAGAGCGTAGCAATGGCAACCCGTTCTTCATTGCTGAGTATCTTCGTACAGCAGTGGCAGAACAGGTGCTCCGGCGGGACCAATCTGGCAAGTGGGCCTTCGCGCACAAAGCACTATCCGATACAACCCACTTTGAAAAACTCCCACTGCCGAGTTCATTGAGTGAGCTGATCACCCTCCGCATTGGCCAGCTTAGCCCAGACGCACGCCGTTCAGTTGACTGCGCCGCACTCATTGGCCGTCAGTTCGAAATAGACCTCATCGCCTCTGTTAAAAAGCTGAACGAAGAGACGATCGGCCATGTGATTGACGAGTTGGTTGAACGCCAAATCTTAGAAGCCGACGAAAAAGATGGCTTCCGCTTCCTTCACGATAAAATCCGGGAGGTAACAGAAGCCCAACTTTCCGCTCACCGTCGCCGCGAACTGCATGAGAGAATAGCGACTGAACTGGACAAAGTAAGTGCGAGTGAAAAAGGGTCCGATAATATCGACGCGCGCCTAGGCTATCATTGGGCCTGTGCAGGCGTTCCCGGTCGAGCAGCCCGACATTTGCAACTTGCAGCAGATCACGCTCATCGCCACCACGCAAATGATGAAGCTATCAAACTCTATCAAACCGCCCTGTCGGAAATCCAGAAGGCCCGCACCCTTGAACCAGAACGCAAAGAGGACTGGTCTAGGGAAAGCATATCAGTTAACGAAGCTCTGGCAGGCCTGTATTCGCTCAAACGAAACCATGACCTCGCCCGTAGTGCATTGAAAAGCGCTCTGGACCAAAAGCCAACCAACCTGATCACGCAGGCCCGCCTGTACAGACTGAGGGCCAAAACCTATGAAGCAGAACATAGGCATGAAGAGGCGCTGACAGCTCTGGATGAAGCCGCGCGCGTCTTGATAACAGATAAGCGCACGCTGACTGCAACACGTGAGGAATACATAGAAATCAAGGTTGCTCGCTTGTGGACACATTACTGGGCCGCAAATTATCACAAAATGGACCAAGAATTTTCTGAGACACAAACTTTAATCGAGCACAGCGGCAACCCCGACCATCACTACAAACTGTACCTTTCGCTTATATACAGAAATCTGCGCCGCGATCGCTACAGAGTCAACGAAGCAACAGTTGAGTTAGGGCAACAGCTGTTGAGATCGGCCATTGAAACAGGAAGGCACATAGAGATTTCCGTCGCACAATTTGAACTTGGATTTCTTCTATTATTTGCCGGAAGGCTTGAAGAGGCGAAGTCAGCTCTACTGAAGGCTCTGGAGATGACCAAGCAAATCGGCGATACCAGCGGCCAAGTTCGCACGCTTTGCTACCATGTCATACTATTAAGAAGACTGGGAGACCTAACTGCAACCGAGATTGCAGCGCTGGAGCTACTGGAGGCAGCAAAAAAAGCTCAGATGATGGATTACGTTGGTGTCGCGCATGCATCATTGGGATGGGTGATGCTCAAGCAAGGAAACGTTGCTTCAGCAAAAACAGAAACCCAAAAAGCAATGAAGGTTTGGTCGGCCCTCCCCTTTGAATATGCAATGAAATGGACAGCCATACTAATTGATCTGAAGATCGCTTGTGAAGCAGGCGACCTAGAAGCGCTGAACAACTGCGCGCAAACTTTAAGACATGAAGTTCAGCTGAGACTCCCCGATCAGGTAGATTTTCCGTTGGAGGGCATAATCACGAGCTTCTCCACAAAGGATTATCGCAAAGTAATGAGCTGCGCAAAAGAAGCATTGCTTCAAGCCGAAACCAGAGGATTCTTGTAATATACATAGTTAGAATCACGTAATCATTTTGAGGGAAATAAAATGATCCTTGTTGTTGGAGCAACCGGTGTGCTCGGCTCTAAAGTCTGTAAAGAACTACGAGCCAAAGGGCACCAGGTAAGAGCAATGGTGCGAAGTAGCAGCAGCCAAGAGAGCGTCGAAAAGCTTAAAAATCTTGGTGCTGAAGTTGTTCACGCAGACCTTAAAGACCCCACAACAATTCAAACTGCCTGCCAAGGCGTGAATGCAGTTGTCTCTACAGCGACATCTGTTTCAAGGCCCGTTGAAGGTGACAGCTTTGAGAGCGTTGACCTGAAAGGACAGTTGGATTTGGTCACGCTCGCGAAAGAGAACGATGTAAAGCATTTTGTATACCTATCATTCCCCCAGTTTGGTCGAACATTCCCGCTCCAGACTGCAAAACGGGCGGTCGAAGATGCCCTGCGAAGTGGTGAGATGGATTATACCATCTTGCAAGCGCCTCATTTTCAGGAGTCCTGGCTGGCAGCGCCAACCGGTATCAATCCTGAAACAAATGCAATACTTACTTTTGGCGGCGGTAAAGGTGCAATTTCCTGGATCTCGATAGATGATGTGTGTGCGGCCGTCAGAGCCACTTTGGAAACACCTGAGGCTCGGAACCGCACCTTGAAAATCGGCGGTGCCGAAGCGCTCAGTCAGGAAGAGGTCATCTTACGCTGCGAACAGCTCGCTGGCAGACCATTGCAGCGCGAAGACATGCCAAAAACACAGCTGGAAGCAATGTCCTCATCTGGCGACCCAATGATGCAAACATTTTCCGGTTTGATGAGTGTGTGTGTTGAGGACGGCTGTATCGTTGACAATGAAGAAGCTGAAAAAACATTGGGCTTCCGCCCACGACCACTCAATGACTATCTAGCTCAGCTGGTAGCCTCACTCACAACGACTTGATGCGCTGTAGACAACGCAGTCTCATGCAAATAGTCCATGACAAGGGTCTGGAGAAACGCCTTTCGGCTCTTCAGGCCCAATCCAGCGATGTGACTATCTATATGAACAGGAACGGGAGTCTTCAATCGCTCGGTAAAGTGCCAGCTTAAGAGCTGTTCCTCAGTAGGGTTGTCGTCGTTTAGAAAAAACCCTTCCAGAACGTCAGATGGGACCAACGTCTTCTTGCTTTCAACCTTCTGGACAAGAGAGCCATATTTCCCGGCAGCGCGCAGCACATCTGGAAGTGCTTTGCGAATATCAGTATCGAAACCATCTCTGATGGTTTCGATACGTTGCTCACGCTTAATCAAAGAAATCAGGTCTTCAGAGCTGAGTTCCTGCTCATGCAGCCAGTCCTGAATTTCCGATCCCTCAACAAGATTACGCCTCACAAAGAAGGAGTGGAGCTTTAGCTGAAATTTCTCTGGCTGCTCCTGTAAGGCAACTCGATCCGCTTCCTTCAGCGAAAGAGCTCGTGCAATCGCACCATCGACAATCTGAGCATACAGCTTTGGATCAAGACGCAACTCATCCAGCAGATCATCAATATTCACTGGGTCTTCTGAAGGGGCGATCTGCCGGATTAACTTTTCCCATGTGTCCGTATGCGCAAAAGCAAACGACACCTTCTTTGGCTCTAAAGCCCCCGCTTGCTGCGAAGCCATGGTTTGGAGCATCTCCAAGGCATCATCACGCTTAACATCCACCTGCTCAGCTAAAAGCCAGCCTCGAAATGTCTCGATTTCATCGCAATCTGCCTGGCCTTCTATAGAGGACAACAGACGTTTGTAAGAACGCTCAGGAAAGTGAGAGGATTTTGCGGTTGCCTCACAGAACTCTCGAAGCTCTTTGCAAATGACATGCTGGCTCTCCGCCCGATCCAGCGTTGCACGGATGTTGACCATAGCCTCAGACAGTTTTGGATACCCCAACTCTGCCGGCCCATGAGCAATGGCAACCTCATCATCATCTTCAAGCCGCCCCTCATGATAGGCCTGAAACACCTTGCCGACGCCAGTCATCCCAAAGGTAGCCAACTCAGCAGCTCGCAATGCGCCCATACTCGCAGCCCCATAAACATGAACGCCTCGCGACATAGCCCATAGGATTTCCTTGTGCCAAACAGAAGGAACTTGCTCGAAATACCCGTCGATTATTCCGATCATACGGGCACCATCTTCAACAGCACGATAAACATCACCTTGCGAAGCTGGCGGAAGATAAGTCGCATCCAAGACGGCCTGAGCATCAGATAGAGCAAGGCTTGGACCAAGAAAAACAAAAACAGACATAGCTTTATGCACCACCAGCTAAATCGAGACTATGCAACTTCAATCGCTTGCCGGGGACATAGCCCGGAGCATCATGCAAACCTTCAAGACCGGGAATGACAACACGCACGACCTCAATGCCGTCAACATACCCTCCTAAATTCACCAGTGCGACCTGCTCAATTCCAACCGCCCGAAGTTGCGCAATTTGATGTGTAATGTCCTCTTCAAAGCTTTCCCCATCAAAGCTTGGCACGTCCTTGAACGAAAGGCCTTGAAGCTCAGCGCACTTACCTATTCTTTTCCTTATAGTCTCCACGCGATCGCGATTTCTGGAAACCTCAAAAAAGTCGCGGTGAGCATCATCCCTAGCTCCAGCAATAAATGTTAGTCGAGTTTGGGCAGCTTCCGTCAAGGCTCTCAAAAGGGCTATCTCACGCACTGAGTGGCATCCACTGCCATCGCTTGCATAATATTGTCCAAGATGGTTGGGAACGAAATCGGCGATCGTACAAGCAAAAGTTGGTAGCCCGATATCGGTCGTAATCGACCAAACACCGACAGCCTGTCCTGCATCGCGCAGCATCTTAATCACCTCAAGACAATCCGGATCATCAACACTAGATAAATCCAGAGCACCCTTCGGATCCGCTGTCGCCCCTCGAGCAGACCAAAGTGCGAGCGCATCGCGTTCCACCAGCTCACAAATCCCATGACTAACCGCTTCCTGCCAGCAGTTGCCACTGGAAAGTCCGTTAGAACTCATCTGAAAGTGGCCGCTGCTGCCGGACAGTGGCAGCGTAAAGTTGGTGTGCACCATCTCATAGGGCACCCAAACCGAACAATCAGACACCAGATCACGCCCCTCACACCATAGAATCTGCCGGTTCAGATCCAATGATCGAGCGCTATTGTGCGGTAGGCGTCCAACATCAAGCACAGCCCCGTCCTGAGAGATCTCAGAGAAACTTGCCAGACGAAGTGGGAGCTTTACATGTTCTGCGTGATAGCCTTCAATCGCCTCCATTATGCCAGAAGCTTTGGCTGCCGCCAGGTCTAAGCCTTTGCCTTGAGATACGGCCAGCGACCGCGCATTAGGTCGGTAGACAGCAACCACAGGCAAGCCGATCTTATCAAGGTCGGTGATATTCGCGACACGGGTAATCCCAAAAGACTGCAAATAGGGCTCAATCCGCTCAACCGTCTGGACAGGTGAAACGAGCCGATGCGTGCCTCTACGGTATGTTTTCTCCACTAACGATGTTTCAGAGGCATGACTTCGTTGTAGCTCTTCACCACTCCGAAAACACGCCTCCGCCGCTTTATGCGGAGCCATATCTATTAATAACCGCCTTTAATCACATCGATATTCAGGAGAAAGCATGTCCCTCCAACACTGCTCGGTGAAATTTTCTCTTCAGAACCTTTCTCCTCGTAGTTTGGAATTGAAGCAACTGCTGCACCAAACTTCACCAGCTCTTCCACTCTCATGTGCTCAGAAATTGGCTCAGGAGTTTTGTCTTTCCACTCAGCCTCAGAGATCCGATATACTTCATCTTTCCAGACAATCAGTACATCCTGATCATATTCAACTTTCTCACTGTTATCTGTAGACATAATTTCTTACCCTCAATTAAGAATCAAATATATTTACGTAGTTTTTATTATCACTCATGCATACATTTACAATGATAGTTTAGTGTAATATATTTTAAAGCAATTTCCGCGCTCATCACACAACACTAACGAGCACTAATGCCCCATAATCCAATGTTAGGGGTTTTGGCTAACTCGAGAGTGTTAACGATCAAAGCAGAAAATGCGTGCTAACTGATAAATCCGAATACCGTGACGGCACAATAGTCTGATAGCTTCGGAAAATAAGAAATGGCCGGGGCTCCAAATGAACTGTGATGATTTGAAAATTGGAAAGACCGAGAATTCAGTAGATCAGGCAAGTGAGTTGGGACAAGGATCAGATGAGACAGTTCAATTTGATCACCTACAACTCCCTGTTGATCTAGCAAGTCATTCAGGTCAGAACGACAACTCCCAGCCTGGCATTATGTTTGTTAGTGGTAACGAAACTGGGCAAGTTCATCTTCTGACTGCTCCAAGGGTTCAAATTGGTCGTTCGCCAGACTGCCAAATAGTGGTTAGAGACGCGAGTGTTAGCCGTCAGCATCTTCTTTTGGAAACAACGCCAGAAGGCGTTCAAGCGATTGATCTGAAATCGCGTAATGGCGTGTTTGTAAATGGGAACAAGATCAAAAGATGCTGGATATCTCCCAATGATGTAATTCGCATCGGACCAAAGATAATATTGCGATACTCTCTTTTTTCCAATGTAGAGCTCGATGTACTGAGAAAAATGCATCGAGCATCAACTATGGATCCACTTACACTTACTTACAACAGGAAGTACTTCAGTGGTCACCTCAAGCAACTCCAAGAACTACCTGCGAAAAAAAAGCGAAATTTATCGCTCATCCTGATAGATATTGATTATTTTAAAAGAATTAATGATACCTTCGGTCATCAATTAGGTGATCAAGCCCTAAATCATATAGCAACAATCATTCGTACTACTGTAAGAAGGGATGATATTGTCTGCCGTTATGGCGGAGAAGAATTTACAATATTACTCAGTGACACATCTAATACTGTATCAACAGAAATTGCCGAAAGAATTCGCGATCGAATCGAGAGTAATCCATTACGCCGAGATGGCAATATAATTCGCTTAACTGTTTCAATTGGCGTCGCAATAGTTGAAGAAGCAAACGGCAATCTGGACAATTTATTCAAGTTAGCTGATGCTCGCATGTACGCAGCAAAAAGACGTGGTCGAAATCAAGTAGTAAGCTTGCAAAGTTTAGATGATAACGTCCAGCATCCATTTTCTTACACCCCCGACACTTAAGAGCGCAACGAAATGATAGTTCCCTCAGTTATTGAAGGCTCTCACAGCAAAGCTACGCTACCAATTTTGATTTTGGCCGGGCGTGACGCCACCTGTGACTATGTTGGACCTGCGTCCCCCTAATAAATCAATCCAAATAAGGGATAATGTTTCCACTAATCTTAAACGGATAACTACTCATGAAATTCAAATAATAATAGTGTGAAAAATACTAGGTCGAGTACTCGCATATCTTGCACTGGATACTATTGATCATGCTCTCTGGAGCAATACGACAAATAAAGGGGTCTGCCCACATTCTCACTCCTCTTGTCGTGATTATGAAACAAAATCGCTCTCTCAAATCTACCCCCAAAGAAGTCAGAGATATATCCTCGAACATCCTTATTGAAGAAGAGATTTGGGATAGCACTCATTACCCCAATCGTAGTGACGGTTAAGACCAAGTCATCTAGACATAATTGCAAATTGCAGAGAAGAGTAATGCTGGCCGAAACTGGCAACATTACCCTCCTGTCAGAGGGATACTTCTCGCTGTCTGGACCATCTCTCTTAAAATTAAACTTTAGATGACAAGACTCCAAGGGCCTTGCGCATAAAGTAAATCGTCAATTGTGTCCCATACGCATACTATTACATCCGAATAAATGGCTGCAGAAGTTTGGGAAAGAAGCCTTTGAAGTCCAGCGGTGCGTCAGTCACAGCAAGGCAGATGCAGTCTTCTTCTGTATCTGCAATTGGCTGATGATGCACATGCTCGTCTGCTTCCTGAACATCGCCAATCTTATAGCGTCCGGTTTCATCGCTAAAAGACCCCTGCAACACCAGCGTCATTTCTGATCCGTGGTGAGAATGCTCAGGCGTGACGAAACCCGGAGACAGTTTCAGCAAGCGAGCACTTTCACCTTCGCTCGACTTAATCGGCAAAATGAACTGTCGGATCCCCGGACCAACCATCTTCCATTTGATGCCGCTGTATCCATGCCCCAGCACATCCCACAGCGCCGATGGCACGCCTTTCTCAGGCTTGGGTTCAGCCAGATAGGCACCCATCGAAAGTGTTGGCTCGTTCTCAACCCGAGCCATCAGAAGATCGAACATGTCGTCAGAAGGTTTTTGTTGCTCGCCCGTTTGAAGCATAGCACCTGCAAGAGCTTCCGCTTCAGCTACGCGGGTCTTGCACCCTTGGCAAAGCTCCAGATGACAGGAGACAAGCAACGCATGCCCTGCCGGCAAAGAGCCAGTCGCATAAGCCCATACAATTTCATCGCTGAGGTGATGGTTGATCATAGGTCCACCCCTTCCAAAAGTTTCCGTAAACGCGCCAGAGCCAGCCTCATCCGAGATTTGACAGTTCCTAGCGGCAATTCCAAGTACTGAGCAATTTTCGAGTGGCTGGCATCTTCATAAAACGCCAATTTGATAATGGTCGATTGCTCCGCCGGCAAAAGGGGAAGAGCTTTCTTCACCCGTTCGCTGAGCTGTGATTGGTGATAGTCGTCAATCTGGGTCTCTTCTCCAACCAACTCATTGGCAAAAAATTGGTCATCTTTGTAAAGATACCGCCGCTCTTTACGAAAACGATCAATCCGAAGGTTACGCGCGATCGTATAAATCCAAGTCGATGCGGAAGCCTTACGACTGTCAAACATCTCGGCCTTCCGCCAAACGATGACAAAAGTTTCCTGAACCAGCTCCTCCGAAAGCTCCGAAGTTGCTCCACCTTTCAGAAAGTAAGTCTTGAGACGCGGAGCGAAAAACTCGAAGAGCTGTCGGAAGATCTCCCGCGAACGCTCTTGACCGAGAGATAAAAGCAATGCGCTTAAATCTGCGGAAGTCAGGCTGTTCTCGCTCTCACCATCATTGTTTTGAAGCTGCATCGTAATCATCGCTCTGCAAACCGCCAAATTGTCTCATATAGCCTTTTTACCAAACAGTTTGTCAATTGGATCACTTTTTCCTGCCTAAGGTGATCCATTTCCAATCAACGCTCCTAAAAAGAGAAACTTTGGATTGGATGTGAGCTATGAAAATTGCAGTTATTGGGAGTGGTATTTCCGGTCTTTCCGCAGCCTGGCTTCTCTCTAAAAATCACGATGTAGATGTCTACGAGAAAGATGATCGTCTCGGCGGTCATGCCAACACGCAGCAGGTAAAAGTCGCTGATAAAGACGTCACTGTAGATACCGGTTTCATCGTCTATAACGAAAGAACCTATCCCAATCTGACTGCACTCTTCAATCATCTGGATATCCAGACAGACCCAACCGAAATGTCCTTCGCAGTTTCGCTCGAACAAGGCACCCGCGAATATTCTGGCTCAGGTTTAAAAGGCCTGTTCGCCCAAAAATCCAACCTCTTCCGCCCCAGCTTCCTGCGCATGGTATCGGAAACGCTTCGCTTTTATAAGGATGCACCTCAGGACGCCGAAGATCCAAAATTCCTGTCAACAACACTGGGCAGTTATCTCACTCAAAACAACTATTCAGCCAACTTCATCAATGAGCATCTGCTTCCCATGGGTGCTGCCATTTGGTCTATGCCTCCACAGCAATTGTTGCAGTTTCCATTCCGCACGTTCATCGGCTTTTGCAACAATCATGGCCTTTTACAAGTACGAGACAGACCACAATGGCGCACAGTTTCTGGCGGGTCTTGCAACTATGTTCAGAAACTGGCCTCAGAGATTTCCGGCAAAGTCATTTTGAATGCCGGCATTTCAGATATCCAGCGCAAACCCGGATCGATCACGGTTTACTCAAGAAGCGGTCACGCATCCTCCTACGATCATGTCGTGTTTGCGTGTCACTCAGATCAAGCACTTGCCCTGCTCAATGCGGAAGGCAATGCCTCTCGCGCAGAACGCCAGATCCTCGGATCAATCCGGTATCAGCGAAACATCGCCATCCTGCATCGCGACATTTCTCTTATGCCGAAGCGCAAAGCAACGTGGTCCGCATGGAACTTCATCGGCAACCAGATGGGAAACAACGCTCTGTGCGTGACGTACTGGATGAATGCCCTTCAAAGACTGAACACCTCTGAGGATGTATTTGTCACCCTCAACCCGAGCCATCAACCAGCTGAAGGCTCCGTGCTACGCACCTTCCAATACTCCCATCCGGTTTTCGATCAAACTGCACTGTCCGCTCAAAGGCAACTTTGGCAAATTCAGGGCGAACGGCGCACTTGGTTCTGCGGCGCTTACCTGGGCTATGGCTTCCATGAGGATGGGTTGCAGTCTGGCTTGGCCGTCGCTGAGGCGCTCGGTAACGTCCAACGCCCATGGACATGCGATAATCCCAACGGACGCATTGGCCTGCCCGAAGACTGGCCCTACGGAAGTTATCAGGAGGCTGCGGAATGATCCTGACAGGACGACAGCAGGAAACCACAAATGCACCGCTCAGGATCTACCTGGGCGATGTGGTGCACTGCCGTCATGATCAGATCAAACACAAGCTCAGCTATAAAGCCGTTTCCTTTTCAATCGACATTGACCGATTGCAAGACGTGAACCAGATATCGCGCTTACTGTCCGTTGACCGGTTCAACCTATTCAGCTTCCATCCATCAGACCACATGGAAGAAGGTCATTCATCCCTGCGCGGTTATGTAGAGGATGTGTTGAAACAAGCGCACATAACCGCCATTCCCGAACAGATACGGCTCCTCGCCTACCCTAGATTTTTAGGAAGAGCCTTCAATCCAATCAGTGTGTTCTACTGCTATTCGAAAAACAAATTGGAAGCCATTCTCTATCAGGTTCGAAACACCTTTGGCGACATGCACCATTATGCCGTTGAAATAACGCCATCTGAGCATAAAGGCATTCAACAGGCCTACCGCCACTCCTGCCCAAAGAACTTCCATGTTTCACCGTTTCTGGAAGTCTCCGGTCATTATCATTTTGTTGCACGTCCACCAACAGACCATGTTTCACTCATCATTCGGCTGACACAGGGCAGCGCACCTGTATTAACGGCCAGTTTTCAGGGAAGACAAAAGGCGGCGACAACAACGCGCCTCCTCAAGATCGGCCTTCGGTACTTCCAGAATTCGGCAAAAATCCTGGGGCTCATTCATTTCGAAGCCCTCAAACTCTGGATCAAAGGCGCTCGCTTTCACAAGCGACCATCACCGCCAGCATCCATCGTAACGAGTATGCACAAGCAAACTCCAGCACTCAAAAAGACCAAAATAAACTCAGGGAGACACCCATGACACTCAGAGATCACTCCTCCCTCAGTCCGTTGACCGGCACAAAAATGACAGAGCTTAACCTCTCTTCAAAACTTTGGAAGACATTGCTGGACCGTATGCTCCGCCGTCTCTCCGAAGGTCATTTATGGGTCATTCTTCCCAATGATCAAATGCTTTCCTATGGCAACCCGTCTGGGAAAGGTCCGGTCGTAACCGTCAAGATTTTAAGCACTCGCCTTTTATGGCGTCTTCTTTCCGGTAACTCTCTCGCATTGGCCGAAGGGTATCTGGAAGAAGACTGGCAATGTAGCGACCTGAGGTCTCTGTTCGATTTGCTGGTGGCCAACAAACACATCATGCAATCTGTCACCAAGCGCGGCATCCTCTCACGCGCTTTCGCCCGCCTGCGCCATTTGGCAAATGCAAACACATTAAACGGTAGCAAGCGCAACATCGCGTTCCACTACGATCTTGGAAATGACTTTTACAGCCACTGGCTCGATGAGACGATGACCTACTCATCTGCCTACAAGCTAAAACAGCACGAAACACTCGAAGACGCCCAGCGTAGAAAGTACGATCGTGTCTTGCAGATGACCGATACACAACCAGACCAACAAATTCTGGAGATTGGCTGCGGTTGGGGTGGCTTTGCTGAACATGCCTGCACTGCCGGACGTGATGTGCACGGCATCACACTCTCGCAGGAGCAGCTCAGATTTGCCCAATCCCGCCTTCAATCCCAAGAAACTGACGGAAGTGCATCCTTCGAACTGCGCGACTATCGCGAAACGCAAGGCCAGTACGACGCCATTGTCTCAATCGAGATGATCGAAGCGGTGGGTGAAGAGAACTGGGCCGGTTATTTTGAAAAGCTCAAGTCTCGCCTGAAACCCGGTGGCACTGCTGTCATTCAGGCAATTCTCATCTCTGACGAAAAGTTCCATAGTTACCGCAAGAACGTTGATTTCATTCAGCGCTACATCTTCCCGGGAGGTTTGCTCCCCTCAGCGAAGGAACTTGCAAGGCAGATTGAGCAACAAAAACTGCAACTCGTGACACGTGAGTTCTTTGGTGCAGACTACGAGCAGACACTCATACGCTGGAGAAAGTCGTTCTTCCAGAGCTGGCCAGAAATTGCCAAGCTGGGCTACGACAACCGCTTCAAGCGGATGTGGCATTACTATCTGGCATATTGTGAGGCTGGCTTTGCTGAGGGAACCATCAATGTTGGCCTGTTTCAGATCAAAAAACCAATTTGACGAAGGTGAAGTTGGGCCAGACAGGCCCAACCAATCTTTTAGATCGCAGCACGCGAAGCAATCCACCTGATCATCGCACCAATAACCGGCAGCTTGCGATAGAAATGGCGTGAAGCATCCCAATAATCATAGTGCGCACAAACTTTGGCATTCTTGTCAAAGTGCACCTCAGTCACCCCCCGCACGCCCCAGTTGCCAAGCAGTTTTTGCTTGCAGGTAAAATCCCAACGCATGAAACACAGATCACCAGACCAGGCCAAATCGAGTATCTTGAACCGTGGCTCCTGAACATCCTCATACATCTTGTGAAAGACCTTTTCGAAGTTAGCACGCCCTTTCACATCATTAAACGGATCAATGAAGTGCACATCATCACTGATGAATTCATGAACGTCTTCGATACGGTCCGGCGTAACCTCTTCAAAGAAAAGCGCATACAGCTTTGCAGCAGCCTCCAGATCAGCTCTCTCAGTCATCGTTTACTCATCCTTCTCGTAACCGGAAAGTAGAGAGCGTATGGCAACAAGCGCAGGATCTTCATGATAGCAGCAAGACGGAACGGGAAGTAAATCTCAAACTTGCGCTTCTCTAGCCCATTATAGATATCCTTGGCAGCCTGCTCTGGTTCCAAAAGAAATGGCATCTCAAAGGTGTTCTTGTCAGTCATAGGGGTCTTTACGAAGCCCGGATTCACAAGCGACAGGTCAATCCCAGCCTTGTCAAAGTCAGGTTTCAAACTTTCACAAAGGTTGATCAGCGCCGCTTTGGTTGGCCCATAACAAGCAGCGTTGGGAAGACCGCAATACCCGCTTAATGAACTGACGATCGCGATGTGCCCTGCACCTTGCTGTTTCAGCAACGGAAAGAGCCCCGCAATCACACGTACAGCACCAAAGTAATTCGTATCCATGGAAGCCACAGAATGCTCTTCACTCAGCACATCTATGCCACCCGGAAAGTACACGCCTGAGCAATACACCGTAAGGTCAGGCAGTTTGCTGGTCTGCTGAAAACGCTCCAAAGCCTCAGAGACTTGCACTGCATCGGTCACATCAAGCGGCATCACGTCAACACTGCTGGCATCCTGAGCAACAGCCTGAAGCTTCTGCTCATTTCGCGCACTGACAGCAACCTGCCATCCAGAACGCGCATACAACTGGGCAAGGCTTGCTCCAATGCCGGAACTCGCTCCAATAATCCAAACCAGCTTCTCATGTTCTGCCATAACGCCCTCTCTATTTGCTCTTACGCAGCGAGGTAACTTTCAGATCACGCTTGCGTCCCATCCAACAGCGCAAGAAAACGGCGGCTATCACTTCTGATCTCGTTCTTCTTGCTGTCACTCATCTTGTCCCAGCTGCGGTAGATCATCGAGACTCTGGGATTGCCTCGGAGTTTCTCTTCATTCTGATCCAGAAAATTCCAATAAAGGTAGTTGAAGGGACAGGCTTTCTCACCCGTCTTCGTTGCGTGAGAATAAGAGCAATGCTCACAGTAGTTCGACATTCTGTTGATGTAAGCACCACTGGCTGCATATGGCTTTGAAGCAAACAACCCACCATCCGCAAACAGGATCATTCCATTCACATTGGGCAACTCCACCCACTCATAAGCATCTGCATAAACTGCGAGATACCATTCACTCACTTGTTTGGGAGCAAGCCCGGCAAGCAACGAGAAATTCCCGATCACCATCAGCCGCTGAATGTGATGCGCGTAAGCATTCGCTTTTGTCTCCACAATACACTGGTGAAGACAATTCATCTGCGTCTCACCGGTCCAGTAAAACTCAGGTAGATCGCGAGAGGCCTCAAAATAATTTAGTCCTGCGTAGTCAGGCATGGAAAGCCAATAGATCCCACGAATGAACTCTCGCCACCCCACAATCTGGCGGATGAAACCCTCAACAGAGTTCAACGCTGCAGTCCCGTCAAAATACGCTCGCTCCGCCGCACGAACACACTCAAGAGGAAGCAGCAATCCGCAATTGAGGTAGAAGCTGATGTGACTATGAAACATCCAGGGTTCGCCCTGAACCATTGCATCCTGATAATCACCAAACCTGCCGAGACGCTCAGCAACAAACTGATCCAGCGCCTTAAGCGCATCCTCACGCGTCACCGCAAGAGAAAACGGCTGCAAGTCACCAAAGTGCTCAGGAAACTGCTCCGCAACAAGCGCCAGAACTTCCTCTGTGATTTCGTCTGGCTCTACAGAAAAAGGAGCTGGAACATCCAACTCCTTTGGTGCGCTCTTGCGGTTGTCATGATCATAATTCCACTGTCCGCCCAGAGGTTTGTCACCCTCCATCAAGATGGCATGATCACGTCGCATCTCTCGATAAAAGTACTCCAGCCGTAAGCTCTTGCGCCCGGACGCCCACTTTTGAAAACCTTCAGCAGAGCAGAGAAAGCGGTCATCGTCACGCAGCTCTACCGGCACACCCAACCGCTCCTGCCAGCTCTCCATCTCATCCAACAGGCGATATTCACCGGGCTTTGTCACAATGACTTCAGAAACAATCTCGTTCTTGATTAATCGAAGAACTTCGCCAAACAAGCGACCAGTATTTTCAGCGCAATCATAATTTACATAAACAACCCGATGCCCCCGAGGCCTCAACTCCTCCGCAAAGTGACGCATTGCCGAAAACAGAAACGCAATCTTCTTCTTGTGATGACGAACATAAGTCGCTTCCTCACGCACCTCGGCCATCACAATGACATCTTCACCCGGCTTGGCATCGCGCAGGCTGGAAAGAGACAAACTCAACTGATCCCCAAGCACCAGGCGCAAACGCATCTGCAGTTCTCCCCTCAAGGCAGCCCCTCAAACTCCCCAAAAGGTAGAGCACAAGCAACAACGAAGCCATACCCAACAATTAAGCCAAACTTCCACCCGAGGCACTTCGTCTTACGACGTCCTATAGAGTTACCCTGCCTGCTTGCATAAGCATTCAAGATTGAGATCAAAACAACAAATGATCAAATCCCAATTGACGCTCTCAATCTAGTCTCTCAAGCGACCTCAGTTCCCCACCTTTGCAAGCACATCCGCTTTCAGAAACCGTTCAATAAACAGCATGAAGCCGACGGATGGTACCAGCAGGATCAGGGAGGAGATGGACGCGATTTGGTAGTTGCCTTCCATGCTGGAGGTAAACAGCAACATCGGCAGCGTCACGACATCTGGCGCACCAACAAAGTAGGTTCCGGTGAACTCGTCCATGGAGATAAGGAACACAAAGATCGCGCTCGCCATAACGCCCGGCAAAGCCAGAGGCAATGTCACATCAGTAAACGTGCGCCAGCGCCCTGCCCCCATATTACGCGCAGCAGCTTCCAGTTCCGCATCCACTGCAGCAAAGGCAGCAGTCGCAATCCATACGGCAAACACCAGCCCCTGACTGGCGTGAACCAGCACAACACCTGCAATGGAACCGGTCAGATCCAATCCATAGAAAATGCGCGCAACATTCATATGCACAGCGACCGCCGGAAAGGCCTGTGGCAGGAGAAACAGCAGCATGATGAGATAGCGGAACGGCATTTTCCCACGCGCCAGAGCATATCCAGCTGGAATGGCAATCGCCAGACTGACCACCACAGTTAGCAGCGCAATCCAGATGCTGGAGAACAGGGCCTCAGTCGCATTGCCCTCAGGGCGGAAAACCCGTTCCCAGAAGGAAAAGCCGTACTCCAAAGGCAGCTTGTAAGGAAAGTACCAAACTTCCGCGACAGCCCACAAAAGCATGTTGGTGATCGGGCCAAAGATCGCAAAAGCCAGCAGGCTCATGGTGAGAACGCGGGTAACTGTGCGCACCCAAGTGGAAGAAAGAGCAGCTTGCACCATCTTATGCTCCCTTATCTTTCAGGCTCTGACGCAGATAGAACCACGCAACCACCCCGGTAAACAGATAGGACATGATTCCCAGCGCATTAGCGACGCCATAGTCGCCGTAGGAATTGATCCGCCACGCCATATCAACAGTCAGCATGGTCGGCGACTGCGCGTTGATCATGAGCGGCACAGAAAGAACAGAGAGCATCACCACATATGACAGGATCAGCCCAACCATCAGCGTTGTCGCAATCTGCGGCACCACAAGCTCAATCAGAATACGCAGGCGGGAAGCCCCAAAAATCCGACCAGCGTCAATCGTGGTGCGGTCAATGGAAGCCATAGCGCCCGCAACAAGCAGAGCCACAAACGGCGTCTGCTTCCAGACAAAAGTGATCACAATCCCGCGCCAGTCCAGATAACTCTGCGCCGCCAGCGGCTCGATAATGCCGGAGCTGGTGAGGATGTTGTTCATCATCCCGTTCTTTGCCAAAAACGTCCGCATCAACTGCGCACTCACAATAAACGGAATGAACAACGGCCACCGATAAAGCCACTTGAGAACTGCGACAGCCGTCGGGTTTTCGCCAAGCGTCAGATAGCCCGCAATAGCAACAGCCAGCACGCCGATAACAACCGTAGACAGGCTGACAATCACAATCGTGAACAGAATATCTTTGGAATAGAACTCAATAGCCTTGGTAAAATTGGCGATATGCCAGCTGCCTTCGCCATTGTCTGTGAAAGCTGAAACCACAGAATAGCCAAAGGGATAAACAAACAAAAAGCCGATCATCAACAATGCGGGTGCAACAAGCAATATTGCCCCCATCCGACCCGGCCCAACTGACATACTTTGTCCACTCATGGACACCACCTCTCACCAAAACCAAACTTGCCGGGAGAGACGCACTCCCCTCCCGGTTTCTTTCAGATATGCTTAGTTAGAAACCTGCCGCTCGTAGCCTTCTTTGATGTCGTCAAAGTAAGGACCAATCGGGAACGGTTTACCTTTCTGAGCAAGTTCAAGAGGTGTGACGTCAGTGAACAACTTGGACCAGACGTCCTCATCTAAAGCTGCTTTCACGTGGTCTGCATCAATGCCTGGATACCAGTTGAAGCGGTTCACAATGCCTTCTGCCTGAACAGCAGGACTGGTTGCCAACTCGATGAACTTTTCAGCCAGATCTTTGTTCGCAGCCTTCGCTGGGGTTGCGTAGTAGTAAGGCTGACCAGGCATACCCGGCGCAATCAGTTTCAGCTTCAGGTTTGGTGGAATACGGCCATCGCCCTGCCAGGAATAGAACATGTCGACCCAAACCGGACCCATCACGATCTCACCACGGTTCAGCATGTCCAGAGTACCAGCATTACCCGGAGTGAAAGTCACGTTCTCGTTGAACGCTTTCAGATCAGCATAAGCCTGCGCCCAGGTATCTTTCTTCGCCGGATCATATGGACCGCTCTGCAGGGTCTTTGTGTCACCTGCGTAGGTGTACATCCAGCCAGTCACAAACGCGACGCCGGACATACCGTTTTTGATGCCGTTATAGCCGAACTGTTTTGGGTACTTCTCTACCCATGCACGCAGCTCGTCATAAGACTCGGGTGGGTTTGGCACCAAAGCCGGGTTGTAAGCAATCGCCGTCTGGCTATGGAACATTGGCATCACATAGCCGCCAACATAAACGCCAAGCGCATTTTCAGCCGTCGCGCGCGTCACCATTTTGCCGGTTTCGATGTTGTCGCGGAAATCAGCCAAAAGGCCTTTTTCTTTCATCTCGCCGGTTTTCTTCTGCGCAGCAACAATAACGTCTATGTCCCACTGCTCTTTACCCGCAGCAGACTGTGCTTCCAGCTTTTCAAGAATTTTCTGAGAACCAGCATCTCCCGGGCCGGTCCCAGTGACGCGAACTTTCACGCCTGGGTATTTTTCTTCAAAAAGCGGGCCCAGATAATCGGTCACATATTCAACCATGTTCTGGGAGCCGCCGGTAATCACGTTCAGCTGGGTTTCAGCCGACGCAGGCAGAGCAACAGCAATCACAGCACCTGAGATTGCACCTGTAAGAACTGACTTAAGTGTCATCACTCAAAATTCCTGGGTTAAGATCGTTGAGAAAAAAGTTCTATTCACGTTTAAAAAGGTGTCAGGCCGCCTCGGAATAAAGGTGAAGCCCACCAGCTGGCACGCAGATCGTCACCACATCGCCAACCGCATATCGACAAGGATCGTCGATCATGTAGAGCTGCCCGGCGCTTTCTATTTCGTAGCGAAATACCCCCCCCGGATAGCTGAGTTGTGTCACCCTACCCGCCAGAGCCAAATGCCCTTCAGGTACGGCTTCATCGGCACGCAAATGTGCTGCACTGGAGCGGAAACGCCCCCGTACAGATCCGGCAGCTGATGCCTGCCAGTTCACACCTCCATCACCAATCTCGTTTGAAACACTTAAGCTGGCAGCCTTGACGGCCTCCTGCCTTGCAATGCTCAAAATTCCATTTGCACGCTCAACATTGAGGGCAATTTCGTTCTCAGCGCCCATAAAGGTCGCAACAAAATTGGACTTTGGCTGCTCATAAACTTCCAGCGGTGTGCCCACCTGCGCAACGTGCCCTCCATTGAGAATAACAATGCGATCGGCCATCACCATCGCTTCTTCCCTGTCGTGGGTCACATGCACTGCCGTCAAACCCATACGCTGCTGCAAAGAACGGATCTCATGCCGCATGGACAAGCGAATGCGTGCATCAAGATTGGAAAGCGGCTCATCCAGCAACAGGATCGGGGAATCGACAGCCAGTGCCCGGCCAAGAGCCACACGTTGACGCTGACCCCCAGAAAGGTTGGGCACCTTGCGGTCCCCAAAGTCAGCAAGTCCCAGCAGCGTCAACAGCTCATCAACCTTCCGGTTGATTTGCTCCTTGGACATCCCACGCAGCTTCAGGCCATACCCCATGTTCTGACGAACCGTCATATGAGGCCAGAGCGCATAACTTTGAAACACCATCGCCATGTTGCGTTGTTCGGGTGGTAACTGTGCAACATCATTCCCGTTAACGCGGATCTGCCCCGACATGGGTTTGATGAAACCGGAGAGACTTTTCAGAAGAGTTGTCTTTCCGCAGCCAGATGAACCCAGCAGCGCAACAAACTCAGAAGAGTTGATTTCAAGATCAATGTCATGAAGAACACGGGTCTTGTCGTAACCAACACAAAGCTTTTCGATTTCGATTCCTACGCCAACCATTCCGGAAACTTGCCCCCCTTTAAGCAACCAAAGCATTATGCTATGAGTTTTGGCAATCGATTGCAATAGAGGTCTTCTAAGCGACTTCTTTGAAGTTAAAATGACAATCATCCAAGATAGTAAGAAGCGATGAAAAGACTGACAGGTAAAGATGTTGCACGTGCCGCAGGCGTTTCTGTCTCTGCTGTTTCCCGTGCGTTCACGGCGGAGAATCGCCTCAACAAAGCGACTCGCGATCACATTTTAAAAGTCGCTTCTGAGATGGGGTATCGCCCCAACGCACTTGCACGCTCCCTCATCAAACAAGAATCAGATCTGGTCGCTGTCGTCTTCGGAAACACCGATGGCATGTACGATAAAGATTTCTTCAACCGCCTGTCGACCGCCTTGCAAAAACGCGGAAAATGGGCCCTGCAAATACGCTCCGAGGAAGAAGAAAACATTGCCGAGACTCTGGGCAAAGCACTAATGTATCCAGTTTCAGCGGCCATCGTGCGAGCCGGCACAGTTGATTTGCAAGTGATCGAAAACAGCAAGAAAATGCACGTGCCATTGATCTACACAGGGCTGGGACCAATGGTCAAAGGTGCAGACTGTGTGTGGTTAAACTACAAGCGCGGCGGTCTGCTTGGCACGCGGCACCTAATCAAACGCGGATGTAAAAAGATCGCTTACATCGGCGGTATTGAAGGCATCACAGCAGACACAGGTCGACGCGAAGGATATCTGGAAGCACTGGGCGAAGCTGGCCTTCAACCCCACGGAGTGTCACAAACCCGGTTCGATTTCGAAAGCGGCCTGCAGGCCGCATTGAGCCTCCTGCAAAGCGATAATCCGCCCGACGCCTTTTACTGTGTCTCGGATGCTGCTGCTCTTGGGGTTTTGAATGCAGCAAAATCCATATTGAACCTGCGTGTTCCGGAAGATGTCGCCGTCGTAGGATCAGACAACATGCCAATGGCTGCCTGGCCTTGCTTTGATCTGACTGCAGCAACCAATCCAATCGACGAGATTGTCCAAAACCTCATGAACACACTGGAAGCCCGCCTTGCAGACCCGGATCAGCAGGAAATGTCCGTCGTGGTAGAACCCGAACTGGTCATCCGCGGCAGTGCGTAGCTGAGAGCAGTCAAGACGCCAACAACTGAGGCTGGTGCATCTTCAAAAGCATCAGCCAGAGCCTATGAAGTCACAATGTCATGGACAGTCTTGATCGCCCTCCTTGGGCCTGATGACACAAGATAAAATCGCAGCTAGCCCCTCAGGCACCTCAACCTCCCGCATGTACTCATCACGGCCATATCGCAAAAACTCGCTCCGGAAATCAAAGTCAGCCCAAGGCTCGTTCGTCTCTCGCAAACTGAGAGCAACATTTTCGGCCTTCAGAAAGTCACCGATTTCAAGCAGGCTATGAAAATAAGCCAGACGTGCAGGCCAGTGCTTTGGTGTCAAAGGAGCACTTTCGTGATGCTTGGCAAGAGCCGCCGCAGCCGCTTCCATCCTCTCCCCCTGAAAGTGCAACATGCCCAACCGGCCAAGTTGTTGAGGTGTCAACACTCCATTACCGTCAAAGAAGGAAAGCTCTGAGAGCTCTTCCTCATAAAGCCCCTCAAACTGCAACGTGGAGAGCAGCTTGTCACGGTCCTCAGGCTCAGCGCTCAACCGTGCGACCGCCTTTAAGGTTTCCACATATCCTCGAAAGTCACCTGCCAATCGGTGGTAGAGCTCAATCTTGCGCAACACCCAAAGGTCATCGGGAGAGCGTTCAATATACGCCTCGTGCATGCGGTGCATTTCCTCAACAAACCCCAATTGCTCTGCAATCTCAGCCAGCTGAAGATACTCCTCCGGACTACTGTCGTCCTCCTCAAACGAGGCCAGTAAATGCTCCCGAGCCTCATGATACTTTTGCTCTTTGATCTGAACAGCAATCTTCTCTGTTTGCCCCGGAACAAGCGCATAACCGATCCCCAGAAACAGCAGATAAAGCGACAAATACTTGAGGAAGCGGATCATGGCCGCCTCCCCGTCGTCGCTATGCGTGCTGTCGAAGCCCAGTTTTTACATGTCAATGAAATGTCCAATGGCTCCATCCCGGATACAGCCAGATCCAAACGCAAAGATCCATCCGGTAATGGCTGAACGTCATCACTCAAGACAAGCTCATCCTCTCTCCTCACCTTCACCCGATGAAGGCTTGAAGACAGTCCACGAAACTGAAACTCCCCAGCTCCAAACCCAAAAGCACGAAAACCAATGCGGCAAGGCTTATGCACCCAGTCGTAAACCTGCCATCGGGCATCCGTGATGCTGGCAACATGCTCATCGCCTGTACTGTGCGATGATTTCAGCACAATCTCCGGAACACGAACCGCCGGATCCAGCGAAACATACAGCGAGTTCTGGTGGTGCTTTGAGCCAATAACGCCGTTGCTCTTCGCCAAATCAATCTGCCACTGCTCTGCATCATCAAAGCGAAACGACTGAAGACGCTCTCGATTCAAAACAAGCCAGCTGTGATCACTCGTCTGGTAGAGCTTCACCCCAAAAAAGCTATTTGCAATAGCAGCATACTGCGAGGCAAAGATCGGCAAATAAGCCCCATCACGCGCTCGATCCAAATGCTTCCGAACCGCTCGCAGCGATGCATCATGTTCCGCAGAATAGGTGTGGTAATACACATTGTAGGGCCTCAGCCGGATCGGGCTCTCAGTATTATCAACGGTCTGATGCAACTGCGAAAATCCGTAGAATGGCCCCGTCCAGTCATTCGTATATGTGTTCTCGTTGCTGGAGACAGCATAGATCTGCCGCTCTGCGCCAACCTGGCGGGATAAGGGGGCCACATAACTCAAAGAAGGCCAGTCACGGTCAAACCGCGTATCGCCGCCATTCATGTTGTAAACACCAAGCTTACGAGTATGCGCAAGCGCTTCCTCAAACGGCTGCGTGTCACCAGACCACAAGAACAACTTCGCTTTTTTACCACTCGGCGCAAAGCTTTCGGCCTGAGAAAGAGAACCTCCGATCTCTCCCACAAGCGAAAACGGTTTGCGCATGTAATAACGCGGCATAGACACATTCTGAGCCAGATAAGTCTTGAAAGAAGCCTTGCCACTCTCACCAAAGAAACGCTTGGAGAGCCAGCTCACAGGTCCCTCAGCTGCTGGCTCTTTTGCAACATTCTTCTCACGAATAAGCGCAAGCTCTTTAGCACGGTCATAATCTCGATAGAAAGCCCAGTGAAACGGATGCGAATGGGTATGGCTGGCCACTTCCACCTGCGGGAGAGCAAACAACTCTTTGACCAGCCCAACGCTGCGATCATCCCCTCCCTCACTCCGATCAACATCCGCTGTCACCAGACCATAAGTGACAGGTAAATCAGGGTACGGCCCAATCAGCTCTCGCAGCATCACTTCGCCGGATAATGCCTTTTGTCCCCGATACTTGGAAGAATAAGAGACGTTGTTCCAACCATCCCCATCAATGTGCGAGAAATAAATTCGCCGCCCCATCAACGTCGACGTATCCGGAATGGGAAAGCGCTCCTGCTTAAGCGCCCACTGAAGAAATCCAATTGGATCAATCAACCACTTCTGGCGGTTGAGCACATCGTCAGTCGCAATGGCAAAGCCGGGTTGAACATAGGATCCTCCAGCCCCGATAAAGGCCAACTGCGTTCGTTCCGTCGCAACACGCACAGGCGGCTGAACAGAGGCAATCGACTGCCCCTCTGGGGATATGCGCGTAACCAGTGAGTACCCCGGCAATACTTTGTAAAAGGGTCGTTCAAAGGCAGTTAGCTCTGAATCCAGACGAAGATCTGACGAGGCGCTTGTGAGCATCACGAACCCAGCCTCAAACCGAAGCCCCAGATGCCGCAGGAACTGATTCAAGACCACCCCATCATCTTCCAGATTGCGAATTCCGGTCTCACCAAACACAAGAAACTGCAATCCCGAATTCGCCTGCTTATCGGCCCATGCAAAGTATTGATGTGGATCAGCCAATGCCCCTTGGAACCAGCTCACAACAGCAGCTGTATTTTCCGTAGGTTTCATCGCAGACAAACCCGCATTCACGTCAACATACCGGATCGAATAACCAAGGTGGTTCAACGGCATCTCAAGAAGGTTATGTATTGCCGTTGCAGATGGCTCAGCCTCACGAAGGCTATCGTACAAGCCGATAATCTCTCGCTTCACCAAGGCGGCCTGCGAATTATTGATGAAACATACAAAGCAAAACAGCGCAAAACCGTAGAAAATAAGGGCGCGAACCTGCCTAGTAATTCCAGCTAAAAACAATTGCCACTCACCTTCAATATAGAAGGAGTACAAAGAACAATCGTTACGCACTTCACGCATCCTGAAGTCACCAATAAGTAATTTAAGACTGTATACTTATTGCAAACAAATCATTTTATATCCAACCCAGAACTTAATACCCTAACTTTCCATAGAGTTGAATATAAATAAAACAGCAAGTAAATATTTCCGGCCACGAATGAAGATTTAAAACACAATCTATACTGATGATTTTGACAATAGGACTATTTATTCGCGATGTATTCGGATCAGTATTTTTCAAGTAACACTGAACATCATAAAAAGAAGAAAGCGAAACGCACACCGGAAAAGCGCTACCACGCTTTGGAGGTCGTCCTGCTGTTCCTCCCCTTCCCCGCAGTGTCTGCGATGTATCCTGAAATCCCACTCTGGAGCATTTCGCCAAGCCCGTTGTGGATCCCGATCATTATTGCCAGCTCTATCCTCGGAACCCGTTCCGGAATCCTCGCCGTTCTGGCAGCGCTGGCGATCACTCTTTGGTACCTCCCGCCACAAACCATGGGCGGACAGGGTTTCTTTGAGTACTTCACAAACACGGGCTTGCAACCAACACTCTGGCTCCTGACAGCGATTGTACTCGGAGAATTCAGGACATCACTGCTGCGCAAAAACCAAAAACTCCAAAGCCAGTTGACCCATGTCCTCGGACAACGTGACACAATCTCTGATTACTGCACCACACTCACGCTTGAAGCCGAGAACCTGCAAAGCCGTATAGCTTCGATGGAAACCACAAGCCCTGTGAGCGTGTGCCGGGCAATCGACAAGCTGAGTACGCTGGATCTTCAAAACAACAGCAATCAGCTGGAAACCCTTCTTGCCAACCTGATCGGCACGACCAGATATAGCCTCTTCAAGTGCTCAAATAAGCGCCTTGGTCTCCTCCATTCCAACACCACGGCATCATCTGAGCTGAAACCTTCGCGTGAGCAGCAAGAACAAGCATGGCTGATCAACCATCCGGATACGACCGAACTAACTTCTCTGGCTGGTGATAAAAGAGTGGTCAGGTCTCGCACGCCCAGTGGGAGCCTTGCGTTTCTATTTGGAGCCCCAGGTTCAAGCAGCCTGCGAACGGACGGTGAGGCACTGCAAGGTGCAATCATCTTCCATCAGCTGGAAGCGCACCTGCTCGAAGAAGACTCCACAGTGCTGTTAGAAGCCATCAGCAGTGCGCTCTCAAACAACCTCCTTAGCCACAACGCAGCCCCAATGCCAGATAACCTCGTCGCCTTCTATTCGGTCAACGCTCCCCAAACGAGCAACAGGTTCGACAACTCGGTGATCTAGGATGGTTCAGGATACGTTGCCCGATGCGCCAACCACCAAGCAACCTTTCAGCCTCTCAATAATCTTGCTGCCGGTTATCATCGTAACCGCAACGATTATCGAAGCTTGGTTCTTCTCGCAGATCATCCAAAACTCCGAGGTAATCGAGCTTGCTGCTGCGTTTCATTGTCTTACAGTCGTGCTCTGCCTTCTGCTTATGAGAAACATCCACAGCACTGGCTTTGCGCTTTTTGATTATGGCATCTTGCTCTTCGCACTGTTTGGCCCATTGGGAGGATTGCTAGCTTCTGTCCTGATGCAATTGGATGGCAAAAGACAAACTGCCCGGCTTGCCAAATGGCACGCAACACTTGCTCTTGAAGATACGCCAACCAAACAAGCCGATATATTCAGCAAGATCATAAGCAACCGCTCATTGGACATGACAAATGGCTCACCAAAGCCATTCCAGAAAATCTTTGCCTCAGGAAACACTCAGGACATCAAAAGAGCTCTGTCCATCATAACGCTCAAATACAAGCCCGAGTTGCTGGAGTTCCTTCAGGCCGCACTCAAAAACGACAAGCCTGAGATCCGCGTTCAGGCAGCCGCTGTTTACACCAAACTCAAGCAACGCTTTCAAAACGATATCTCGGAGATGATCACTCTCCCCTCAGAAGCGTCAATAGAGCAACGACGTGAGGCGATCACACGATTACAGGCCGCAGCCCTCTCTCAACTCATAGACGCATCCCAGCGAGAGCAAGTGACATCCACACTGCGTAAGTTCCTGAAAACGGATGCACGCCCCGAAGCCGAAAAAGCCCTGACCCTCTTGCGGGCAGACCGCCTCATTCAAAAAGAAGCTCTCAAAGAGGCACAGCTATGCCTGAAGCAATTAACTCGCGTCAAAGATCTGGAAGCCTGCGCGATGAACCAGCGCATAAAGAACAGGCTTGAACGAAGAAGGGTTCAGCCTGCGCACGAACAGGCCTTGGTCAACTGAGAGGGTGAGTGGTATGCGTTCTTCGTCAACAACAGACGTCTGCATAACCGTTGAGGGCTGCTACCCTTATGTTGCCGGAGGCGTATCCTCTTGGATCAATTGGCTTATCTCAGGCCTACCAGACCTCACCTTCTCTGTCGTCGCAGTTCTCGCCAGCTCACAAAATGGCATACCCAAATACAAGTTACCACCAAATGTGAAGCACTATCAGGAGCTTGCTCTCTTCGACATCCATGATCCCGAGCCCGTACCAGATTACGGCACCTCCAGCACACAAGGCATCTCAAGAGAGCTCCGCGCCTTCCTGAAAAACGGCAGCAAAGCGCGCTTGTATGATCTTGATCGTCTCGTGAACTCCACCACCCGCCCATGGTCCATAAACCAGCTGACCCACTCTGATCTCACATGGAACGTCATCTGCCAGATGTACGAGGAGATTCTGCCGGAAACCTCATTCCATCACTTCTTCTGGGCTTGGTACACATTGTTCGGCGGCCTGTTCGCAGTCCTTAAAGCTCCCATCCCGCAAGCCAGGACCTACCACACCATTTCAACGGGATACGCAGGCCTGTTCGCAGCAAGAGCAGCCCTGAGCACACAAGCACCGGCAATCATCACCGAGCACGGCATCTACACTAACGAACGCCGCATAGAGATCTTGCTCGCAGACTGGATTGAAGACAGCATCAATAAAGGTTTCTCGCTGGATGATCCCCGTCTAGACCTGCGCGATCTCTGGATCTCGGCCTTCGAAGCATTTGCCAGATGCTGCTACAACAGCTGTACGGACATCACCACGCTTTACAAAGACAACCAGCTGATGCAGCTGTCTCAGGGAGCGTGCCAAAGCAAAATGCAAGTCATTCCCAACGGCATCAATCTCGACAAATTCAAGTCCGCACAAGTGCAGCATAACCACCACCACCCAACAGTGGCGCTCATTGGGCGCGTGGTCGCAATCAAGGACGTCAAAAGCTTCATTCACGCCGTTGGCTTGCTGAAAAATGAGCTCCCTGATGTGAATGCACTCATCCTGGGCCCAACCGACGAAGAACCCACCTACTTCGAAGAATGTCATAAGCTCGCAGTGCAGCTGGGTCTGGAAGAGACGATCACATTCACAGGTCCGGTCAACATCGCTGAGTACCTGCCCTCCATTGACCTCGTCGCACTCACCAGTTTGAGCGAAGCCCAACCCCTCGTTCTTCTCGAAGCCGGAGCCGCCGGAATTCCCTGTGTCGCAACAGATGTTGGCTCATGCAGAGAGGTCTTGGAAGGTCGTGCAGATGATCCCCATCCACTCGGGTCTGGCGGCATCATCACAGAGCTTGTATCTCCATCCGCAACAGCACAAGCCATGGCCAGACTGCTAAGGGATGATGAGCTTCGCCAGCAATACGGAGCGCAGCTGCGACAACGTATAGAACGTGACTACAACGAGCAGCAAGCCCTCAAATCCTACAAGGATTTGTATGAGCGGAACTTCGAGAGACAGCGCCCAAAAGCAAAACACTACTTTGCATAAAACAAAAGATAACATCATGGTATCGGAGACTTTGAATGGCAGGCATCGGCTTTGAGCTGCAACGTCTAACTCACAAAGGTGATTTGTCGTCTCATGTACGGGCTGTCTTCCATGCAAGCATGGTCATCGCAGGCCCTTGGCTCGTGTTCGTTCTGTGTGTCCTGTTCATCTCACTTCTCACAGAACAGAAACTGGGCTTACCGCTACTCACCGGCTTCAGAACAAAACTGATTTACATCCTCGGCCTATCGCTTCTCACAAGCGCACCCGTCTTGATCATCGCCATAAGGATGACATCAGATGCCATTTATTTCAGAAAATTCCATCTCATCCCACAAATCTATCTGGGCGCGCTGTATGCCTGCGCTCTGCAGACAACAATTGTCAGTGCACCAATCCTGATAATGCTCCTGAATGTTCCACTTCATGACGTGATAAGCATCATTGTTTCCTGCGTGATCGCCAGCCTGCTCTGGATTGCCCTCGGCTTCAGCTCAAGCCTGCAAAATTACAGAAGCGTCAGCCTATCCTTTGCAACAGGCTTACTTCTCACAGTTGCACTCATCATCTACAGCACAGCATATAGTCCCAGTGAGTTTCATTTGCTTGGTGCCTTCAGTCTGGGTTTCCTGTTGTGCGTTATCTGGCTTTCAACCGAAATCCTCTTCACATTCCCCGCATCGCACTACGCTTTCACAACAACGCTGACATATGTTGCAGGCGCCATGAAGCGCTATTGGCCCCTCGCATTGGCCGCAATATTCAACATCAGCGCACTATGGGTCGACAAAGTCATCATCTGGCAAAGTACAGAGGGCCAACTTCTGCCCAGCGGCCTGCGGCACGCCCCCGCCTATGACAGCTCAATATTCATAGCCCAATTACTGCTTATCCCACCTTTGGCGCTGTTTTTGATTGAGGCTGAAACCAACTTTTTTCGAAACTTCAGAGCGTACATCCAAACGATCACGGGACATGGCACCCTCGTTGAGATCCGCGAGAAATCAGAAAACCTGAAGACAGAAGCGATCTATACATTGGGGCGCATCACACTGATTCAGCTAGCCCTCTGCGCACTGCTTGTCCTGTTCTCTCCAATGGTGGTCGAATCTCTGAATTTTGAATACCGACAAGCTGCGATAATCCGAATTGCGGCAATCAGTGTACTCTTTCAATTCTTGTTTTTCGCAGCCTCTACAACACTCATTTTCATCAACAAAAACATGGAAAACATGCTGTTGCAGCTCGCGTTTTTATTGCTCAACGCCAGTTGTACCTACGCAACCTTGTATCTTCCTCGGGAATATCTTGGCTTCGGCTACTTCGTCGCCTGTCTGACAGCAAGTTTCCTCGCTGTGGCAACATTGCAAAATGCCTTCAGAAAGCTGGACCAGCACATCTTCTTTCAGGCGCGCCTCTCCCTTAGGCCCAACACCTGGTATGAAGCTCTTCGTTAGAAGGCGACCAACGTATCTAAGGGCCTGCGGGTAAAGAGAGAAATCACGCCCAACTCATCCAGTTCCTTGCGCGCGCGCCTACGCTTGTCTCCATCCTTCAGGTACTCGATTACGAAGACGGACAAGCCATCCCTTTGCGCTTCAGCCAGAAAGCCCCAACTCCAGTCAATCAGTTGCGGGCTGTTACGGGCTCCATCTTGATAGGCGCCAAAAAGCAAATCTTCCTTGCTGATCCCGTCAATCTCATCGCGGTATTCAGGAAACCGAAGCAGCTCTTCCCCGTTCTGGGCAACGATAATGAAGCCGGGCTCCTGTGCTTTCGCCAGTCTGGAAATTTTCCCGACAAACTTCACCATTCTGGCCTGCGCTTGATCACCCTCATCATACCGCTGGAAAACATCAACACCATCCAGATACACACCATCATAACCAGCAGAAATGATGTGCTTGAGATAGGCCATAATGAGGCCTTGCCATTCTGGTTGCCAGAATTTGACGGTGTAATTACCGGGCCAATTGAGATTTTCATCACCCAGCCATTTAGGAGGGGTCTCCTGCCAGGTATCTTTCCAGTACTCCCGATAATCCTCTGCTTCACCTATGCTGAGATAAGCAAGCACACGACGTCTGGAACCATCTGGTTTTTCCTTGGCCTTGGCAATTTCATAACTGGAAAACCGACCCCGTGCAGTCCCGTCTTTGGAGTAATCAATCACCACAAGATCGAGATCTGACTGATGGATTTTCTTGATCTCGATATCCTGCAGCTGAACTCCCCACCGCGACACATCATTCAACGGCGCTTGCATCTCTTCCACCTTGTCACTGGAGCAACTCAAAAGAAACAAAGCAGGAGAAAAAGCAACAACAGCGAGGACAAACCTGAGGTAAAACATCGGCGCTCCATGCAACAGGCCCCACACCATATGCCCAGACAAAACACAACGCTATGCCTATTCTTTCTTATGAAAATTTCTCAGGTCAGCACTTCAGTTTTGAACTCTCAGAATCTGATCTTCTTACCTGAGACATATTGTATTACGACACTCTACAAAGTTACCCTACTATCCCCTCACCAGATTGTCAGAAGCTGAGATAGGTCGGCGGGTGACTCGATCGCAGCAATAGAATCACGGGACGGCTGTAACTGGCATTTGGTGCTATCATTGTATACATACTGCTTTCCACAAGCACCGGCAGGCTCAGGAGTTTAGCAAAACCAGCAAGGCCCTTGCTTCCTCCCTGCTTCACTATCCTACATCAGAATCGATGAGGAGCTCCGCCAGCCTCCTCGTCTCCACTCACAAGCTCAGTCAAGCATTCAGGATAAGATCACTCATTTCACTCAGCACGAAGCATTGGTGCCATAGCTCGACCATGTTCATGCTGCAGCAAATACGTCGCTCCATGTGACCATGCAGCAAGACGCGCGAGTGGATGAAAGAGAGCGTGGTTTTCACATTTCAACGCAGCTTTTACAAAAGCGCTCACCGTTTCTGACCGATGAACGCAAACGGTCGCAAACACATATCTCATCGACATCGTAAAGTTGGGAGGAGAAGCTCAAACCATCACAGCAATGACGCTCAAATCCGCACTTTGCTGCTCTCAAAACGACCATTTTTTACGTTAATCCAGACAAGTGATTTGCTGTCTAACACCTCAAAATCAGCGCAATTCAGCAGTTTTCCACGTTTTGTACAAAAAAATCGACGCTTATGATGGTAAAAATTCATCAGGCGTATAAGTGCCATTTTTTTAGGCAAAATACCATAGGAAGACGAGTTAAACCCGAAAATTGCAACTGCAAAGCGCGATAGCAATACTCAACGAGAGCCTTCCCGGAATTCGCCCAAAAATAACGAATAAGCCTTTGTATTTATTGATTTTTATATGATCCTTGAGATTCTCATAAAGTCCAAATAACGATCTTATAGATTAAGGTTACGTGATAAAATACGCTCTCTCAATCAGATGAAATTGCCTGACTAACTCGCTAAACAAGCAACAAACGAATTTTGGTTAGTTTTCGCAATGTATGAATTACTAATATTTTAAATATTATACTTTGATTTAAGTAACAATTTGAGAGATCCAAAACTGATGATTATTTTTGCTTGTATAGGTGCGATCCATTTCCACTTATAACTGAATTGTTTACTACCAGCCTCAGCTTAGTTTCATATTACCTATTGGGAACCCCCACTCCAACTCTTAAGTAATCATATCTATAAGCTTTGAGAGTCCAACAGTTAATATTCATGGTTAACAATAAAGCTAAAATTTTAGTCACAATGACGCTGGGTAACTACTTCACTCATGCAGTGCAATAACTTTTTTGCTCGACATACATATTGGTATTAATATATTATTTACCATGTTTGATTGCACATAATACAGTCGAAAGCAAAAAATAGACTGATCTGGGGTGTGCCAAAACCACTGTAACGCATAGGCAAATTTTGTAGGGGCTGAGATGTCTGATCTAACGGGGCATAGATCCAACTTTCCTTCCTTAATTGGAACAACAAAGCCATCCTTAAAGTCTGGCACGCATCCAGTTGTGGATGTCGCCGCTGTTTCAATTGCACAGCAATTTGCGTCTGTTCAGTTGAATTGGGTTGATCTGGAATTCGACGAAACAACAAAAGCTCTCTGGCTTTATATGAAAAGCGAAGGACGTCCTTGCTTTACACCTGAGTTGCTGAGCGAACTCGCACAGTCACAGGCCGTGATGAAGCGTCTTTTTGAGACTTATCAACCAGCAGATCCGTGCCCGATCAACTTCAAGGTCGTCGCCTCTCGTATTCCAGGCGTTTACAATCTCGGTGGTGATCTTAACCTGTTCATCCAGCTTATCCGCGAAAAGAACCGTGAGAAGCTTCACAAGTATGCCGTTGATTGCATTGACGTTGTTTACCGCAACGCAATCTCTTCAAACCTGCCAATCGTCACGATCGGCATGATTCAGGGAGATGCATTAGGTGGTGGATTTGAAACCGCACTCTCTTGCGATGTGATCATCGCAGAACGTCAAGCCAAATTCGGCCTGCCGGAGGTTCTGTTCAATCTGTTCCCAGGCATGGGTGCTTACAGCTTCCTGTCACGCATGGTCGATGGTCGTGTTGCAGAAAAAATGCTTATGAGTGGACGCCTCTACTCAGCTGAAGAACTTCATGAAATGGGAATTGTTCATGAAGTTGTTGAAGAAGGTCAAGCACCGTTTGCGGTTCAGCAGTACATCACCAAGAACGCACGCAAGCACACCGCTCACTCTGCTATTTACCGCGCAGGCCGTACCGTTCAGCCCGTTGCTTATGAAGAACTGATTGACGTCGTCGAGATTTGGGTCGACGCCGCTCTGTCTTTGTCCGACCAGGACTTGAAAAAGATGGAGCGCCTGACAAAAGCTCAGGATCGTCTCGGTGCTCCATCTGTACGTAAGCAAGCTTTCTAAAGTTGTACTGGTTCTAAGAAAAATCCAGTGTGCTCAAGCGGTTGATAGGATTACTTCCTTCCTGCTTGAGCTGCTGTAGATACCTGGTCAGGTTTTCATGATCACGCTTTATCTTGCCTGACAGCTTACGCAGCATGTCTTCACCCAGGATCGGCATTTGCGGCGCAGGCAAGTTCTCCATGTCATCACTCAGTTTCGCAACTTCCGTCGCCCCAAGGTTGACTGAAGCAGAACGAAGCGCATGTGCACTTGTCCGAAATAGCTCTGCATCCCGAGCATCAAATGCAGCTTTAATATCGCGATGCAGCTGTGCGGTGTCTTTCAGATAATCTTCAATCACAGCAATAACGAAATCCAGACCACCAAGTGTTCTCAGTTGCGACAGGCTTGCATAGTCGATCCCAGAGGAAACTGCAGAGGAAAACCGAGGATGTTCGGAAATTGACGTTACCTGACTATTAGCAATCTTCTTGCGGGTGATGTTTTCGTAAACACCACTTTCTGCAATCACATCATCAACCAATGTCAGAAGCTTTTGCGGCTCGATCGGTTTGGTGGCACATGCATCAGCCCCAGCTTCCTGCGCATTTCGTGCTGCCGCGCGACTTGCATCTGCTGTCAGCGCAATAATCGGAAGGCGATCCTGTCCAAGCTCCGTAATACGATGCAGCTTGATGGTCTCAATACCGTTCAGCACCGGCATATTGATATCCATGATTGCCAGATCGTAAGAGTTATCTTCCAACTCATCCAAGGCCAGTTCGCCGTTGCTGACGAGTTTGCAGGTATGGCCGCCCTTTTGCAGAATTTTCTCAATAACACGCTGGTTGGTCTTGTTGTCTTCAGCAACAAGAATGTTCAGCCCAATATAGCGACTGAAGTAAGCTTGTAGCTCTTCCTTAAGCTCCATGCCAGATTTCGCATCTTCCGCACCTGCGGCCCTTAGAGCCCAGGCAACCGCTTGCGTGGAAACCGGAACTTTGATCGAAGAAACAATACTTGGCTGGAAAACGTCCTCGCACTCTTTTTCCGATGCAGCTGAGTAAACTGGAATCAGATTGACGTTGTGATGGTGACCAGTCGATTTCAGCGCATAGTGCAGGCTATCCGACGTCGCTGCCAGAACATCTTCCCCAACGAAGAGAACAATCTTGCCGCCATCACTGGACGTTTGTTGACGCAAAGCACTGAAGGCACTGCCAACTGTCTCAAAACACTCATGCTCAATGCCACAATCCTGCAAAGAAGCAGCGCAAACATCCCGCAGATCCTTGCGTTTGGAGACAATAGCAACAGCCCCATCTTCCACTTCAAGCCGAATTGTCTCGTCACTGACAGCACGGCCTACTTTCAGCTCAATGACAAAGGTGCTGCCCTGCCCCGGCTGGCTGGTGACAAACACCTCACCGCCCATCGCGCGGACAACTTCGCGCACAATGGAAAGACCAAGACCTGTCCCGCCAAATCGATCCACGATGCTGTCATCAGCCTGCGTGAAACGGTCAAAAATGCGCGACTGAGCATCTTTAGAAATGCCAATACCGGTATCTTTAACTTCCAGCTGCAGTCGAATTTCGCCACCATCTGCTTCCTTGCAAACTGCGCGAATGGAAACTGAGCCTTCTTCGGTGAACTTGACAGCATTGCCGGCAATATTCAGCAAAACTTCGCGGATATGACGTGCATCACCCACGAGGAGCGGAGGTAAGTTGCTGTCCACGTAGCGCGAAATGATCAAGCCTTTACCACGCGCTTGCCCCTGCACAATCTGTGTCACCTCACGCAGGATCGAGTTCATGTCAAAGACCGTCCGACTGACGATCATTCGACCACTTTCAATCCGGCTAAAGTCAAGAATACCGTTGATCATGGAAAGGAGCGAGCTACCGGAATACTTGATGGTCTTCGCCATATCCCGCTGCTCAGCATCCAACTGCGTGTCCTGGATCAGGTCACCCATGCCAATGATCGCATTCAACGGTGTCCGCAACTCATGACTGACAGCGGTGAGGAACTGGGTCTTCGCTCTATTAGCGGTTTCAGCAGCATGCTGTGCTGCGGTCATCGATCTGATGAGCTTGCTTGCATAGAGAGGCACAACAACAAGACACCCAAGCAAACCCAAGCCAAGAATGAACTCACCTTGCCAGTATGGGGTCGTCAGCACCACAGCGAACCCACTTACAGAGGCAATTGTCGCCAATGCCAGATAATCCAACCCAAATCGGAATCCGTTACCGAAGATCACCCAAAGATAGATAGGAAACAGGATTGAAAGGTATTCCCCTCCCACATACAGCCCGGCAGAGACTGCCCCGACATCTAGAAAAATCGCCAGAACGCGCCGAAGCGAACTGATGTTCTGCGAGTAGAGCAGATGAGCGAGCAGTGCCAGAGACCCAACACCAAACGTGGTCATGATGACATTGGTCTGGAAGTTTTCATGCGATCCAAAAGTGATGTTGGAAGCTAGGTAAGGCGTGATCAGCAAGGTGAACATGAAACGGTTCAGAGACATTTCGCCTTCACCGCCGCCCAACTGAATAATACGCTTATAAAGATCCTTTAATCCGCTCAACGGGAGCAACTGCAGCTTCGTTTTTCTGTTGTCGTTCATAGTTCAAACTCCGCCCCAGCCAACGCTCGTTGCTGCCCGTTCCCTTGCAAGTTCGCTGCTTGCTCTTCCAGGAGACGTAAAAAGTCCTCAGCAGGTACAGGCTTGCCAAACAGATAGCCCTGCGCCATTTCACAGCCAGCATCTGTGAGATATTCAGCCTGTTCCCGGGTCTCGACACCTTCTGCGATGATGGAGAGATCAAGGCTCTTACCCAACCCAACGATAGCCTTGATGATGACCGTGTTGTTCGGGTCCGTCATCATATCGCGCGTAAAGCACCGATCAATTTTCAGGCAATCAACGGAGTATCTGCTCAGATATGCGAGGGATGAATACCCGGTCCCAAAATCATCAATCGAAATCGCAATTCCCATCTCGCGGATCTCGCGCAAGTCGCGGACGGTTGCTTCTGAGCCATGCAGAACGATGTTCTCTGTAATCTCAATCTCAAGCTTATCAGGCGGCAAACTGCAGGAAACCAAAGCATCTTTCAAAAGCTGTGGCACGTTCTGCTTACGGAATTGTGTTGGCGAAATGTTCACGGCAATCCGAGGCGTCGCCACCCCTAAGTCGAGCCACTTCTTTGCCTGCTGACAAGCCGCAAAGATCACCCATTCGCCAATTGGCAGTATAAGCCCAACCTCTTCAGCCGTTCCCAAAAAGACGTTGGGAGCAACCACACCATAGTCTGGTCGGTTCCATCTCAGCAGCGCTTCAGCACCAACAATCTCCTGGGTCCGCAAATCAATCTGAGGCTGATAAAACAGTTCCAGCTGATCATGCTCAATCGCATTCCGCAGCTCAGCTTCCAACGCGACAGTTTCTTTAACGTGGTGATCCATCTTCGTCGAAAACAGATGGAACGTGTTTCCACCATCTGCCTTGGATTGGTACATGGCCATATCTGCGCAACGCAGTAACTCTTCGCTGTTAAGGCCATCCTCCGGGTATTTGGTAATCCCAACGCTGGCACTCGTCTGAAGTTCCCGCCCACTGATATGGAACGGTTCTTCAACTACACTCACCAAATGCTGAGCGAAACGCAGAGCCTCCTCTGAACTCTTCAAATCAGTCTGGAGAATAGCAAACTCGTCACCACCCAATCGCGCAACCAGGTCCGAACCATCTACACAGCGCAATAAACGCTCTGCGAGCACCTCCAGAAGGCGATCGCCGGTACGATGACCCAAAGCATCATTGATTGATTTAAAGCGATCCAGGTCGATAAAATGCAGCGCAAAGCTACGACCGCTGTTTCGGCACTGGAAAATCTCTTCATCAATGCGCTCGCCAAGCATGGTTCTGTTTGGCAAACCCGTCAACGCATCATGGTGCGCAATATGAAGTAAATGCGCTTCTGCACGTTTGCGATCAGAGATATTGGTCGCGGTCGTCACAACATGCGTTGTGTTCCCATCAACGTCCAGCAGAGGGCTTTTTGTAACGATAAAATGGAAGATATCACCAGCATGGTTTCGCTGTTCAATTTCATAGGGCGGCAAGGCTCTGCCCGTAATGAAAACCTTGCGGTCCAAACGACGATTTCTCTCACGGGTAAACTTATCAAACTTGCCGTAAGTATCTTCACCAACAAGATCTGCCGTGGTCGAGTCCAGAAAGCGCGCCCAAGCCGCATTCGAGAACGCGCATAGCCCATCTCGTGTGCTGGTCGTGATCATAGCCGGAACACTATCGATCACTTGCGCCAGCTGCTCACGGGAATCCCGGAGCGCTTCTTTGCTCTGCTGCTCTACGTTGACCAGTTCCTGTTCAAGAAAGCGAGCATGACGTTTAACCGCATTTTGCTCTTCTCGCAGAGCAAGCAGATTTCTGGCCCGACTGACGAACTCATTGTGGTCAACCGGACTTTGCAGGAAATCAGTTGCGCCCGCCTCCAGTGCACGAATTCTAAACGAGCGATCCGTAAAGACAGTGATGACGACAATCGGCACATCGCTGCAATGCTCAAGCGCACGCACCTTTTGCGTTAGATCAGCGCCATCCATTTCCGGCATACTGTAGTCGGTAATAATCAAGTCGGGGACGCTGCTCTCCATATATTCGAGAGCATCAACCGGCGAAGCAAAACAGTGCACTTTGACAGATGCATCTACAGCGAGAGCAAGCTTTTCAAAAATACTTCTATTAATTGCCCTGTCATCGACAATAACGATTGTTGTCATGCAGCTACCACCACGAGCCTAACTGCCGAAGGCAACAAACACCCGCAGCAGTTGAACAAATTCACCCCATGGTTATCTTCGCTTAAGGAGACAGTGTTAAGAAATGCCAAATAGTTATCATTAAATGCCTAGTATCAAACTTGTGGTTCTATTTACCTATCGGCATACATCAGTCGTCCACTGCCAGTGCACAGACGCTTTAGTTTCCTTCATCAACAAAATAAAGCTAACGTATGCGGCAGTTTGCAGGGATTTCTACGGTAAATCAAAGGACTGCCCAATTAGTTACTGAAACATTGAGAACACAATAAAAAATTTTCTTCAAATTGCACTAAACAGTTGTGAATATAGATCCACATACACTCACTTAAAGCTAGTGCACCTGCACAATTAAACAAATAAGAGCGCAGTAACAAAAGTGAGTCTCATAAAAAAAGCAGGTATAGCTCGCCATTCTCCTTTGAATCATTCTTAGTAGGAGTTGCTGAGCATTGGACCTGATAGCAAGAAACATCGCACTACAGAAAGCTCATATGGTTGAATCAGCTTAACGCAACAAGCTATTGAGCTCGACCAATATCAAGGCTCCCTGAAGGCTCTCGACATGCTGTCACGAACAGGCTCCATAAGGTAATCAAAGAAGGTGCGGTCTCTGGTTGTGATGTACACCTCCGCTGGCATGCCCGGCGTTGCTTTAAAGTTGAGGTATGTCGGAATTTTCTCACGATCCAGCTTCACACGCGCCTTATAAACGTCAGCAGATACGCTCATCGGATCCTCACTTCGCAATGCATCAGCTGATACGTATACGACCCTTGCGTCCAACATCGGTGTAATCCGCTGATTCAAAGCCGTCAGGCGAACCATTGCCTTCTGCCCTTCTTTCACGTTGTCAATCTCGGTGGTTTGGATCGACGCTTCAATAATGAGTTCATCCTGCAGAGGTAGGATTTCCATTAGATCCTTACCACTCTCAACCACACCACCTGCAGTGTGATAACGCATCCGAACAACAATCCCGCGAACTGGTGCTACGATCTCAACACGCTGCAGAACATCTTGCGCTGCACGTATTTGCTCACTCACATCATCCAAATCAGCATTAACGACCTGAAGCTCCCCAACGGCGGTTTGCGAGGCTTCATTCTCCGCCCTTACAATTTGCGCCTTTGCTCTGGCGATACGCTCAGTCGCATCTCCAATCTCAGCAAGGATACGACCTTCCTCACCTTTGAGATTGGCCAGTGAGCGTTGAATGCGAAGTACGTCAGATTTCCGGATAAGGCCTTTTCCAAGGATCTTCTGTTTGGAATCCAACTCTTCCTGAAAGAGATCCATCTGCTCCTTCACAGCGACAAGCTGCGATTGGCCACCTTGGATCCTCTCCTTTAGTGCATTAATACCTTGAGTAAAAATATCAATTTCACTCTGAAGTTTTCGGGTTCGAGCTTTGAAGGTCAGCAACTGGTTCAGAATGATACTCTTGATCTTAGCATCCTGCGCAGTGCTTAAGAGTTCCGTCGGCAGCACCAATGACTTCTGGCCTTTGGCCTCTTGCGTCAAACGCGCTTGAATAGCCTGAAGACGCGCTTGCCGGATCAACAAGCGTTCAAGGTTAGCTTTAGCTGCTGTCTCATCAAGTTTCACCAGCACTGCACCGGCAGCCACCACATCCCCTTCTTTCACAAGGATTTCCTTGATGATCCCACCTTCAAAGTGCTGAATAATCTTGTTTTGCCCAGTGGCAACAAAGGATCCTGAGGCGACGACAGCCCCTGCCATTGGAGCACTGGAAGCCCAGTACCCAAAACCGGCAAATGTGAAAGCAATAATGATAAAACTAGCCAGTATGGGCGCGCGAGTTGTGCGAGGCACATCCTCATACCAGCTTCCATCAAGTATAAGAGCTCTAGTAGACATAAAAATCACCAAATAAGAAAAGCTTAAACTATTCAGCTGGTTGTGCTGCTGGCAGATTATGCCCCGGCGCATTTTGATGTTGTGGAATGCCGGGTCGCTTACCAGTTATCAATGGCATCACTTCATCACGGCTGCCAAAGGCAGCAACCGTCCCATCCTTGAGCATCATGATTTTATCGACACAACGCAGCAAAGCAGGCCGTTGCGTGATGGCAATAACAGTCATGCCATCTTGCTTTGCACGTTCTAGAGCCTGAGCAAGCGCCTGCTCCCCGATTGTATCCAAGTTAGAATTAGGCTCATCAAGAACCAACAAACGCGGATTATTATAAAACGCCCGTGCCAATCCAATACGCTGACGCTGCCCGCCAGACAGCGGCGCACCATCCATAGCAACTTGCGTCTCATAGCCTTGCGAAAACTGCGAAACCATCTCATGGATGTCCGACATCTGCGCCGCTTTGAAGACATCTTCATCTTTGGCTTCACGGTTCATGCGAGCGATGTTCTCTTTAATTGTGCCCGGGAAAAGCTGTACATCCTGAGGCAAATACCCAATGTTTTCGCCCAGCTGCCGGCTATCCCAATTCCGGAGATCCATCATATCAAGGCGCACATTGCCCGCCGTTGGAATAAGGGAACCAACCAACATCTTCCCAAGCGTGCTCTTGCCTGATCCCGAAGCACCAACCACCGCCAAAGATTCACCAGGAGAAAGCTGAAATGAAATACCATTTAGGATCACACGTTTGTTGGGCGGTGGAACAAACAACAAACGCTCAACACTCAACCGCCCCGCAGGATTCGGCAGGCGCAACCGATGTACATTCAGGGGCGAAGTATGGAGCAATTTCTGAATACGGCCATACGCACTCTTCGCTCCCACATAGCTCTTCCAACCATCAATAATACCTTCAACCGGAGCCAACGCACGGCCACCAATAATAGAGGCTGCAATAATCATCCCTCCGGTTATTTCATTGGAAAGCGCAAGCCATGCCCCCCATCCCAGCATCGTGATCTGTGTCGACAGGCGGATGAATTTTGAGATCGCAGAAATCAGGACATTTCTGTCTTGTCCCATTATTTGCGCTTTCAAAGACTCTGCTGTCTCCTTACCCCAGATAATCACCCCTTCCGGGATCATCCCCATCGCATTCATGACCTGGGCGTTTCTCGCCATTGCCTCAGCTTGCAGATTGGCACGCGAGGAAAACGCATTGGCCTTTCCAAATGGCACAGCCGTCAGCTTCTGGTTGATCCGTGCAAGCACAAGAAGCAACAGAATGGTCGTTGTCACAATCATCCCCAAATGAGGATGAACCAGATAAACGACGAGCAGGTATATAGGAGCAACCGGTGCATCCATGATGGTTAGAAGAACTGAACCAGTCAGGAAGCTTCTCAATTGCTGGAGGTCGGAAAGAGCCTGAAATTCCTGACTACTGCCGTTGTGAGACGCTCGCGCCGCTGCACTCAAAACAGGCCCACCAAGGCGTGTTTCAACATCAACAGCAACCCGCATGAGCATGAAGCGCCGGAACATATCCAACAGCACATGTGCAAGCACAAGCCCGATAACAATGGCTGTCAGCATCACCAAAGTATCAACACTCCGGCTCGTCAGAACACGGTCGGAAATCTGAAATAAGTAAATTGGAACAGACAGGATCAGAAGACTGGCGCAAAACGAAAAGAAACCAACATAAAGCAGGTTTACCTTGGCACGCGCCAATCCATTCTGCATCAACTTGCGAAAATCAATATCTTCATAGGGTCCTCCATTCTTCCTGGAGGCGAAATTACCCTTTTGGCTAGCAAGCTTTTCTCCATGTGCAGGCGCTTGTTGAACACCATCCACCTGCAATGTTTTGCTCGCTTGCCTCCCACGTTGCCGGCTATTGTTCTTTGTCGCTCGAGCTTTAAACATATATTCTCTCTATAAAAACCTATTAAAATCAAACAAGTATATCGGAGACCATGTCACTCTCACCCGCATAAGGAGCAAACGCGGGCGACGTTCCGGTTTCGCTACCACCGTCATTGCCAGTAAATGCAACAACTTCCGAAACCAGATCTGTATTTCCATTCAATGCTGTTTCGAGATCATCTTCTTCAGAGACAACGATATTGACTTTTATAACAATGTCTTCCTCTGAGTATTCGCCATCCAAATATTGAAAACCCGACTGACTATCATAATCAATGATAGTTGCTTTGTTGCTCGTCTTGTTACTTGAAGTGTCCAGATAACCCTCTTGGTCATCTTCAACAACCTCACCATTAATAACCCGCGTGAGAACACCATCATCCTCTTGTTCTTTATGGATCTTCACATAGTCCGCATCCGAGAGAACATTGATCTGCTCAATCGCATTGATTTGGTAATAGTCACCAGTGATGTAGAGGACTTTCAGGTCAGTGCTCGGCAGGATCGGCAAACCACCTGTGGCAGAAGAGGCGGTATACTCGTAGTCCCCTGCTCGACCATCAATAGCGTCCACCAAACCGTTCACCTCAGAGGTCATCGGCTTCATCAGCGATCCGCCACCAATATTCTTAATCGTACCTTCATTGGTCAGCACATTGTGCCGTCCGGTCCCACTGATAGCTGCACCAGTCGCATCAATATAATCGGCATCCAGGAGGATATTTCTCTGACTGATGTAGTTGACGTCATAGTAGTTTCCAAGGACAACAATCACATCGTAATTCTGAATGTTATCAATCAACTGCGCCGCGTTGACCTGGGTGTTATCACCGGTCTGAACATAATAACCACTGTTGTTCAACTGGTATGAAACGCAGTCGTCGTCGGAAAGAAAGTTTTTCTGATTAACAATGTTCAGGTCATAAAAATTGCCGCTAACAACATCAACACTCATGGAGTAATCGGGGTTGTTGTAGGTAACTGCGGAGGAAATAATGTACTCGCCTTCGGAAGTCACATTGGCATCATTGAAGACAATCGTTTCATCAAGTCCCTGACCGACGACAGTGTCCGCTAGCTGATCTGTAGGACCATAATATAAGTTGCTTTGAATGATCGAGTTTGTGGCGTAGTAGTCCCCCATCACGACAGTCGAACATTTCAACTCACTCAGGTCTACAATCGAGGCAACATTGACCGCTTCATTGTCACCGGTCGTTACATAGCTGCTATCACTCTGTTCATCTTCAGAGGTGTCGTCTTCTGCCTGCTCGTCCTCAGGCAGTTCACCAATACTCTCGCCACTTGTAAAAGAAGGATTTGGTGCATCATTCTCCGCTCTATGAACCAGCATCTCGCCAATGGCATCAGCCGCACTTTGCGCATCACCATCATCAAAAATCTGGTCAAGCGTATCCAGCTCAATGTCACTCGCAACATCAAGCAGTTGATCCAACACCTCATCTGAGTTCCACTCAGGAATATCATCCCCGAACTCACTTTTAGACAAAAGCAAATCATCATCCGTCAGGGCATTTTCCTGAGCGAGGTTTACTTCAATGTCCGGCGCATAAATATCGCGATAAGTGAAGGTGATAGTATACGTGTAGTCCAGTGATTGACCGCTATCTCCACCTTGCAGCAGCTCCGGGCCCGTACCGTCTTCAAACAGTACAACTTCAGAAGGTGGAACAAACTCAGAAGCATTTACGGGCGTCTCAACCGAATATGGGAGACGGGCTTGTGACAGCGCGCTAATTTCTGGCAAAAGCGACGGAAGATTGTAGAACTTTTCATAGGGAAGGTCTGCGGTACCTCCGCGAGAATAAACCACTTCCACCGGAGTAATCACAATAGTGTCTTGGGCAAACCGTGCTTCGTCAAAGCTCTGTTCAGCTGTAGCGATACTATCAAAAATCTTCATGTAGCCGATAAAGTGCCAGCTCAATTCATTTATAGCCTGCGACAGCATAAAATATCCTAACAATTTCATATGGATATATAAAACAACCTGCGCGGATCACTCCGCGCAGGTCTTGTTTAGTTTGGATTATGCAAGGTCGTCTTCGCCAACCACGTTCACGGTTGAGGAGCCACCCACGACGTTGACATCAACAGCATTGGCCTGAACGTTCGCACCCATGACAATTGTCTGGTTAAAGGCATTCGCCACACCCAGAGCATCAGCAGTCGCAGCCGTAGAAGCCGTCACGCTGTAATCGTCACCAGTACCGAAGTCGAAGAGACTTTCTGCATCGTGAATGCCATCCGCAGACATGGCCTGACCACCATCAGCAACGATAGTCTGATCAAGCGTTCCATGGTTATGAACTTCAACATTGGTGATCGTATCTTGATCATACAATGCATTTGCCTGCTCAGCACCGAAGATGGTGTCAGTGCCATTCGCATCCAGATTGCCAAAGAAGCCGCCACCAACATCTGGGCTGCCAGAAGGTGTGATGTCCAATGCACCCAGACCGTCATCTTCTCCTGTGAAGAGAAGCGTATCGTTCTGACCTGTAACATCCAGCTCAGTCGAGTTGACCTGCTTGTTACCACCTGAGTACAGGCTCTGGTTAAAGGCAGATGTCTTCGCCGTAGCATCCGCAGAAGCAACAGCTTCCGCAGTCACGGTGTAGTCATCACCAACAGAACCATTAGCAACGAACGAACTCACTGGATCTGTAATACCATCACCAGAGTCAGCATCACCACCAATTGCCGTAACAGTCTGAGTTAACTCATCGAAGTTTTCGACATCGGCTTCGTCAATGTGATCATTGTCACCAGCAGTGTTGTTTTGTGAGAACAAGGCAAGGCTGTCAGCATTGCCAGCAACGGTGCCAGATCGAATTGAGTTCGAAGCACCACCCTCACTGTCATCACCAACAGATATGACATTCTTGTTGTCTCCAACAATATCGACATCTGCAGAGTTTACCTGCGCATTACCACCGGTAGATATTACCTGGTTGAATGCTGAGGCTTCCGCAACAGCATCAGCAGACGACAAGGCTTTACCAGTGAGAGAAGCATTGTCACCAACGTTCAACGCACCCTTCACATCTGTGCCATCAATACCACCGGAACCAACACCAGCACTCGCAGTACCACCTGTTGCGGTAACATCCTGCTCAACATTAGAGTAGTTAACAACATCCGCATCAGAAATACTGTCACCATCATAAATGGTATTGCTCTGATACCCGCCAAGGAGGGAGTCGGTTGAATCTACACCGCCGTTGTTAGCTGGACCAGTACCAGTTACAGATGCAAATGCTACGTTGGAGTCTTCGCCGGCAGACTGAACATTACTGCTTCCACCAGTTACGCTCAGATCAAGATCATTACTCTGAGCATTACCACCAGAAAACAGCTTCTGGTTCATGGAAGACGCAGAAGCAGACGCATCCGCAGTTGCTTGCGTAACACCAGTGATGGAAGAGTCATCTCCAACACTCGCAGCTCCAACATCTCCATCCCAGTCGGCAACACTGATGCCAGCACCACTTGTGGCTGTTCCGCCTGAAGCAGAGACATCCTGATCAACCATGTCGCGATTTACGACATCAGCATCAGAAATGGTATCCTTGTCACCAAGCGTGTTTTCCTGCCACGCACCAGCTGCTGTGTCGGTATCAGACTGACCCGCAGCTGCTGCCTGACCAAACTGGCCAAGTGTTGCATTGTCTTCGCCAGATGCAGCAACGCCAGAGTTCGCACCTACAATGCTTGCATCGTAAGAATTGCTCTGTCCATTGCTACCTGAACTAAGAACCTGCTCAAACGATGCTGCAGAAGCCGTAGCATCAGCACCAGCGTTGGAAAGGCCACTTATGCTGCTGTCTTCCGCAACACCAGGAGCACCTTGAGCACCAATTTGACCATCCCCACTGGATGCAATGCCATCACCAGCAGTTGCAGTTCCACCAGTAGCAGTCACATCTTGAGTGGAATCATGGAAGTTACGAACATCACTATCCCAGATGGTATCGCCATCGTAAGCAGTGTTACCTTGTAGGCCACCTGAAAAACTATCGGTGTTCGTAGTTCCAACCCAAGTACCGTTTACTTCCGCGACGTCCTGTCCAGCAGAAGCAACATTTACATCTGCGCCTGTGACAGAAACAGATGCAGAGTTGCTTTGAGCATTACCACCTGTCAACTGCGTCTGAGTGAAGGACTGAGCAACACCTGTCGCGTCAGCAGATGCTGAACTGGAGCCTGAGATGCTCTCATTTCCATCAATGTTGGTTGAGCTACCACCAGTCTGAACAATACCAGCTCCAGAGGAAGCAGTTCCACCGTCTACATCAACACTCTGAGTGCTATGGCCCCAGTTAGTGACGTCCGCATGCTCGATTTCATCAACATCACCAAGCTGATTGCTCTGATCACTCCACGAGGTTGTTGTGGTGTCATGATCGACAGGTGCAATCGGCTCAGACCCAGCAGTAGCTCCGCTCTCACCAGCTGCTGCAACAGCTTTGTTACCACCAGTAATATCGACATCGACAGAGTTTGATTGAGCATTGCCACCAGTTTTGAGCGTTTGCCCAAAGTTGATCGCAGCGCCTACACCATTCGCACTTGCAGAAGCACTGCCGGAGATGGAGCTATCATCACCAACGGTATCAGGACCGAGATTACCACCAAGAGCTTCAATACCGTTACCTGCGGTCGCACTGCCAGCATCAACTGTGACGGTTTGCACCGCATCTGCTCCACCAGTGTTGATGACATCAGGGCTGAACAAAGTGTCGCCTTCGTACATCTCATTTTCTTGAGACTGGAAGGATCGGGTGTTTGTGTTGGTGTCACCACTGCCAGCCAAAAGCGAAACAGGGCCTGCAGCAGCACCAGCATTGTCTTCACCAGCAATCGAGGCCGTCATTTCTGCGCCAGTCACAGAGACTTCAGCAGAGTTACCTTGGGCGTTTCCGCCTGTGGTCAATGATTGCGTAAAGGACTGTGCGACACCTTGAGCATTTGCAGAAGCCGCAGCAGATCCACTCATGTCAAAGTTACTATGCACTGCAGCAGAAGTACCAGAATCAAACGAGATACCGTTACCAGCATTCGAGATGCCGCCAGTTACATCTGCACTTTGTGAGCTATCGTGCTCATTCCAAACATTCGCATCATCAATCTCATCTTTATCGCCAAGCGCGTTAGACTGATTACTTTCAGTGCGTGTCCCAGTTCTGTGATCGCCGTAAACTGATGGGTTGTCAGCATTTAGAGACGCAGTGGCACCGTCCTCACCAGCAGAAGCAGTAACCTGATTTGCTCCAGTTACACCTAACTCAGAGGCATTACTTTGTGAGTTACCACCAGTGCTGACTTTCTGTTCAAAGCTTGCAGCAACGCCCAAAGCGTCAGACTTGGCAAGCGTCGAACCAGTGATGGAACCATCATCGACTACGTGTTCCGCACCTAGACGGCCACCGTTCATGTCAATACCGTCACCAGCGGTCGCATCGTCACCGTAGGCTTCAATCTTCTGAGTGGAATGCCCGTCATTGTGAAGGCTTGGCTCTAGAACTGCATCGGCATCGTAAGCTTCGTTAGATTGGTTAAACCGAGCATTTGTACCTGTTTCAGATTCATTAATAGATGAATTCCAATCGGCACTGACCTGAATACCAGCAGTCGCGTCATCTTCACCAGAGGTTGCCTGGCCAACACCAGTACCTGTAATGTCAAGACTTGCAGAGTTACCCTGGGCATTGCTGCCTGCAGAAATGTCTTGTTGGAAACCAACGCCAACAGCACTTGCTGAAGCAGATGCGACAGCACTACCGCTTACGCTTCCGTCACCACCAACAGATGCAGAAGATCCGATATGGTCAATTGAATTGATGCCATCATCACTGGATGCATTACCTGCTTTAGCCTTAACGACCTGAAGAGAGTCGTCAAGATTGGCAACTTCAGGATTTGCAATAGCACCGTCAATATTGCTACCACCAACGCCATCATTCAGTTCATTTGACTGAGTGACACGCCCACGAGTGTTGGTATCTGAGTTACCAGAAGTGTAGTCAGTCCCACCGACAACAGCTTGAGCACCAGATCCACCAGCACCAGAAACATCTACATCTGAACCTGTGATCGATAGATCAACATTGTTGCCCTGCTCGTTGCTCCCAGTTTGCAGTGTCTGGTTGAAGCTACGTGCAAGACCAGATGCATCTGCTTGTGCAGCAGTAGAACCAGTGATGCTTTCATCATCACCAACGCCAACATTTGAGCCAGCAATATCAGTTGGTCCAGCACCAATGATGCCATTACCGGAATCGGCATCACCACCTTTGACTTTCACACGTTGTTCAGCATCACCTTCATTCGTGACAGTAACATTGTCGAGTGTATCAAGGTCATTTGCGTAGTTGGATTGGTTTGCACGAACCAGTGTATCCGTGTCGTTATCTGCTGCTGCCGCCCCTGCTTGATGCGCATTGACACCAGAGCCGTCACCACCAACGGTCGACGCATCAAAGTTTCCGCCAGTTACACTGCCGGAGACATCGTTGCTCTGTAGGTTCGCACCGGTCGCGATACCCTGATCAAAGGCAAGCGCAACACCCTGGCCATTAGCTGAAGCGGAAGAGCTCGCATCAATGGTCAGGTCGTCGCCAATCTGTAGTGCAGCGTTAATATCCTGAATGCCATCGCCAGCCTGTGCGATTGTATCAATCAGATCATCACGGTTCACTAAGACCTCTTGGTCTAACGAACCGTCATTAAGCACTTCAGCGCTACTATCACCATTGTGCTCAACGACATCCTTATCACCGAGCGTGTTATCCTGCTCCGCGCGGATACGCGTATCAGTGCCATCAGTAAATGGATTGTAACCAGACATATCGTCTCCAAATATTCGGAGAACTGCCCTGCAAGAAGCCGATCATTTGCGTCAGCTGGTTGCCACAGGTTCTCCTGAGGATTGAAAAAGTGTTTCATTCCATGATTTGAAGGCTGTCATTTCGATTTAGCTTTTTTGACCAAAGGTCAGAACAAGCAAATGGCTTGTAAACTCGGATAACCCCGAATTTGGATGCAAGATTCCAGATCGCACAAATGTAAAATCTGTACGCTAAACAACACGTCGGCTTCAGAAAACGAAGTAACCGATAAAATATGCGCTGGGTCTGGAATTCTGGCTAAATTACTAACTAAATGCTCTTGCTAAAACGAATAGACTCCATTCCTCCAAACAAAACTTCCAGTAAAGAAGAAAGAATATTCCTCTTGGAAGCGGCGGAAGCTATAACACGGCCTAAAAAACAGACAAACCAAGAGTAATACCTGGTAATAATCAACAATACATTCAATTGAACTAGATAATAATTACTATGGCAATCTAGGATATTAATAGTGAGTTAACGTTAGTATTCGCAAATTAGTGTTTTAAATATTACTAAAAAACAACTAAGCACTCCTAACAGGGAAGTGTTTATTGGTCTCAATAATGACAGTGTCATCTAAATCACATAGCAACCTGATCAAGAAATAGGTTTTCGGTGACCTATGTAATATGCAGTGAATTCTCAAGGTAGCTAAAACACCGTTTGAGTGTAAAAGTTATAGGTTTATAACCAAACTTTGCCGACTAATAAAAGAACGCCATACTCTAATTTAAAGACACAATCCGCCCAGTAACCCACATTCCTGATCGCATAAATTTCTTCACAGGTAATTCAGGAATATATTCAGTCACTGTGGCTTATGCTCCTTTAAATCTCAAGAATCATCGAGACTAAGCCTCATTTACTTCACCAACACTCCCCAAACATTCAATCAAAGAGTCGCCAAGCAAAACCTGTCCGTCACGCTCTATAAATAACGCCTTAGCTTTGCTACCCTTGCGTTAGAAACGTAATTATAGGCTGTAAAACGAGTATTCTCAGACAGGCGCGCTTTATGCACGATCAAACCTCTCATTCACCTGACTTTGACGAACTAGACAGAATTGCCCCCAACAAGGCTGGGCGGCGAAACCTCCTGTTCGCTTTGATTGGAAACATCAATTACAGCTGGTCCAACAATGAGAGCACGTTCATCTACATCCTGCAGCATCTCATGCAGACCGACGAACTCACCGCAACTCTTGTCTTCGGCACTCTCAACACAACGAGGGCAAGGCTGGAACTGATAGAACGCCTGGCAGACGCAAAGCTAAAAAATGTTGCTCTCAAAAAGAAGCTGCGCCGCATTCTTCGCATCTTCAACGAAAGTACCCGGCTAAGAAATGAATTTAGCCACGCAACTTTCAAACAGAACCAGCAAGGCGAGATCACTCACACCCATTCCATGCGCATTCAACGCAAGAATGGACAGATCCAGCTCGGTGAAATCAAGGCAGTCGACGACGCGCGCATCACCCAAATAGGAAATGCAATCGAGAAGCTTGTGAAACTCAATCGTGAGATCTGGGCATTTCTACCCGAGCTGCAGCAAGCAATGACACATACAACAGAAACCGAGGAAGGTCAGAGATCACCCCATCTCCAACCTTCCTAATCTTATCTCTATGAAGAACTGCGCTTCCCGGCTGTAAGGCCAACCAGTCGGAAATATGCCCAATAAGGGACAAACCGTAGCAGTTTCAAAGCCGTAACGAGCGGGAAAGGAAACGCAATCTCAAAGCTCTTACGGTCAAGGCCTTTCTTGATCCGTTTGGCAGCCCCTTCTGCACTCACGATAAAGGGCATAGGCAACTTGCTATTTTCAGTCATCCCGGTCTTCACAAACCCGGGATTGATGACTGAAAGAGAGAGGTTCGCCCGACCAAAACTCGGTTTCAACGCCTCACAAAGATTGATGAGCGCAGCTTTTGTAGGGCCATAACTTGCAGCGTAAGGCAGCCCTCCATATCCACTAAGCGAGGAAATGATGGCAACATGCCCGGAGCCGCGTTCTTTCAGCAGTGGGAATAAGTTATGTATGGTCCGCACAGCACCAAAATAATTCGTATCCATCGCACTGACGCAGACTTCCTCGGTCAATGTAGAAAGTCCACCAATGTGAAAAACACCTGCGCAATAAAGCGTCAAATCAGGCAGGCTGGCATTTTCATCAAAATCACGAGCCGCCTGAGCTATCTGCTCATTATCCGTTACATCAAGCGGTAAACTCGTCACTGATGTGTATGTTTCTTTCAGTGCTTCAAGTCGATCAACCCGGCGGCCACTCGCAACAATCTGCCAGCCATCATCTGCGTAAAGCTTGCAGAGCTCCTCACCAATCCCTGAAGTTGCCCCAATAATCCAGACAGTCTTTTTTCGAGATGTCATTCGCACTCTCCCCAAAGCAACATTAGAATTCCCGTGGGAGGAGCAAAGCATAGGTCTAGCTATTGCTGCAACAACTTCTGCGTGCTCACAGCGCACCAGCTCTCGCTTTTGTTTATACTCGCCTCACAACTGGCAAGGCTGTCAGCCTCAGAAACAAGCAACTGACCTTCTTCAATCCTGTTGAGATAAACGAAACGCTCCGGCTTATCGCCTTCATCATCAGCACCCGGATGTTCAAACTCAGAGATCTGAGCCGAGCTTTGATGGCAACCAGCATAATGGATCTTAAAGCGCGGTTCCGCCAAAATTTCCTTCAACGCAACAATGCCTTGCTGACATTCCTCAACACTATCTTTTTCAACGTAGGAAGCACCCACCTCACCATTCGGCCCCGCTGAACTCAGCAAAAACATGAGAAGCACGGTTTTCATGTGATGATATCCTTTAAATACAGCTCCGCCGCAATAACGGCAGGGCTTTGAAAACTAGAAGATGACACTCGCAGAAAGTTTAAACGCCCGGCCCGGTGCAGTTAGTCCTTCGACAGATGGTTTATAGTCTCGGTCAAAGATGTTCTCGACAGCTGCATGCACTTTTAACCTGCGCTTTTCATCGAAGTCGTAAGAAAAGCCGCCTGCTAGGTTAAGCGTGGCAAAACCATCCTCTTCATCGATGCCACTGCTACCCTTCTGCCGATGCTCGCTGGAGAAGCGACTGTAAAGATCAGCATAGGCTTCAACTCCGTTATCAAAGGCCCAAGACTTCATCACGCCTAAACGGCCAGATACCAACGGCGTGTCTGTATCAAAGGTGTTGGTTGCTCCAGAGCTAAATTGACGCCGCATCAAAGTGATATTGGCATATGGAGTGACTGCCAGCTCAGCAAACTGATAGGAAGCAGCAAGTTCAAGACCCCAAGTCTTAGCCGCATCAATATTGACGTAAATATCTGAGTTTGCGGTACACTTTGAACCATGAACTGCTGCATCACAATCAACCGATGTGATGTAGTCCTTCGCATCGGTATAAAACGCGCTCGCATCAACAATCAAGTTCCCGCCGTCGTAACGCGCACCAATCTCTGCGGTCACTGACGTTTCCGGATCAAGGTCAGCGTTGCCATAAATTTTTCCAGCAGGAGAAAATACTGAGCCCAGTGTACTTTGGAGGAGTGTCGGATATACATATCCCTGAGACACATGCGCTCTTAGCGCAAAATTCTCAAAGCCCGTATAGTTTAGACCCAAAGCACCCACAAATGCCTGATCGCTCTCATCCCGATCACCTGCAGTGCCTTTATTCTCACTCGCAACGAAGTAATAACGGCCACCAGCAGTTAGCGTAAGATCATCATTCAGATCCCACTCATTCTGAAGGAACGCAGACAAAGTCGTAAGTTTGGCCTCATCTCGCTCTGTAATATTGACCGGGAAGACAGGTCCGGGAACGCTGATAGTATTCGTACCAGTACTGAAGCTATCTTTATCCAACTGATCCTGGACAGCCTGAAAGCCGATTGAGGTCAATACGTTATCAAACAGGGTCAGATCAACCTGCCCATTCAAGCCGAATGTAAGCAGTTTGCTCTCAGTCTCATTCTCGCGCTTCATAACTGGCGCTCCAAGACGGGGAGGAGCCAGCTCATAGTCTACAAGAGCCACACGGTCAATCTGCTGGACGTATCCATCCAAATGGACCTTAGCAATGCTCTCATTTACATCGGTAAAGTCATAGAATATGCCAATTTTAGAACGGTCGCGCTTTGGCAAGTCCATATCAAACTGACGCATCACGAGCCCGATATCAGCAGGATCAGTGTAAACCTCACTTTCCTGCTCAAATCGTTCAGCCTTGATACTAAATTTATGTTGGTCACCAGTGTAGCCAACATAGGCCGTTACACTCTGGTTTTCAAAAGCACTACCTTCCAGCGTGCCATCTGCTGTTTCGCGATCACCATGTTTGGATTTGCTAGCAGAAAACCGATAGTCCCACTGATCAATAGTCCCAGCAGCTGAGCTGAACCCCGTAATACCATCAGTAGAGGAATCGAAGGCCGTTCCGACCTCTACCTGTACGGCACGATCGGCACCCTTCTTAGTGATAATATTTACAACGCCGCCGATAGCTTTCGAGCCATGCAGGACCGAGCCCGGGCCCTTCACCACTTCTATACGCTCGATATCAGACGGAGAAATCAGAAATACAGCACCATAAGAAGTATGATCAGAGATCTCTTGCCCATCTACGAGCACAACATTTCGCGAAGATTCTTCACCACGAATGCTGATCCGCTTCATACCTGCAACGTTGCTATCGATAATCTTGATACCAGGAACATCACGCAGAACCTCAGTTACACTATCTGCAACAGCCCGCTCAATCTGCTCACTCTCAACCACAGCAACGGAGCGGGTGACTTCATCCAGGCTTTGCTCACTACGCGAAGCTGTGACGACAATTGGCCCGAGCTCTTGTGGCTCTGTTTGCTCCTGAGAATATGCACCTGACTGCAGTGCGAGATAGCAGATTCCGGTCATCAAGCCGGAGACAAAACCCTTGGACATCCCTACAACCTTTAATATGAGTTAATTACTCATATTATTGGATTGAGATATCTATCAATGTAAAAATCGCTACCCAAGTAAAATACATGAATTTAATACTCATATTTGTGTCATTTTAAACACATCTCAGGTTGCTTCTCCTTGCTTCATTTGATTTGGATCAAGCAATCACACAGACAAGAGCTTCTGGCAGATGACAATCAGCAGCTTCGTCAACGGCTGATTCGACTCACTTACTTTGGTAGGAGCAAAGAAAAACCCACCTTCGAGAACTCTCAAAGGTGGGTTACTACTCTAGCGCCCTATGCAACTAGCCTAAGCGATGCTTAGTCATAAACAGCAGAGACGTTCTCTTTGTAAGCTTCCAGCGCGTTGGCTGGCAGGCTGTGGGCGATGCCCTGGTGGCAATCAATACAGGTCTTGCCTTCCTTGAATGCATCAGAGTGAGCGGCAGAGGCACGACCTTCCTGAAGAACGAAGTCCATAGAGTTGAACTCATGACAGTTACGGCACTCGCGACTATCGGTCTTCTTCATTGCAGTCCAAACATTAGTCGCCAGTTGAAGACGTTTCTCCTCAAACTTCTCCGGACTATCAATGGTGCCCAGAGCCTTGTGATATAGCTCTCTGGAAGCTTGTACTTTGCGAACCACCTTATGCACCCACTCTTTCGGCACATGGCAATCCGGGCATGTTGCCCGCACGCCAGATGCATTCGCATAGTGGGCCGTCTCGGTATACTCCGCATAAACATTTGCTTCCATCTCATGGCAGCCGATGCAGAATTCTTCGGTATTCGTCATCTCCATGGACCAGTTGAAACTACCCCAAAAAACCACACCGACAACAACGCCAATCAGCAACAGAGCGCCTGCAGAAATTGTCGTTGCAGGATGTCTCAAAAACCGCCAGATCCGTTTGAACAAGCCAGGTCCCTGATCTTTACTGGGAATTGCGCCTTGATTGCTCATATTAAATTCCTCCAGTCAGAAGTGCCATCTAGCGTTCGCTTGACGGAGTAAATTCATTCTCCACCAACGGATCAGCATCGACTTGAGGAACATGGCATTGTGTACAGAACCAGCGCGTACCTGCAACTCGGTCCAGCTGACGTCCTTCACGGTCTGCATAATGTGTCATAGACAGGGTTGGCGCTTTTTTCTCCCCAGCATTAGCCCAGTCATGGCACGTCAGACACTGGTTAACTTTCAGGTCGACCTGATAAGCCTCAGTCTTGTGTGGCACCAATGGTGGTTGCTGACGGAACTCACGGTTCACCCGAGTGTTTTGCGGGCGAGCAATCGGCTCGACGAAGACAGGTTCATCAACCTGTACACCTCGCAATGACTTTACCCCCTCTGCATGTGCGCTCAAGGCAGCAAAGCCGGTAAGGTGCAAAACCGCCATAATGGTGATAGCCTTCCAAGGCACTCCCGTTTTCATTTGTGACCTCCCATAGCTTTGGTCGTGACCGGATCGCGGGGGCCCGGTTCGATTGAAGTAGGTTGAATAAGTTGAGTATCGAAACGATGGGTGAAACTGAAAACATCCAGATCGCATACGTCGATACAGCGACCACAAGACGTACAGTCTCGATTTACAATCAGCGGGGTATCATCCCCTTTGCCTCGCAAAGCCGGAGAGATTACGTGGATCTCGGGGCAAACTTCGAAGCAGTCCATACAGTCATCACAAGCATCCCGGTTCTTCGCAGAAACCCGCAGCAAGCTCTTGGTGTTGAGCAGCCCATAGACAGCCCCCATAGGACAAAGGTGCCCACACCAACCATGCCGGGAGACAAAGGTGTCGAATAAAAACACCATCAACACCGCAGCCCAGGCAAACCCCATGCCGAACACCAATCCGCGGTGCAGCAAGGTCACGGGATTGACCAGCTCATAAGCAAGAGAGCCAGATCCGGCAGCAACCAGCAGCGTCATGGCCAGCACCCAATATCGGGTGTGCTTTTTCGGCTGCCATCCTTTTTTCAGATCAAGCTTGCGGTGCAACCAGTTGGCGCTATCGGTCACCACGTTCATGGGACAAACCCATGAGCAATACAGCCGGCCGCCAAACACCGCATAAAAGCCAACCACAATGGCAACACCAATCAAACCAGTCAGTTCAGGCCAATGTCCTGTCACCATCGTCTGCAGCAGCAGGAACGGATCTGTCAGCGGAAGGATATCCAGCGTCATGCTGGAGGTCAGTGTTCCTTTGACAATCCAAAGGCCTGCCCATGGCCCAGCAAGGAAGAGAGCCAGAATGAGCAATTGCGAGCTCCGTCTGAGCAACAGAAATCTGTTGCGTAGCACCCAGCTTCTCTTCTTCTCTTTTGGAACATGAGCGTCTAATGCATGAGTAGTCATGGCCGCCCCTTCCCTGGCTGGAATACGGGCTCAAACCCACCAGCATCCGGCACACGATCAGGCAGATCAATCACACCGGGAACCAACGCATTTCCTGCTTTGGCTTTTTCCTCCCAACCAAGCCGGTAGTGATCAGCACTCTCAGCTCTGGCAATGCGGCGAGGAAGAACCTTGATCGCAGCTTCTGGCAACACACACGACTGCTCGCATTTGCCACAACCCGTGCAGACGTCTGCATAGACTGTTGGCGAAAAGACTGCGTGACTACCGGTCCGCGTGTTTGGTGTCATTTCGAGTGTGATCGCTTCATCAATCAGCGGGCAAACCCGATAACAAACCTCACAACGCAAACCGAGGAAGTTAAGGCAGTTCTCCTGGTCAATCAGAACAGCCACACCCATATCAGCATCGTCGATATCGGTGAGAGAATGATCCAGTGCCCCTGTCGGACAGGCAGCAACACAAGGAATATCCTCACACATTTCACAAGGCACATCGCGGGCTGTAAAGTATGGCGTTCCTGTTGCCGGGCCAGTTTCACCAAGCTCGGCGAGTTTCAGCGTGTCATATGGGCAATCGCGAACACACAGTCCGCATCGCACACACGCACTCAAAAACTCGTCTTCAGAGAGAGCTCCGGGCGGTCTGATGGCGTCGGCAGGAAAAGCCTTAGCCTGCGCCTGATAGACCGTCAGAAACGTCGCAGCAACAGCACAGCCACACGCTGTGCGGGCCGCGTCGCCAAGAAACTGGCGACGCTTTGCACTGCTGAGGCCTGTCTTTTTGAGATCAGACATGGTTCTTATCCATTGCTGCTCAGAGGGTTGCTCTAAGCGCTTTCCACCTTACAAGCGCACTTTTTGTAGTCGGTTTCTTTCGAAATCGGACAAGTGGCATCGAGTGTAAGCTTGTTGGTCAACTGGTTTGCATCGAAGAAAGGCATGTAAACCAAACCTTTTGGAACCTTGTTCCGGCCCCTGGTTTCCAGGCGTGTCAGCACTTCACCACGACGAGTGGAGATAGTGACTTCCTGCCCTCTGCGAAGACCACGCTCCCGTGCATCTTGCGGATGCATAAACAGAACAGCAGACGGGAATGCCCGATGAAGCTCTGGGACGCGCTGCGTCATGGAGCCTGTATGCCAGTGTTCAAGCACACGACCGGTGCAGAGCCAGAGGTCATACTCGTTGTCTGGCACTTCTGCTGGCGGCTCATAAGGTGCGAAAATGATGTTCGCCTTACCATCAGGCTTACCGTAGAATTTAACGCCCTCACCTTTTTTAACGTAAGGATCGTACCCCTCGCGGAAGCGATAGAGTGTTTCCTTGCCATCAACCACTGGCCAGCGGAGACCCCGCGCTTTGTGGTAGACATCAAAGTCAGCCAAGTCGTGCGCATGGCCACGCCCAAATTCGGCGTATTCTTCAAACAACCCTTTTTGAACGTAGAAGCCGAAGTCTTCAGACTCATGGTTATTGAAGCCTTCTTTGACTTCAGAGACCGGGAACTTATCGACGACCCCATTGGCATAAAGCACTTCAAAGAGTGTCTTGCCGCGCAACTCAGGCATTTTGGCAAGCAGTTCTTCAGGCCAGACTTCTTCTGTCTTGAAGTACTTAGAGAACTCCATAACCTGCCAGACATCTGACATGGCTTCACCCGGAGCTTTCACCTGCTGACGCCAGAACTGGGTACGGCGCTCTGCGTTACCATAGGCCCCTTCTTTTTCCACCCACATAGCTGTTGGCAGAATAAGGTCAGCAGCCATTGCCGTGACGGTTGGATATGGATCAGAGACAACAATGAAGTTCTCAGGATTACGATACCCCGGCCAGCCTTCCTCGTTCATATTAGGAGCTGCTTGCAGGTTATTCGTGCACTGAACCCAATAGGCATTCAGCTTGCCATCTTTAAGCATGCGGTGATGCAGAACTGCATGGTAACCAGGCTTGGCAGGAATTGTTCCTTCAGGAATTTTCCAGGCAGTCTCACAGATTTCACGGTGCTTAGGATTTTTGACCACCATGTCTGCAGGCAGACGGTGCGCAAACGTTCCAACCTCACGCGCAGTACCACACGCAGATGGTTGGCCTGTCAGAGAAAATGGACCATTGCCAGGCTCAGAGATCTTACCAGTCAGCAGATGCACGTTATAGCAAAGGCTGTTCACCCAGCTGCCGCGTGAGTGCTGATTAAAGCCCATTGTCCAAAGAGACATGACCTTCCGGTTAGGATCAGCATAGATCTTCGCCAGTTTCAGGAGCTTTTCGGCAGGAACACCAGACATTTCTTCTGCATACTCAAGGGTATACTTGGAAACGAGCTGCTTATACTCCTCAAAGTCAATCTTGGAGATCTTACCGGAGCCAGCATTTTCAGCTGCCTGCTCGCGCGGATCATTCGGACGCAAACCGTAACCGATATCTGTCGCAGTTTTGGTGATGTTGACGTGCTTATTGACGAAGTCCCAGTTCACCGCATCATTTTCAATGATGTAGTTAGCGATGAAGTTGAGGATCACCAGATCAGTCTGTGGCGTGAACATCATGCCGTTGTCAGCAAGTTCAAAGCAACGGTGCTCGAAAGTAGAAAGCACATGAACTTCACAGCCCGGCTTGGTCAGACGGGTATCTGTAATACGTGACCAAAGGATTGGGTGCATCTCTGCCATGTTCGAGCCCCAAAGCACGAATGCATCGGCAAGCTCCATGTCATCATAACAACCCATCGGCTCATCAATACCGAAGGTCCGAATAAAACCTGCCACAGCTGACGCCATGCAATGGCGAGCATTCGGATCAATGTTGTTAGAGCGCAGACCAGCCTTCATAAATTTGGAAGCAGCATACCCTTCCCAGATAGTCCACTGACCAGAACCAAACATACCGACTGCGGTTGGGCCTTTTTCCTTCAATGCATCCTTGAATTTTTCGGACATGACAGTGAAAGCTTCATCCCAGGAGACAGGCTCAAACTCACCATGCTTGTCATAGACGCCAGCGGTCTTACGTAGAAGCGGTGTTGTCAGACGATCCTTGCCGTACATGATCTTGGAAAGGAAATAGCCTTTGATACAGTTCAAACCGCGGTTCACTGGTGCATCAGGATCACCTTGTGTGGCGACAACACGGTCGTCCTTAACACCTACAAGGAGAGAGCAACCTGTTCCGCAAAAGCGGCAAACAGCCTTGTCCCAGCGTATATCGGAGGCTTTTCCCTGAGCCTCGGCGGACTTTGGTAAAGCGATACCAGCTGCAGAAGCAGTTGCTGCAACCGCTGCTGACTTTATAATATCTCTGCGAGATGCCGTGATTGACATGTTTTGCCTCCCGTTAGGCCGCCTTCAAGTCAGGGTCGGTGTTTGGTTCGAATTGATGATAGGTAAGACCAGCGGACACGACGCCTGGCGTCCGGTGAATTTCCAGCACCTGCTGATCAGCGAAGGTCTCTTCCGTATCCTCTGCAGTCACAACAAGCTGGTTTGTATCCTCTTTGGTGATATGAACTTCCACGCCCGGCAGGGCGGACAATGCTTCAGAAACCTCTTGGGTTTTCCCCGCTAAGCAATTAACGAGAACGCCGCAAATGTTCATAGAACCTCCTCTTGGAGTTTAATTTCGCGCATTTCGATGGATCCATTGGGACAGGCAACAAGGCAGGCACCACACCCGGTACAAGCCTCACTGTCCAAATCAGGAATTTGCTGGCCACCTAGGCCAAGATGAAATCGGATTGCCCTCATCTCACAAAAGTCAGCGCAGGCCCGGCACGCGATCTTTTGATAGGAAAGGCAGTTGGAGCCGATCGTGGCTTTCATCGCCCAGGGAGCGTCTTCAGTCTTAACGAGCGCTCCCTTTTTGCAAACGTCGACGCACGCTTCACAGAAGGTGCAGGATCCCACTCCAAAATCGACAACAGCCAATCTGCTCCGCTCAGAAATTCGAAGGATCTTTTCAGGACACGCCGAAACACAATCACCGCAACCGGTGCATACATCGGAAAATTCAACTTCACCAATACTGTAAGGCGGACACGGCTTATCCTCCGCATACTTGGACATACCAAGAAAATGCCGCCTTCCCATCTGCGCTTTCATGATAGAATCAACTTCTCAACTGAACTGAGAAAAATATATCAACGAGATTACTTTTGTATTTTGATTGCAATCAAATTGAATGCTTCAGAAATACTAGTACGAATAACTCAAGATTTAAATTTAACTTGAGTTTACATCTCACGTTTCCGTGATAGTTTAGCTTTCGTCCACATTTCAAATTACTTCAAACTAAACTAATTTAGTGATTTCTGAAGTAACGTCAGTACGTTCATCAAAGCCCCCCAAAATCCGGACCTGAAACCGACTATTTTAAAGCTGAAATTTTGTACTGCTTTTGTGGAGGCTGATGCACTTTGTAAAACTATTACGCACACTCAAAAACATAAAGATTACAGTGGATTTCCACGTACTTTTTCTTGGTCGTGTGCTGATGTTTTTTGCAAGTGATTTGCACTCTCGAAAACGAGCTATTTTTCTGAAAAAACAACGTCTTTAGGCTTAAAAATCAACGGACATTTCGAAGCCAACAACCCATGCATCAGAGATATTTGTCTGGCCATTTGGGTTCACCACATACTGCCCATCGACCGTCGTATAGAACCATTCCGTAAACTGAAAACGATGGTTCACCTCAAACACAAGTTCATAGGTCTGGCCTGGCAGGTCATCACTGAAGAAACCAAGATAAAATGCACCCGCTGTGATGTCGTTATCCCGGCTATCAAGCAGTCCTTTGTAGTAGGCACCACCACTCACTCCATAAGGCAAACTGTTGATGCTTTGTTGAGGCGCAAGCGTAAAAAGCCCCCAGAGATTAAGGCCTTGATCCGGTTGCTCTTCATAGACCATCTGGTTCGCTATGAAATAGAGCCCCCAGTTGCCCTCTTCCGTCGCGTTTGCATCGGTGAAAGGCGTGTAATCACTGGTGTCATAATAGCCGCCAAGCATATACTGCCCCGGTAAGTAAGCGCTGGTCTTCCCCTGCCCAACTAGAATCCCACCTTCTGCAATTACCAACACGCCGTCTTCGGGATTGAACTTGAAGTTAAATCCTTGATCTTCGTTGTCCTGCGCATTCAAGTCCGCGTTGTATGCACCCACAGAAAGGTAGAGAAAGTCCTCCGGTTTCACTGTTCCCCGAACACCCCACTGGCTGAAAGGGGGAGTAGTAAATGAAGGCAAGTTTTCAAGGAGTTGGGCCGGGTTTCCATTAACAGCGCTGTTGACATAAAGCGGGAAAGCCTCACTGAACGCAAAGTCCGCCCCGCAGAAAGTCGACCTATCGCAATCTCCACCCGATCATTCGCCAGCGTCTGCAAAATGTTCATCTGCGAGATACCGAAAACATCGCCGATAAAGATCTGCGCCACATCAAAAACGTTATTGATGTCTTCACCAGACAAATCTCGCCCAAGCCCCTGATACAAACCAAGACTGAAACTGGTTCCACTCAAGCCCATCAGTTTTTCAAAGTCAAAGTTGATATTGGCCCCGAGCGCTCCGGCATAAGCAGCACTTTGCCGTTCTCCTCCAACCGGATTTGCCATGATATCGTGGGTGTAATTCAACTCAGGATCGATACCCATATCGTTGAGCTTCGTCCGATACCCGCCCCAGTCTCCGGTCGCCGTCTCCCAATCGCCCCAGTTCAACGGCCAACGAGATCCTTGCGCCTGCGCCACACCGTTGAAAAGCACATAAAAACAAAGGCATGCGAGCAGCAGACAACGCCACTTCATCACACTTGCTAATGATGTTAGGGCAACAGACGCTCGCAACTGTTGTTTCTCCTGTCTGGAAACACCAAATCAGATGGAACGCAGCACAACTCCAACGGAACAACGCTATGCTGGCACATTAATTTTTGCTTCTGAATTGATAAAACTATCAGTCAGAACAACCAGGTGGCCACAGCGCACAAAAAAAGCGCGATCTTTGTAGATCGCGCTCGACTTCCGATGCTTGCAAAACAGATAGTTAGTCCAGCAAACCATCCGATTTATCCATGAGGTAACGGATATGTTTTGCAAAGGGATACGCAAACGGATAGCCCAAAACAACACCGCCAGCCATCGCAAGATAAGGTGACATCACCGGCCATCCAACCCATGAGAAAATCAGCGACAAAAAGAAGAGGTTGATACCGACCGCTCCAATACCCAGTGGGTAAAGATAGAGTGCCAGCCTTCTTACACTGATGCGATTGCTGAGGTCTTCTTCACTCATCTGCCTTTTACAACCCGGTGCACGACATAAAGTGAGACAACCAGCATAACAGTAGCAAGACCAAACCACAGCTCAGCAGTCGCACTTTGCGGCTGAGGCACAGGACGTTGGTATCCGGAAACTGCAGCCATTGCGGACAAAGGCAGCAGACCTGCCATAAAGCCCATAACCATATAGAAAAGCTTCATAATCTAATACTCCCTTGTCAGGCTTCTATAAATATCCGGTAGCGCACGTGTCAGACGTTCCGGATTTGGAAAGAGCGTATAACCACCTTTGCCAAAGATACGGGCAAACCAATCCTGCCCATCCTCATCAACAATCACACCATGAACAGCCATGCCCAGTTTACGGGCTTCACGAACAGCCATATGACTGTCTTCAATTCCGTGAATGCCTTCATAGTGATCAAGATCGTTCGGCTTTCCATCTGTTAGTACAATCAAAAGCTTCCGCTGTGTTTGCTGCAAGGCAAGCTGCGCAGTGGTATGCCGGATCGCCGCTCCCAAACGGGTGTAGTAACACGGCTTGAGCCCACCAATCTTGGCAATCACCTCATCCGTCATCGGCTCATTGAAGTCTTTGGCTTTGTTCATGAAAACCCGATCGCGTTTCAATGAAGAAAAGCCCCAGACCCCCAGATGATCGCCACTTGCATCAACTCCGCCAGACAAAGCAGCAAGCGCGGCCCCCGCAATCTCGATAACACTGGAATCGCCAACCGCACTTTCAGTAGAACGGGATGTATCAAGTAACATTGCGACGGATAGGTCGCGTTCAACCGCACGTGAATCCTGAAAGATCCGATCGGATGCGTAGCCTGAAGCCTTCAGATCAACCTGAGCCGTCACCAAAGCATCCAGATCCAGCTCACTGCCTTCAGCCTGGCGCATCTGCATGATCCGCTTTGGACGCAATGCTTCAAACTGGCGCTTCACCTGACGAATGCGGCGCTTATGGTAAGGATCCGTCAGCAGCACGCTCTCATAATCAGGCTCGGCATCCTTCTCCAGAACGCGGCAATGATCTTCTAAAAACTTACGTTGGCGGTGATCCCACTCAGGATATGTGAATTTGTCGGAAAGGCGTTCGTGGTCTGCATCTTCTGGAGACAAATCTAGATGCAGCCGCAATCGTGTCGCTGCTTTCCGCTGATTTTTCGAAAGGCTGATATAATCCTGATCATCAGCAGCTTTCTGCGCATTTTCCTCTTCGTCGTCATCGGTACTACGATTGAGGTTCATGCTTTCTACCCAGGAGAGGATCGCCTCAAACCGGTGTAGAATAAAACTGTCTTTACGATCCGCCTGCTCTCGCTTTTCGCGTTTAGCTTTGCGTTTCGTTGTTGCACTTGATCCTTGCGGTGTTGGCGGAGCCTGCTCATCCGAGCGCTCTTCACCACGCTCACCGTTGACCAACTCGCTGGAAACCCAGATCGGCACAGGTGCAAAGGTGCAATATCCGCGCGGAGCTATCAGCTTCCAACGCTCATCAACACATTCCATCGCCTTGCGAATTGTTGCACTTGTGCTGGTGACAGCCCGCGGGCCGCCAAGCAATTCAAGAACAATAGCTTCAACTGCAGCTTCCCACTCAGGAAGGCTTGGACGCTTACGGGTTTGCAGAAGAAATTCGCAGGACTGACGGAAGAAATCATGGAGACCAACGCACTTGCCCCAAATACGTTCAATCGCCTGTTTGGCCAAAGCCAATGCCTGAACATCCGCCTGCAACGGATCCTCTGGTTTTGCCTGCACATCGCAGTTCGCTGCAAATGCAGCAAGCCAGATGTAATGGGCCCGGTTCATTTCAGCCTCTGGAAAAACGCCAAGAACCGGAGGAAGTCTCAAACGTTCGCCGTCAAACTCTGGCAGAAAGATTGTTTCTGCAGCGTTGCCGAGCTTACGTTTTACGGGCATGCGGTAGGTTGAAGCCGTCGCCGGAGCTTGACTGATCTCGACTTTAGCTTCACCACCTAACCCGCGAAACACCACTTGCACGGAAGTGCGAAGCTTAGCCAGCTCGACCTCCATATCCTCATGGTGCACTGGAGCACCCAGGCTTGAAGCATAATCATGCCACAGATTACCTACGGCTTCTTCAGGCTCTAAAAACTCCAGTATTTGCTCTTTCATCAGGCTCACCCGTAAACAACTGCGATCAAATCACGAAGCGCAACCTGAACATCAGGCTCATCACTCAGTGGCTCAACAACAGAGTATTGCAGTGCTTTTTCAACTGGCATACCACCAGCAATCAGGGATGCAGCATAAATCAGCAAGCGAGTGGAAACACCCTCTTCCAGATCCAGGCTGGAAAGACCACGGATATGGCCAGCAAGACGAACCAGGGATTTGGAACGCTCAACATCCAGTCCGCTTTCTTTAGCAACGACCTGTATCTCGGTTTCCGCATCAGGAAAATCGAAGGTCGTGGAGAGGAAGCGCTGCCGTGTGGAAGGCTTCATCTGCTTCAGAACGTTCTGATAGCCGGGGTTGTAACTGGCAACGAGCATGAAGTTCGCAGGAGCTTGCAGCTCTTCGCCAGTTCTCTCAATGATGAGACGACGACGGTTATCAGTCAGCGGGTGCAAAACAACCGCAACGTCTTTCCGTGCTTCGATCACTTCATCAAGATAGCAAATCGCACCTTCGCGAACAGCGCGGGTCAGCGGGCCATCAACCCACTCAGTCACGCCACCTTTAAGCAGGTAACGACCAATAAGGTCTGCTGCGGAAAGATCATCGTGGCAAGCCACGGTGTAGATCGGGCGACCCAGCTTTGCGGCCATGTGTTCCACAAAGCGGGTTTTGCCGCAGCCCGTCGGCCCCTTCAAAAGAAGGGGCAGACCTTTGTTAAAAGCCGTTTCAAATAATGCACATTCATCGGCGATAGGCTGATAATAGGGCACATCAAAAACGTGGTTCTGTACAGTCATTAACGACCACCTTCCAGAACTGCCTGGGCTTCAGGAGTACTACCGGTCGCTGGTTTGGAACCAGAGTTCGCTGTGAACAATTCCTTGCGCGGTACGAGCAGGGAGTAGATGAACAGCAGAGCACCAATCACAACAGCCGCACCAGCACCGAAGCGCATGATGTAGAACACTGTCAGCTGGTCCTGTACGGACATGAAGTCTTCACCAACAACACGCTGCATGTGTGTCTGGATGGTTCCGGCAAATGTCAGCACGAAGGTCATGAAGGACATACCACCAGTCATGAGCCAGAAGCTGCCCATGTTGAGAACCTGATTGTATGGATTACGACCCTTAAGCAATGGCATTGCGTAAGTGAAGATCGCAAGGTTCAGAGCAACGTATGCGCCGAAGAAGGCAAGGTGACCGTGCGCTGCAGTGATCTGTGTACCATGTGAGTAGAAGTTCACACCGTGCAGAGTATGCAGGAAGCCCCATACGCCAGCGCCGAAGAACGCGACAGTTGCAGAACCGAGAGACCACAGCAGAGCTGCTTTGTTTGGGTGGTTCTTACGACCTTTCCAGACCATGACGAAGGAGAAGGTCATCATCAGGAAGAATGGTATGACTTCTAAAGTAGAGAAGACGGAACCAATCCACTGCCAGTAGCCGGGCAAGCCGATCCAATAATAGTGGTGTCCTGTACCAAGAATACCGGAGAACAGAGCAGTCGCTACGATGATGTAGAGCCACTTCTCGATCACTTCGCGGTCAACACCGGTGAGTTTCAGCATCAGGAAGCCAAGGATGGAAGCCATCACAAGTTCCCAGGTACCTTCTACCCAAAGGTGAACAACGTACCACCAGTACATTTTATCAAGGCTCAGGTTGTCTGGGTTGTAGAATGCAAACAGCCACAGCAGGGAAAGAGCCCAAAGGCCAATCACCAGAATGTTTGTGATCGCAGTCTTACGACCTTTCAACACAGTCATTGAGATGTTGAAGAGGAAGATCAACGCAGCAACAAGAATGCCGACCTTAACCCAGAGCGGCTGCTCAAGGAATTCACGGCCTTCATGGATACCCATGATGTAACTGACAACAGCACCCAGTGTACCAACCACAAGAATGATCAGCTGAATGTAAGCGAGCTTAACGGAGTGGATCTCACGCTCGCTCTCTTCCGGGATGATGAAGTAAGCCGCACCAAAGAAGCCGAGCAGAAGCCAGACGATCAGTGCGTTGGTGTGCAACATGCGAACGATGTTGAACGGCAGCAACTCCGAAAGGAAGTTAGGTGCAACATAAATCCAGCCAGCGAGCAAACCGCCCAGAACCTGGATTGCGAATAGGCCAAGCGCAGCTACGAAGTAGGCATACGCGACTTTTTGAGAACTGTATTTCATAATACCACCCCTTAACCAGCGTCGTTCGGTGGCCAGTCTTGCGTGTTGGTCTTGTCAGCCCAACGCAAGAATTCAGAGAGGCCGCGGACTTCTTCTTTGGTCAGATCGAAGAAAGGCATCTGGCGACGACCTTCGATGCGGCTCGGCTGAGCTTCCATCCAGGAGCCAAGGGTCTCAGCTGCATCATCCGGATCATCCAGCACGCCCCAACGTGTCATCACATTGCCGACTTCAGGAGCAAAGTAAGCGCCTTCCCCGTGCAACGTATGGCAGTTGATGCAAGCATGCTTTTCCCAAACGTGCTTTCCGAGGACAACCTCGTCAGTGAGATCAGCTTTTGAAGTCGATTCATTGACGACGTAAAGGTGGCTGTCGATTGAGAGCACGGCAAATATGCCTATGAAGAATAAGGATCCCCCATAAAAAATATTTCGTGCCCGCGATTTTGTAAGGAATTCTGACATCTACGGAATCCTATCGTGGTTACGGTCCCGAAGATGATAAAATTGACGCCACTGGGGAAGTTTGTGCTAGAACAACCTATTCGGTAATTACCGGATATAGGAGAAAAACACGTTTAAAAACAATAGGATATAAAGTCGAGAATACTGGTATTTATGCCTAGTAACACTCAGGCAATCGCTCAACGGTACTCAAGAGTCAGCCATTGGGTCCAAATCAGCCAGAGTCTTCAGCTTATTCATCTCCGTCACGATGACCTTTTTGCGCCCGCTATTCACAATTCCCTGTTTTTCCCAAGCGCTTAGCAAACGGCTCACAGTGTACAAAGTTGTACCTGTCATCTCAGAGATATTCTGGCGTGTGAGAGGAAAATCAATTTCCATTCCCTCATCGGTGATGCGGCTGCTTTGGATTGCAAGTCTCAGCAAAGCACGTGCAACACGCTGCTCGACCTGCTGTGTTGCCAGTTCCAGAATGTGGTTGTTCGCTTCAGAGATACGCTCTCCGACTGTCTTATAGGTTTCCGTCGCAAATCCATCGTACTTTTCGACAAACGTCTTCCAGAGACTTGTCGGCCAGAACAGCACAAGGCAGTCATCAATCGCCACAGCACTGGCTGGATAAGTCGTCCTGCCAATTGCGGAGGCAATGCCCATAAGCTCGCCACTGACGATGTGACGCGCAATCACCTGATCTCCGGAAGCCGTGGTGCGAATAACGCGCACATGACCGTCCAACAGCAGGAAAAACCGCTCCGCTGGCTCATGCTCTTCGAAAATAGCCTGACCCGCGCTGAAACGCTTTGGCGTCGCTGCGTCCAAAATCTCTCTGATATCAACGCGTTCCAGCTTTCGGAACGGAGGAATATGGGAAATAAGATTTTCGTCAAGACTTCTCAAAGAAGACACCGTAGATCAATTAGAAAACACCCAAGCCAATCTGCGAGTGTTTTAGCGTATGTACTCGTAGGATTAAGCCGGTTGTTTATAGCAGAAAACATTAAGAAATTCACAGTGAACTCATTGGTGTAGGCCATTTTCTGCACATGAGTTCCAACTATCATATGTGCGCTACGTTTTTTCCGCTGTGAGCCCTTGGTTTTGATGGTTTTTCAACGTGTAATTCTCTCAAGAGCAAGAACAATGGCAAGCCCAACGACACACCAACGGTGAACACAGCAAGAATCGGAAGCCAAAGACGCTTCATTCCAAGTCGTTGCCCTTCGGCAAAGATAAAGCCTATCAAAACCACCGCCGAAACCACCACATCAAGCCAGGCAAAAGCCGATATCTCGCCAGCAAATGCTTCAACAAGAAGTTGCGGCAGGTTCAACCCGTTCTCAAGCAACCATGGCATAAACGCCCCGTACGGCAGCAGAAATCCCAAAATACAAAGAAGGCCATAAAAATACTTCATCTCTGGCTCCGCAACCAACAATCATCAAATCAACAAAGCGATCCTACTGAAGTTCCCCCGCCAGAACAACAAAAGCCCCACCACAAGGGCGGGGCTCTCAGTAATCATCAGATGCTTCGCAGATCAACGGTCGCCGAAGAACTCCGCATCATACCCCATAGAGGCTTTGAGCAGTTCCTGCGTGTAAGCTGTCTCCGGTGTAGAGCTTCGCATCGCTTCCACATCCATCACCTCAACAACCTCACCATGCTGCATCACGGCAATCTCATCACACATATGCGCAACGACTGCCAGATCGTGCGTCACCATCACATAGGTAAGGTTATGCTCCTTCCGCAGATCAGCAAACAGGTTAAGAATTTCAGCCTGCACAGATACATCCAACGCTGAAGTTGGCTCATCCAACAAAAGAATCTCCGGCTCCAACATCAACGCGCGTGCAACAGCCACACGCTGTCGCTGACCACCGGAAAGCTGATGCGGATACCGAAAGCGGAAATCTGCCCCAAGCCCTACGTCATCCAGAGCCCGAAGCACACGACCATCAATATCGTCAAACCCATGTAATTTCAGAGGTTCTGACAAAACTCGGTCAACGGTATGGCGTGGATGCAAGGACGCGTAAGGGTCCTGAAAAACCATCTGAATCTTGCGGGCAAAAACCTTGTCACGCTTATGCGAAACAGGGGCGCCGTCAATATCGATCTCACCATCCCAGCTCTCAACCAGTCCACACACAGCGCGCAGTACAGTTGACTTACCTGAGCCAGATTCACCGACAATACCAAAACTGCCGCCTTGCTGAACCTTGACGCTCACGTTTTTGACAGCCTGAAAGCGATCCGGTCCCTCACCGAAATAGACGTTGAGGTCTTTGATCTCGAGGCGGGCGTCTTTTGTTGCTTCCGCAACCCATGGCTTACGTTCCATCACAGCACTATCAGACCCGGGCATCAACACTGACCTCCTGCTTCCAGCTGTCCTGACGTTGCAGTGCTTCAAGGCGCCCCTTGGGCTCCTCAATGCGAGGCAGCGCATTCAGCAACCCACGTGTGTAAGGATGCGTCGCATTGTGCAGCTCACTGGCCTTACAGGTCTCTACAATACGTCCTGCGTACATAATGATAATTCGGTCACAGAAGGACGAGACAAGATTCAGATCGTGACTGATGAAGATCAGCCCCATTCCGCGTTCTTGCACCAACTTGTCCATGATCGCCAGCACCTTCATCTGCACAGTCACATCCAGAGCAGAGGTCGGTTCATCAGCAATCAGCAGCTTTGGATCAGTGATCAGCATCATCGCGATCATCACACGCTGCCCCATACCGCCTGAAAGCTCATGCGGATAAGAATTGAACACACGCTCAGGGTTGCGGATCTGAACCGCCTCCAGCATCTCCAGAGCACCCTGACGAGCCTCACGACGAGAAGATTTGGTGTGCAGGCGAAGTGCCTCACAGATCTGCTTGCCAACCGTGTGAACAGGGTTCAGCGAGAACTTCGGATCCTGCATCACCATAGAGATCTGATGCCCACGGATCTTCCGCATCTGCCGTTCCGAATAGTCCAGCAGATTCTCACCATTGAACTTAATCGACTTGGCTTCCATCTGGCCAGGAGACCGGATCAGGCGCAAAATACTCCGCCCGGTCATAGATTTACCGGAGCCACTTTCGCCCACAATGCCAACGCGCTCACGCCCAACAGAGAACGAAATGCCACGAACTGCATCAACAGTACCACTGCGTGTTGGGAAACGAACCCAAAGGTCCTCAACGCTTAAAAGCGTATCACTCATGGTTCTCTCCCCTAGCTCTGGCTCTTTTTCGGATCAAGAATATCGCGCAGACCATCACCCAGCAGGTTGAAGCCCAAAGACACGATAAAGATCGCCATACCCGGCATGGCAGCAACCCACCAATGGTCCAAAATGAACTTGCGACCAGCAGAGATCATTGCGCCCCACTCAGGCTCTGGAGGCTGAGCACCAAGACCAAGGAAACCAAGGCCGGCAGCTGTCAGAATAATCCCCGCCATATCAAGCGTCACACGAACGATGATGGAGGACAGACACAACGGCCATACATGTCCAATAATGATATGCATGACACCAGCCCCCTGCAAACGCACAGCGCTGATGTAATCCGCATTGCGAATGGTCAGCGTTTCAGCGCGAGCAATACGCGCATACGGAGGCCATGCCGTCAGACTGATCGCGATAATCGCACTCTCAATACCAGCCCCAAGCGCAGCAACGAAGGCAAGCGCTAGAATAAGTTTAGGAAACGCCAGGAAGATATCAACCAAACGCATAAGCGCCTGATCAACCCAGCCGCCCAGGTAACCCGCAACAGTTCCAATCAGCAAACCGAAAACCGGAGCTGTGAACGCAACGATGCCCACGATCAGAAGCGTGATACGAGAACCGTAAACGAGGCGGCTCCAGATATCACGGCCAAGCTCATCAGTTCCAAGCAGGTGACCATCCACCCCCGGCGCAGTCAAACGTTTGGCAAGGTCTTGTGCATTTGGCTCTGTTGTTGCCAGCAGTGGTGCAAAAATCGCCATCAGAACCAGGCTCAGAATAATCAGGAACCCGAGAAACGCGAGTTTGTTTTCATAGAGTTTCATCCACCCCATATAAAACTGCACAGCGCGCGCATGTCCGCGGGATGTAGGTGCATCAGAGGAGAGCCATGCTTTCAAGCCAGCTCTGTCAGGCACGTTAGATTTTACAGGTGCTGTTGTCATCGTGCCCTCGGATCAACCACTTTGTACATGAAGTCAGAGAAGAGATTGAGGCCCACAAAGATAGCACCAACCACAACTGTTCCACCCAGCACCGCATTCATATCGGCAGAAAGCAGAGCATTGGTGATGTAGTTGCCCAGACCCGGCCATGAGAAGATAATCTCTGTCAGCACAGACCCTTCCAGCAGGTTCGCATAGGAAAGCGCGATCACTGTAATAAGCGGGATCATCACATTGGGCAGCGCATGACGCCAGATCACAGCAGTCTCGGAAACACCCTTCACGCGCGCAGTGGTGATATACTCCTGAGAGAACTGTTCCAGCATAAACGAGCGGGTCATACGGGAAATGTAAGCAATAGAATAATAGCCAAGAATACTTGCAGGCAGAATGATGTGGCTCACCGCATTCCAGAAGATCTCGATCTCTCCTGCAATCAGGCTATCGATGAGGATCATGCCTGAGACAACAGGAACAATGTCTTCGTAGTAGATATCGATACGACCCGGGCCACTAACCCAGCCAAGAATACCATAGAAAATCAAAAGGCCCATCAAGCCAAACCAGAAGATCGGCATGGAGTAGCCAAACAGGCCAACAAGGCGGATCAGCTGGTCCGGCCAACGGCCTTCATTCACTGCAGCCAAAACCCCCATCGGTACGCCAATGCCAACGCCAGCGATCGTCGCAAGGGTTGCAAGCTCTAGTGTAGCTGGGAAAACGCGGGCAATGTCCTCAACAACGGGCCGCGCTGTCAGCGTCGACATCCCGAAGTCGCCCATCGCCACCTGCTTCAAGAACAGCATAAACTGCACGTAAAGCGGCTGATCAAGACCCATGGCCTTGTACGCAGCTTCATAAATTTCCTGAGAGGCACGCTCACCAACAACCGCGAGGACCGGGTCGACTGGCATAACACGCGCAATAATGAAGGTGACGAAAAGAAGCCCCACCATAGTGATGGCAATGGAGAAAAGGCCAGCGATTAAACCTTTTAAAATCTTGTAGAGCGGCGAGGTAAACCCTCGCCGCGCCACAGTCGCTGTAGAGTCAGCGATGCTCATTTGTAATTAGCCAATCTTATTTTTTTACAGGCCAGAAGAATACGCCAGTAATAGCGCCACCCGGATTGAAGCCGGTTACGTTTGCAGCCATGGAGTTCTGTTCAATCTGCTGGAACATAACTGAGAATGGAGCTTCTTTCTGGAAGGTCTTCTGAGCTTGCACGTACATGCGGGCACGCTTTTCGCGGTCACTTTCCTGTACAGCAAGATCGGTCAGCTTGGTCAGCTCTGTTGCTGGGTAAGCGTTACGCCATGCCAGTTTACCAACGTGCTTACCTTCATCGGAGTTATCCGGGTTGTTTGCGAAGGTATCAGCATTTGTGTGTGGATCTGGGTAATCCGGACCCCATGCACCTACGTAGATCTGGAAATCACGAGCGCGGTAACGACCAAGGATCTGCTTGCCAGTTCCCTGTGTGATAGAGGCGCGAATGCCAGCCTGACCAAAGGTGTTCTGCAAGCTCTGAGCAATTTCAACGCGCTCAGTCGCATTACGAACGATGAACTCAACATCGAAACCATCGGCATAACCTGCCTGATCGAGCAGTTCTTTAGCTTTCTCAACGTTCAGTGAGAATGGAGTATCCTTCAGTTCGCCCATATAGGTCTGCGGAAGGAACGCCTGCTGGATGGTGTACTGGCCCTTCAGGAAAGAACCGGTCATGCCTTTGTAGTCAACGAGATACTTCAGAGCTTCCGCAACCTTTGGATGGGACAGCGCCTTATCCTTCTGGTTGAAGGAGATGTACATCAGACGACCACGGAGCGTGTCTTCAACCTTCAGATCTTCGTTGGTGGAGATCGCAGCAATATCTTCTGGAGACAGATGACGGGCAACATCAACATCGCCTTTTTCCAGCATTAGACGCTGAGAAGCAGATTCCATCACGTGACGCACGATTACGCGCTTCATCGCAACTTCACCACGCCAGTAGCCTGGAACAGCAGTCAGAGAATAAGATTCATTTGGCTTCCAGCTCTGCAGCTTAAACGCGCCAGAACCAGCAGAATTGGTTTTCAGCCAGCCGTTACCCCAGTCGCCATCAACTTCATTAGACTTAACCAGCTCACTATCAACGATAGAAGCAATTGCAGAAGTGAAGCAGTTCAGCACGAAAGAAGGAGCGTACTTCTTATCTGTCGTAATCTGGAAAGTGTTCTCATCAACGGCTTTGATTGTCTCACTCATGTTTTCAGGAGTGAAGCCAAACTGCGTAAGAATGAAAGACGGTGTTTTCTTCATCGCAACTGCACGGCGAAGGCTGTATTCAGCATCCTTTGCAGTAACAGGGTTGCCGGTGTGGAACTTGACGCCCTCACGCATTTTAAAGGTAAAGGTCTTGCCGTCCTCTGAGATTTCCCAGCTCGTTGCCAGACCTGGCTCATAACCTTTGGACAGGTCAGCTGGGTTCAGCTGTACCAGACGGTCATACATGTTGTTCGCCATGTCCGTACCGGAAAACTCAAACATTTCCTGCGGATCAAGGGAAATGATATCGTCAATACGGCCAGCAACAATGAGCATGTTAGGTGGTGTTGCAGCACCAGCCTCAGAGATGATAGCGCCGGAAATTGGCATCGCCACGCTTGCAGCAAGCGCCAGCGAGAGAAGACTACGCTTAAATTGCATTATAAAATGCTCCCCTATTTATAAAATGCCTTCACATCGTTAGTCGCGCGAAGGCGAAAGAATTGTAACCGCATCTAAGTGCAATCACTGATTAAATTCTTTCACTTTTTAAGAATGGGAACAAGTACCCTTGGTTGAGCTCAGCCAAAGAATACCATGCACCAGCTCAATCCTTGCTTGATTCTGGACGGCTAACCTTGCGGTTTCTGCCAGTAATCAAACCTCCCCTAACGGACTAGTCAATTGGTATGATCAAGCCTGATTCAGTCTAAAAAAATCAGCTATTTAATCACCTTAAGAAATGAAGAGGCGTCTCAGAAAAAGTAAACGCTGCACACAAGGTGCAGCGTTGGAACTCTATGCCAAGTTGGAGTGAGTCTGTGAGCAATTTTATTTATCACGCACCCTCAAGAGTTGCAGTATTTTCATGTTGACCTAACGTCCCCAATTTAGAAAACGCGAATCCGTCACCGTCAAACACATGCGCATGGCTACAATCCAGCTTCACTTTACAGCTCTCACCAGCCTTCGCGGTAGCATCACCCCTGCCCTGAACGGTGATCAAAGAACCGTCAGTCAAGCGCACATGCAGGAAGTGGCTCTCGCCAAGTTCCTCAATAACCTCAACCTTCCCGGAAAGCTCGCCTTCCGTTCCGCTGCCCATGTGCTCAGGACGAATACCAAACTCAACTTTATCGCCAACAGCAAGGCCAGTCGGATCAACGACAACCTTCACAGGATCAGAGCCGATAACCGACAGCTCAACACCGTCTTCAGCAACACCTATCACTTGCGCCTCAATGAAGTTCATCTTCGGCGACCCGATGAAGCCAGCCACAAACTTGTTGCGTGGACGATGGTACAGCTCAAGCGGGCTACCAACCTGCTCAATCCGGCCAGCATTCAGCACCACAATCCGGTCTGCAAGCGTCATTGCTTCCACCTGATCGTGGGTCACGTACACCATGGTGGCGTCCATGTCCTGATGCAGCTTGGCAATCTCAATACGCATCTGCACACGCAGCGCCGCATCAAGGTTGGAAAGCGGCTCATCAAACAGGAAGACCTTAGGATTACGAACAATCGCACGGCCAATCGCCACACGCTGCCGCTGACCACCAGAAAGTTGCTTCGGCTTGCGTTCCAGCAACGGAGTCAGCTCAAGGATACGAGCCGCCTCCATCACCTTGTCTTTGATATCCTCTTTTGAATGCTTGGAGAGCTCAAGGCCAAACGCCATATTCTCATAAACATTCATATGCGGATAAAGAGCATAGCTCTGGAACACCATGGCTATCTTGCGTTCCTTAGGAGAGCGCTGGTTCACCAGATCTCCATCAATGAACATGTCACCATCAGTGATATCTTCAAGCCCTGCAATCAGGCGCAATAAAGTCGATTTACCGCAGCCGGATGGCCCGACAAACACGATCAACTCGCGATCTTTGATCTGCAAGTCAACGCCGTGGATGATGCGGGTTGACCCGAAGTCCTTGACGATACCCTTGAGTGTTACATCTGCCATGGTGTTGCCCTCAGCTTAGTTCTTTGAGATTTGCAAGTAAGCCACTTGCCATGCAGGCAGGTTGAGTGCCTCGCCGTCCATTTCCGCACTAAATCCATGCCCCTCCAGCAACGCAGCAGAGCTGTACGCCCCCAGAGCAACACGCATATCATCATTTGTCAGATTGAAGACGCAAAGTACTTGTTCACCTTCATGCTCACGCACAAACGCCAGAACGTCTTCTCCCAGATCAGCAAAGTCCAAAGACCCCTTTTGTAGAACCTTCTGGTCCTTACGCCACTGCAGATATTTCGCTGTCCGGCGAAGTGGAGAAGCCTCATCTCCAGCCTGAGCTTCCGCACTGTGATCCAGATGGTCTTGCGCCATTGGCAACCAAGGCTTGCCAGTGGTGAAGCCACCGTCCTTGGTCCATGCAATCGGCGTACGGCACCCATCACGACCTTTGTACTCAGGCCAGAACTCAATGCCATAAGGATCTTGAAGGTCTTCCAGAGCCACATCAGCTTCTTTAAAGCCCAGTTCTTCACCCTGATAAATGCATGGGCTACCACGCAAGGAAGCGCTCAGCGCCATCAAAGCTGGTGTTGCCACCTGAGGATCAACATCAGCAGGAAGCCGTGATCCCATACGCTTCACATCGTGGTTGGACATCGCCCAGCTCGGCCAGCCCTCAGTCACAATGTTCTGCAGGTTGGTCACCCGCTCACGCACATAGGTTGCAGTTGGCGTGTTGGAAAGCAGATCAAAGCTGTACGCCATGTGCAGGCGCCCCTCACCAGAGGTGTACTGCTTCATAATCTCACTGGCTTCATGCCCTGCACCGATTTCACCAACTGTGGTGGTGTTCGGATACTCGTTCATCACAGCCCGTAAGCGCTCAAGGAACGGCAGGTTCTCTGGCTGCGATTTGTCAAACTTGTGGTCCTGGAACGCATAAGGGTTCACGCCAGTCACATCCGCAAGACTATCCGGATCCGGATAAGGTGGGTTGTCACGCAGCTGTTTGTCATGAACGTAAAAGTTCACGGTATCCAGACGGAACCCGTCAACACCCAGCTCCAGCCAGAACCGACCTGCATCAAGCACGGCCTGCTGCACTTCCTCGCAATGGAAATTCAGATCCGGCTGAGAGCGCAGGAAGTTATGCAGGTAGTACTGACAACGGCGGCTGTCCCACTGCCAGGCGGAACCACCAAAGATGGAGAGCCAGTTGTTTGGCGGAGAACCATCAGCCTTCGGGTCTGCCCAGACATACCAGTCAGACTTGCTGTTGGTCTTATTGCTCCGGCTTTCCTTAAACCACTCATGTTGCTCAGAGGTGTGTGAAATCACCAGATCGATCAGAACACGAATGCCCTTACCATGCGCTTTAGCCACCAGCTCTTTGAAGTCATCCAGAGAGCCAAACATCGGATCGACGTCTTCATAATCAGAAACATCGTAGCCAAAGTCATCCATCGGCGACTTCATGAAAGGCGAGATCCAGATCGCATCAGCACCAAGATCGGAGATGTAGTCCAGCTTCTCTGTAATACCTGGAAGGTCACCAATGCCATCGCCATTGCTATCTGCGAAAGACCGCGGATAGATTTGATAAATGACTGCGCCCCGCCACCAATCCGGATCGTTCGCCAGAACGCGATGGCTTGTATTTTCGTTTATTGGGGTAGAGAGGTTCATTCCAGTTATCCTTTAACCGCACCAGCTGTAAGACCAGCGACGATTTTTCGTTGAAACACCAGGACTAGGACCACGATCGGGACGGTCACTAGCACAGAAGCAGCCATGATATTGCCCCATGGCAGCTCGTATTCAGTTGCACCGGACATCAGGGCAATCGCCACTGGCACGGTGCGAACTTCGTTGGATAGAGTAAAGGTGAGCGCGAACAGGAACTCGTTCCACGCACCGATAAAGGCAAGCAGACCAGTGGTCACCATCGCTGGCCACATCAACGGCAGGAAGATCCGGCGCACAATGGTCAGCGGAGAAGCTCCGTCAACAACCGCAGCCTCTTCAAGCTCCTTCGGCAGCTCCTTCATGAAGGTCGTCAGCACCCACACAGTGAACGGCAGGGTCAGCACTGTGTTCGGGATAATCAGACCCGGCAGAGAGTTGTAAAGCCCCATGGAGCGGATCAGCTCATACATGCCGGAGAGGATCGCCACCTGCGGGAACATGGAGACTGACAGGATCGTCATCAACAACAGACCACGGCCCCGGAAGTGGATACGAGCCAGCGCATAAGACGCCGTCACTGCAATAATCAGCGACAGGACCACAACAGATGTCGCAACAATCACCGAGTTCAGAATATTGAGGCCAAACGGCTGTTCTTTGAAGATGGAGAAATAGTTCCCCATCGTGAAGGATGTTGGGAAAACGGACGGATTGAACAGCTCCTGCCCGCTCCGGAAACTCGTGACAATCGCGTAATAGAACGGGAAGACCGAGAAAATCACGACCACAACAACCAGCGAGTAAAACAGAATAGACTTCATCTGTCTGTTCATGATTGTTCTCCTTCACCGGACTTCAGCCCGCCTGCCACCACAGTAATGGTCGTCAACAAGGCAATCACAATGAACAGCAGCGTCGCAGCCGCAGAGCCATAGCCAACTTCCTGGAAATCAACCAGTTGCTGCCTCGCATAAACTGACATGGACATGGTCGAAGTGGAGTTGGATGTCAGCACGTAAATCAAATCAAACACGCGCAACGCATCAAGACTGCGGAAAATTACCGCAACAATGATCGCTGGACGGATCAGCGGCAAAGTCACTTTAAAGAACACGCGGATCGGGTTGATGCCATCCACGCGGGCAGCCTCATAGATATCACCCGGAAGCATTTGAAGGGCAGCAAGGGTCAGCAGTGCCATGAACGGTGTTGTTTTCCAGACATCCACCATGATCACAGCCCACATCGCGGTGGAAGGATCAGCCGTCCAGGCAACCGGCTCAGACAGAATGCCGACACCCAGCAGAATTTCGTTGATCACACCAAACTGGTCGTGAAGCATCCAGCCCCACATCTTGGCGGAAACAATAGTCGGGATCGCCCAGGGGATCAGAACCGCAGCACGCACAAGGCCACGTCCTTTGAACTCCGCATTCAGGATCAACGCAATGAGAAGCCCGAATAGAGTTTCAAAACCAACAGAGATGACAGAAAACCAGAGAGTATTCCAAACCGCATTCCACCACTCGGCATCAACGAGAACGCCATAAGCCTCTCCGTCATAATACGAGAGATAGTTCTCAAAGCCGATAAATTGAGATTGGCTGAGATCTGTGAGGTTTGCGTCGGTAAAACCCAACCAGATGGTGCGAAGCAACGGCCAGCCTGCAACAGCGGCCAAAGCAATCATCATGGGGGCGAGAAAAAGCCACGCGGCGCGCAATCTGGCAGAGCTCAGATTGGAGCGTTTTGCTTTACGAGTGGCTGTACCATCCTGCTGAAGAGCAAGGGTCATCCTCTGATCCTTGGTTTCTTTATTTCAGGGAAACTCCAAGGAACCACCCAGGAGCTCGGTTCAGTGTTGCGGCCATCGGGAGGCCGCAACACAGATCGCAAGTCTAGGGAGGAGACTTACCAGCCTTTACGCTTGATGCGTTTCAGGTTCTTTTCAAGCTTCGCAAGGGATGCCTCTGCTTCGGTTTTACCGGAAAGCACGTCATGCACTGCATTGTAAAATGCATTGGAAACTTTGTTGTAGTTAGAGCCAGTTGCACGGGATGGACGTGCCACAGCATTGGTGAAGGTGTCTTTCAACTGACCCATGAACGGGCTTGCTGCAAGAACATCCGCATCAGAGTACAGCTCAGCAATGGTTGGGTTGTAAGACCCTTCGATAGCGCGCTGTTTCTGGCTCTTTTTGCTGGTCAGGTGCATAACAAGACTTGCAGCTGCTTCAGGGTCTTTGGAGTATTTGGAAACAGCAAGCTGCCAACCACCAAGAGTACCGGTCTGCTTTCCGTCTTCACCACCTTTTGGCAGAGCCATCACACCGATCTTGCCTTTGATCGGAGAATCGTCAGCCTGACCGAGAGACCATGCATAAGGCCAGTTACGCATGAACACTGCATTACCGGACTGGAACACACCGCGTGCATCTTCTTCCTGATAGGAAAGAACACCAGAAGGTGCAATTGTACCGGTCCAGCTTGCTGCAAGGGACAGAGCTTTTACAGCTTTTTCGTTGTTGATGGTGATATCGCCATCAGCGTTCACAACATCGCCGCCGCCAAAGCTGTCGACCCACTCAAGAGCATCACAGGTCAGACCTTCATAAGCCTTCGCCTGATAAACAAAGCCCCACATTTTATTGTTGCCAGCTGCGCGTTCAGCATCCTGAATTTTTTTCGCGCTTGCGGTCAGATCACCCCAGGTTTCAGGAGCCTTTTCGCCGTGCTTTTCAAGCAGGTCTTTGCGGTAGAACAGCAGGCCAGCATCAGTGTACCAAGGCATAGCAACCAGCTTGCCCTTGTAGGTGTTGTTCGCAACGATTGGCTGGAAGTGCATGTCTTCTGCGCCATTGGAATATGGCTTCAGATCAGCAAGGTGGCTTCCCAGAATACCCGGCCAGATAACGTCAATCTGGAAAACATCAATATCAGAAGAACCAGAGCTCAGGATCTGCTGGTACAGCGCCAGCTGCTCGGTAGATGATGCAGGTGCAGCGAAAAACTTAACGGTGTTGCCAGTTTCTTTAGCCCACTCGGTTGCAGCACCTTTACAGAGCTTAGCGCCCTGACCAACGCTACCGCAAACAACGGTAACTTCAGCAGCCATTGCATAACCCGCAACGCCAGCCATACCAGCAACAGCAACAGCAGAACCTAATAATGTACGACGGATACCCATAATGGGACGCCTCCCTGTTTCGTCCATGGCCCTTGGTTCAACGAATTCCCAATCGTTGTCCGGCCATTAATTACCCCTCCAGAGCGAAGGGCTCCCCAAACACTGGTCATCTTTCAAAAGATTCCCAAAGCGCTTTGAGACAAGCAAAGTTTAGTCACCGGTCTAAGTCAATAGTAAAAATCCATAGGAACTTTTGTGAGGCTGTCCATCTGGCGTCATATTTTGCAACGCAGCACCCACAAAATAGCTGAATTCTCCTAAGTTTAGAGCCCATCCTATGTGGTATTTTACTGCACCTCTGAAAAATATCAGTTTTCCACTGTCTCCGTTACCGTTTCCAAAGCGCTTTGGAAAAGACAAAGGTCCTACTGGATTTTAGGCAGACTTCTGGGTTAGATTTCATCCAAGCATGCGGGAGAAAAAGGGGCTATAAACAAGGCGCACAGCAAGTTTGAGCCATTGAATTATTATGAATCTTAAGAGTTTAGCCAATCATCTCGGTCTTTCACAAACCACAGTCAGCAGAGCACTGAACGGGTATTCTGACGTGTCTCTCGCCACCCGAAACCGGGTTTCGGAGGCAGCAAAGACCTATGGCTATCGTCCCAATGTCAACGCACGCCGTCTGGCAACCGGACGCTCCTGCGTGATCGGCATCGCCTTCCCCACTGACATGAACATGTTTCTCGACCCGCATTTCATCGAGTTTCTGACAGGTCTTTCTGAGAAGGCATCCGAGCTTGACTACGACATCATGATCTCTTCCTCGCAGAGTGAGGAAGTGGACGTCTACCGCCGCTTTGCGGAAAAAGGCACCGTTGATCTGGTGATCCTGTCCAACGTGGATCTGAGTGAAGAACGCATCCGTCTGCTGCAAGACCTCAACATCCCATTCATCGTGCATGGCCGCACTGCCACCTGTGATAGCTACTCGTACATCGACATCGACAACTACGGCGTCTTCCACGAGCCCACAAAGATGCTGCTGGAAATGGGTCACGACAAGATCGCGATCCTCAACGGCCATCCAAACCGTGTCTACGCCATTGACCGGCTCAACGGCTGGCAGGATGCGTTGAAGGAACGAGGCGTCACGCCGAACCCGGATTATATGCGTGCAGGCGCTATGTCAGAGGAAAACGGCTACACCTTCGCCATGGAGATCTTGCAGCTCGAAAACCGCCCGACTGCCCTGCTCTGCTCAAGTGTGGTCATGGCAAAAGGCGCGTACAGAGCCTGTAACGAACTCGGCATCAAGATCGGTTCTGAAGTCTCCATCGTCGCCCACGATGACAACGTGCCCCTCGCACAAGCATCTGACATGAACCCGCCACTGACCGTCACCCGCTCACCACTGCGCGATGCAGGTCGGGAGATCGCGATCATGGCGATGAACTACCTCAAGGGCACAGACATCAAAGAGCTGCAATGCCTGTGGCACCCGGAACTTATTTTCCGCAAATCTGTAGGCGCACCGCCACGCACTGACATCTAGCCTAGGGAATTTACTCAGTTCCTTGAGTGGGATCATTGCCATACAACTTGAGTCTGAGGCTATAGTGTAACGTAGCTGCACATTCAGGTTGGGGCCCCTATGCCGACGCCAGTATTTATTGCTGAAAACACGACAAAAACCTATGTCACCAACGAGGTTGAGGTGCACGCACTTCGCGGTGTCTCCATGACACTCTTTGAAGGTGAAATGGTTGTGCTACTAGGGCCATCCGGCTCCGGCAAATCCACATTCCTGAACATTCTCGGCGGTCTCGACAATGCCACCTCCGGCACAGTCTCGTTCATAGGCAAAAACCTGACGGACTTCAGCGAAAGCGAACTGACCCGCTATCGGCGCGATTACGTCGGCTTCGTCTTCCAGTTCTACAACCTCATTCCCAGCCTCAACGCATGGGAAAACGTGGCTCTGACAACAGAGATCGCCAAGGACCCGATGGACCCACAGGAAGCCCTGGAACTGGTCGGCCTCGGCAAACGCTCCTCCCACTTCCCGGCGGAAATGTCCGGCGGCGAACAGCAACGCGTCGCTATCGCCCGTGCCATCGCCAAAAGGCCGGAAGTCCTGCTTTGCGATGAACCCACTGGTGCGCTCGACACCAAAACCGGCACACTGGTTCTGGAAGCCTTACAGCGCATCAATCTGGAACTTGGCACGACCACCGCAATCATCACGCACAACACGGCCATCCAGCAAATGGCAAACCGTGTCTACGTCTTCAAAGACGGCGCAATCGAGAGCACGCACGAAAACGAAACACCCAAGCAGCCTTCGGAGGTTGCATGGTAGCTCTGCCCGTCCTTGACCGAAAAGTCATCCGCGACTTGAAACGCCTGTGGGCGCAAGTGCTCGCGATTGCTTTGGTCATGGCCTGCGGAGTGATGACGCTGATTCTCGCACAAGGCGCCTACCGCTCTCTCAGCCAGACACAGGAAACCTATTACGACCAGTACCGCTTCGGCCACATCTTCGCACAAGCCGTCCGTGCACCTGATCACCTGAAAGACCGCATCGCAGCCATTGATGGCGTAGCAGCAGTCGAAATGCGCATCGTCCGCTCCGCCATCCTCGATATTCCGCAGATGGCAGAACCCGCCGCTGGCATTGCGCTTTCCTTGCCCTCAGGCAGAAAGCCTGCCGTCAACCGCCTCTACTTACGCGCAGGCCGCTTGCCGGAAGGCTCCCGTACCAACCAGGTCGCTCTGGATTCCCGCTTCGCCAAAGCACATGGCCTCAACCCCGGCGACACGTTCAGCGCAATCTTGAACGGCAAGAAGCTCAACCTCGAAATCACGGGCATCATCCTCTCCCCCGAGTTCATCTACGCTCTCGGCCCCGGAGATCTGGTTCCCGATGACCGCCGCTTCGCCGTCTTCTTCATGGCCCAATCCGCCATGGAAGGCCTGTTCGACATGAAGAATGCGGCCAACGACATCTCCCTGAGGCTGCTCAGGGGCGCCTGTACACCTTGCGTACTGGAGCAACTCGACCGCCTGCTCAAACCATACGGCGGCACTGGCGCGTATAAACGCAAAGACCAGCAATCCCATGCCTTTCTGGATGCGGAGCTCACCCAGCTTTCCGCCATGGCAAAAGTGCTGCCTCCCATATTCCTGCTGGTCTCCGCTTTCCTCGTCAACATGATCCTGTCCCGCCTGATCGCTCTGGAGCGGGAGCAGATCGGCCTCCTGAAAGCCTGCGGTTACTCTTCATGGTCCGTCGCGGGTCACTACGCCAAACTCGTCTCTTTCATTGCGCTTCTGGGCGTTGGAATCGGCTCCATTGCTGGCAATTACATGGGCAAGCTGATGACCCAAATGTATGCGCAGTACTTCTCGTTCCCATTCCTCGTGTTCGATGAAAGCCCGGACCTCTACCTTATCGCCGCCGCCATCTCGCTACTCGCTGCTTTGGGCGGTGCGCTCTCTTCCATCATGAAGGCCGCCCGCCTGCCACCCGCAGTCGCCATGCGCCCACCTGCACCGCCACGTTTCCGCAGTTTCCTCTCGCTCAAGTCCAGGCGTGTGCGCATCCTGTCCCAGCTCAGCACCATGGGCCTGCGTCATCTCATGCACAATCCGGTGCGCAGCCTGCTCACCAGCCTTGGCGTCTCTTTCGCGCTGGCCCTGCTCGTCTCCGCGCTGTTCCTGACCAACTCCATGGACCACATGATCAACGTGGCCTTCAACAAGGCAGAAACAGCAGATGCCCGCCTGACACTGGCAGATGACAAAGCCCCCAGCGTGCTCGATGACATCCTGCGCCTGCCCGGCGTTCTCACCGCAGAAGCCTACAGACAAGAACCTGTCATCCTGCGCTTTGGTCCCAAAGAAAAGCGCGTCGCCATCACAGGCCGACCAACCAACGCCAACCTCTCCCGCATTTTGGACCTTGATGAGCGCGCTATCGAAATGCCCCGCACCGGTCTCATGCTGCCAACTCACCTCGCCAACCAGCTGGGTGTAAAGCCGGGCGAGATGCTCACCGTAGAGCTCACCAAGCACAACTCGATCCTGCGGCAAGTGCGTGTCTCCGGCACTGTCACCAGCTACATGGGCATCTCCGCCTCCATGCACATAGACGCGCTGAACGCCCTTGTCCCCACAGGCCCACGCATCTCTGATCTGGCGATCTATATCGACCGCACACGACTTGATGATCTCTACGACGCTGTCAAACAAACACCGGGCCTCGGCGGCATCGCCATGCAGATGCTTTCTCGCGAAAAGTTCCGCGAGCTCATGGACCAGAGCGTCAACTCCATGCTGGTGGCCTACATCACCATCGCAGTCATCGTTGCCTTTGGCGTGGTCTACAACGCCGCCCGCATTCAGCTGTCAGAGCGGGGCCGCGAGCTCGCCAGCCTGCGCGTCATCGGCTTCTCTAAGCAGGAAGTGTTCCACGTCATTCTGGTGGAAATGGCCATGATTGTTCTGCTGGCACAGCCCATGGGCTGGCTCATCGGCTATGGCATGGCAGCGGGCATGATACAGGGCTTCGCCAGTGATCTCTTCCGCGTGCCGCTTGTGGTGCTGCCAAGCACCTATGCCATCGCCAGCTTTGTCATTCTCACAGCTGCACTGGCCTGCGCACTCATCGTGCGCCGCCGTGTGGGCAAACTTGATCTCATCAAAACCTTAAAAACGAGGGAATAGGAATGAACGGTAAATACGTCAAACGAGGCGCATATATTGCTGTCGCCCTGCTCGTTCTTCTCCTCATTGGTTGGGCCTTGCAGGAAAAGCCAATCTCCGTTGAAACAGCCAGGATCACCCGCGGCGACCTGATTGTCACCGTGGAGGAAGACGGCAAAACCCGCGTCAAAGAGATCTACAAAATCTCCGCCCCAATCGCCGGACGGGTCGACCGTTCCCTTCTCGAGGTCGGCGACAAAGTATCCCGTGGCGAAACCACAGTCGCCACCATCAACCCGCTCACCACCCCGTTCATGAACGCCCGCACCAAGGCAGAAGCCCTCGCCGGAGTTGAAACCGCCAAAGCTGCCATCTCCTTGGCAGAAGCTGAGCTTGCCTCCGCCAAGGCAGAACACAAACTGGCCAAGTCAGAACTCATCCGCGCCCAGCGCCTCAACCGCTCCAAAACCATCTCCGATGCTCAGCTGGAACGCGTGGAAATCGACGTCACCCTCAAAGCCGCCAAGGTTCAAAGCGCAGATGCTCAAATCGCACAACGGGGCAGCGACCTGCAAAGCGCCAAAGCCCGCCTGATCGAGCCTCACATCGCACAGGATCCAGAGCGTTCAGAGGAACTTGCCGTACGCATGATCACACCCATCAACGGTGTCGTCCTCAATCTGGCAGTTGAAAGTGAGCAGACCATCCAGTCTGGCGCGCTCCTGATGGAACTGGGCGACCCTGCTGACATCGAGGTGGTTGTTGACCTGCTCTCTACTGAGGCCGTCAAAATCGCAGAGGGCGCAAATGCAACTCTGGTCGACTGGGGCGGCAACACCCTGAAGGCAACCGTCCGCCGCATTGATCCCGCCGGTTTCACCAAGGTCTCAGCCCTCGGCATCGAAGAGCAACGCGTCAACGCCATTCTGGATCTGGAAACCCCGGCACTGGAACTCGGCCACGGCTTCCACCTGCGTGCTGCCATCGAAACATGGCACGGCCAAAACGTCCTGCGCATTCCCATGACCGCCCTCTTCCGCGAAGGCAACGACTGGGCCACCTTCAAAGTCGTCAACGGCAAAGCCCAACTCCAACTCCTGACAATCGGCGCCTTCAACCAAGACATGGCCGAAGTCCGCGCTGGTTTGAACCAGAACGACACCGTGATCCAGTTCCCAGGAGATACGGTCTCACATGGCACGGCAGTGACGGCGGAGTGAGCATGAAAGGGGAGGCAATGCCTCTTCCCATCAATAAAAGATATCTTCGACAAATTTGTAGATCAGATAGAGTGCCAGATAAGCAAGGAATGAGCTGGAAACACCTGCAACGAGTGCCATGTATCCATTTCCTCGGAACATGCCTGGATCAGAAAAACCATAGTTAAAAAGAACCCAGAACATCGTTCCGAGCGATACGCCCATGGCCCCTATAAACAGCAACACCCGCGCGAGTTTGTTCGAGCGGAAATACACCTCAGCATTACGCCCAATAATAAGAATCTCAGCCAACACCGTGTAGACATAGGCGGTAGCGAGTAACATCAAGCTGTTCCAAATGACGTAATTCAAAATGCGTTCCGCACCTGTTTAAAGGCAACATCAAAACACAACCATTATTACCCACAAAACAAACTATAACAACCTTAGGGAGCGTCACTTACATCTTAAGAGCTGCCTTCTCTGCCTCTTTCTCCCGCCTTGCCAGTTCCATCTTCCACCAGCGATCTCGCAGAGTGACGCGGTTTTCGCGGTAGCGGTCTTCCAGCACATCCATGTGGGCCACACGGTCTGTCCGGAAGGCGCGGAAGTCCTTGCGCAGTTCGCACCACGCCACGATCATTCGAGAATGTGCAAAGAAGGTCAGGCTCAGCGGCCATATAAGGCGCTCGCTCATCTCACCCTGCGCGTCTTCATAGGTCAGCCGCAACTTGTTCTGCCCGCGAATAGCCTGCCGCACATCCTTCAGCTCAATCCGTGCGGTGGGAATCGGCTCCACCCCAAAATCCGGCGCATAGAGCGGGGCTTCAATAAACTCGTCCCGCGCTTCGGGAGACAGCACCGCCGCAATCTTAGCAATCACGTCACTGGCTGTGCGAATAAGCTGCTCATCCCCACGCACTTGCACATGGCGCAGGCCCATCATCACCGCTTCCAGCTCATCACTGTTGAACATCAACGGCGGCAGATCATACCCCTCATCCAGCACATAACCGACCCCCGCCTCCCCGCGGATCGGCACACCAGTCGATTGCAGGCTGACAATGTCGCGGTAAAGCGTGCGAACAGAGATTTCCAGTTCCTCCGCCATCGCATCACCGGTCACCGGCCCACGATGACGTCGCAACAACTGAACGACCTGCAGCAACCGATCTGCCCTGCGCATGAACTCCTCCAAATAAGTTTGGAATGCGAAACACTCCTGACACAATGCTGTCAGGAGCACTTTGCTACCAATCCCCTACCAAACACAAGCGGAGAAAGCAAATGCTCACAAACCACAAATTCAGCGCAAAACTCGATGGTGTCAGCGCAAGCCCGTTTTGCCTGAAAGTAGACATCCTGCTCGCCATGGCGGGCCTGTCCTATGACGTTCTGGAAGGCCCAGCAGCATTGCAAACCGCCCCCAAAGGCAAGCTCCCGGTGATGAAGGACCAAGAAGAGCTCATCGCCGATTCCGAGTTCATCAGACGGCATTTGGTGATCAACTATAACGCTGATTTTTCAGGTGGTTATTCTGAGGCAGAACTGGCTGTGGCCCACGCCTTCATGCGAATGGCAGAGCATTCTCTGTACTTCGTGACCGTCTGTACCCGCTGGCTGCCAGATGAGAACTTTGCTGTCATCGAAGATCAGTTCTTCGGTATCCTGCCACCGGAAATGCGCAGCTCCCTTGCAAACGAGTCTCGCAAAAGCGTCATCACCAAAGTCAACAATCACGGCTACGGCCAGCACACATGGGAAGAGCGCCTCGCATTGGGCCGTGCAGACTTGCAAGCCATCTCCACCCAACTCGGTGACAAACCATTTCTGCTCGGCGATCGCCCCTGCTTTGCTGATGCCGCCATCGGCGCCCAAATCCTCTGCACCCTCTCCAACCTGCCCTTCTCCGGCTGGAAGGAAACCACCGAGCAGTTCCCCAACCTCGTCGCCTACGCAGACCGCATCAAAGAAGCCTACCCGGAGAAAGCAACCGAAGCAGCCTAATCAACACCCCCGCCGGATTGGTGCATCCGGCGGGGGCTTGTCACATTCACTACGACTGCTTCAAATACGCAATCACATCCTCAGCATTCTGCGCCGGATCACTCACCGGATACATAACGTGTTCCATCGCACCATCTTTGATGATCATGGTGAGCCTTTTCAGCAGAACCATGCCACCAGCCTCAAAAGTCGGCAGCTCCATCGCCTTCGTCAGTTCCAGTTCCTCATCAGAAAGCAAAGCAAACGGCAGATGCAAACGCTCAGCAGCTTCAGCCTGAAACGCTGTCGACTGAGTAGAAAGCCCAAACACCGCTTGCGCCCCAACCGCTTTTAACTCACCAAAGTGATCCCGGAATGCACAGGATTGAGGCGTACATCCACGAGCTCCGGGAATGAGATCCCACCCTTCAATTGGCCCTTCATTTGGAGGGCTTGTTCTAGGATAGGCATAGACAACAGTGCGGCCCTGTAACGCTGACAAATCAATCATCTCAGCATTGGTTGTCCGCAGTTTCAGCGCCGGAAGCTTCATGCCAAGCAAACTCTTAGTGTCAGTCACAATCAATCAAACCTTCTCCAATAAAAACCCCGCCGAACATTCTCATCCGGCGGGGCTATCTCACTCATAAAACATCGCCGCTAAGCGTCTTGCGTCATCAGCTGTTGGTTCTTACGTGCCATCACCTGCCGCACCACAACAGGCAGCATCAACACTCCACCGATTGCCATGGTTTGCAAGCCCGGCGCAACGAAGAACATCGCCGCAAAGGCCGTCCAATACCGCTCCAGCTTATTCAGCCCCGCCAGCATGTAGCCAGAGAACGCCACACCCAGCAGACCAATGCCACACATGGCACCCGCCAGAGTTACGCTCAGGTCGTACCAGGTGAACTCCGGCGTCACCAACAGCAGTGCAGGAGAGTAAACGAACACAAACGGCACCAGCGCCTTTGCGATACCAAGACGGAACGCCGTGTTGCCGGTCTTGAACGGGTTCGCACCAGCAATCCCAGCCCCGGCATAAGCAGCCAGCGCCACAGGCGGCGTAATGTCTGCAAGTACGCCGTAGTAGAACACGAAGAAGTGCGCCACCAGCGGCTGAACGCCCAGCAAGGCAAGCGCAGGTGCAGCAATGGAAACCAGAATGATGTAGGTCGCCGTTGTCGGAATACCCGCGCCCATGATGATGCAGGCAACTGCCGTAAACAACAGGGTGAAGAACAGCGTCAGCCCATTCTGCGTCACATACTCTGCAAGCATACCGGACGCAATAAACCCGCCCAGATCAGAAGCAGCCTGTGTCACCACAAACGAAAGCCGGAAGCCCGTTCCCGTCAGCGTCACCACGCCAACAATGATGCCAACAGCTGCAGCAGCAGCCCCAACAGCCAGCGAGTACTTGGCCCCTGTCGCCAGGGACTCAATCAGGTCTTTGAGACCCATCCGGTTATGCGGGTTTAAAATCCCAACAACCACACAAGCAGTAATCCCCCAAACCGCTGCAAAGTCGGGCGTTTTACCGGAGATGATCAGGTAAACCAGAATGCCCAGCGGGATGACGGAGAGCCAGTGCTGCTTCATCACCACCAACGCTTTCGGCAGCTCATCCTTGGTAAGGCCGCGCAAACCAAGGCGTTTGGCTTCCAGATGCACCATCACAAAGATGCCGAAGTAATGCAGCATTGCCGGGAACATCGCCGCAAGCAGCACCTCACGGTACGGGATCTCTAAAAACTCCACCATGATGAAGGCAGCAGCCCCCATAATCGGCGGCGTAATCTGCCCGCCCGTTGATGCCGTCGCTTCAACAGCCCCCGCAAAGTGTGGCGGATAACCAACCTTTTTCATCGCTGGAATGGTGAGCGAGCCTGTCGTCACCGTGTTGGCAATGGAACTGCCGGAAATCGTGCCCAGCATGGCAGAGGAGAAGATCGCAACCTTCGCAGGCCCGCCTGCATAGCGTCCGGCAATCACAGAGGCCAGATCAATAAACAACTGCCCAAGGCCAATGCGCGTGGCTAAAACCCCAAACAAAACAAACAGGAACACATACTTGGCAACCACACCAATGGCGATGCCGTAAATGCCCTGGTTCGTCATATATAGGTGATTGATCAGCCCCGTCCAACTCGCGCCCGGGTGCCGCAGAGCGCCCGGTGCGTACATGCCAAACACAGCATAGCCAACAAAGATCAGCGCAATCAGCGGCAGCGTTGGCCCAACGGATCGCCGCGCAGCTTCCAGCACCAGCACCAGCAGCACGGTGCCCATAAACACATCAATCGGCGCAGGAGCCCCAACACGGGAGGCAACCGCCTCAGCTGGCAACAATGGCAAATACATTGCCGCAGCCACAGCCATCACTGCCAGCACGATATCCCACAGATGCACACCACTCGGGCGCCACCATGTGGAAGGCGCAGGTTGGCTGCTCGTGCTCTTGATGAAACTGAAAAGAACAAACACCAGCCCCAGCACAAACGAAAGGTGAATGCCGCGATGGACAAGCTCTCGAATAAGCCCGAAGCCGGACGCGTAATAATGATAAAGCGACATGGCAACAAGTGCCGCTGTTATAACAACAGCAAGCACTGGACCAGCGGCTCGGAAGGTAAGGTCTGGATCGTATTTCCGTTCCAGATCCTCAAGGGATTGATCTGTCGTATCCTGAGACATCAGCCCTGCGTTTCATTTAGATTGAAAACAGCAGCGCCCGGCAGATGTCTACCGGGCACTGCAAAATCATCAAAGATAACCAGACCCTACTTGATCAGGCCAGCTTCTTTGTAGAAACGCTCGGCACCCGGATGCAGCGGCACACCAAGACCGTCCGTTGCAGTTTCCATGGTGATGGTTTTGCCTTTGGAATGGCCAACATCCAGCAGCTTGCGGGTCTTGTCGTTCCACATCGCTTTGGTGATGTTATAGATCAGCTCGTCGTCTTCTTTCGCGCTGGTGATCCACTGTGCACCAACAGTCAAAGTGGTTGTTGCATCAACACCCTGGTAGGCACCAGATGGAATGTCGGAGCTTGCAAAGAAGCCGTATTTCTCAACCAGGCTCTCAGCTTCAGGACCAGTGATCGGAACGATCTTGATGTCTTCAGCAGACGCCAGCTCAACCACTGCACCGGTTGGGAAACCAGCAACCACGAAGAACGCATCAACCTTGCCGTTACGCAGAGCTTCCGCCGCAGCAGAACCCTTCAGCGCTTCAGCAGTGATGTCAGAGGTGGAAAGGCCATAAGCTGCAAGGATCAGGTTCGCATCCGTGTATGTGCCAGAACCCGGCTCATCCAGAGACACGCGCTTGCCTTTCAGGTCAGCAACAGAGTTAATGCCGCTGTCAGCTTTTGCAATCAGATGGATATGCTCAGGGAACAACGCTGCGATGGAACGCAGATCCTTCATCGGCTCTTTGCCTTCCATGGTGCCGGTACCGGAAAACGCCCAGTAAGCAACATCAGACTGCGCGAAACCAGAGTTACGCAGGCCAGAGTTGATCGCATTCACGTTATCAACGGAACCACGGGAAGAAACAGCAGAAGCAATCAGACCCGGTACACCGCAAGACCCACCAGCATCACACGCACGAGAGCCCGGAGGATTGGAGATCGCATTGGCGATCATGCCGCCAACCGGGTAGTAAGTGTAAGCTGTACCGCCTGTGCCAATGGTAAAGAACTTAAGGTCCTGCGCCAAAGCCTGACCAGAAAACAGCGCCGCGCCGCCAACAATAGCTGCAGCTGTCGCCAATTTAGTAATGGAAGATAGAAGCGTCATAGCCCCCCCCGGGAAATATACGAGAGACAGGATATTCTACGGCGTAGAAGCGCCATAAAATCGTCTGCCCCAAACACTATGAGAAGTCTGAGCAGTCACCGGAAAATCAAAAAGGACGCTCGACTGGTGTAATGAAGTGAACAAGAAATATTCACGCGAATTAGAAAACACGCTTCAACCAGAGATCGCAAGCGAAATACGAAATTTTTCGTAGGCAAGCGCAAGAAAATGTAATTTCAGGTCATTCCAAACACGACTGGCGCACGAATATGTCAGACAAAGTCTGATTTCGGAACAAAAGCTACAAAACTCATTCATGAGCCAAATTCCGCAAGAATTGCGAAGCACGTGCAAATTCAATTGAGTACAGTCCTGATACTACAAATTTGAGCGTGCACGTTCTCTTCGCTATAGACCGGATGGGTGCACATATGATTCATTGGGCTCCGCTGCAATGAAGGAGTGATTTTATGAGGGTAAGTGGCAAAAAGATGCTTCTGTTACTCGTTGTTCTGGTTGGCTTGCTGTTTGCTATCGGTGGCGCTGTTGTCTGGTGGATGATGCAACAACCCATGTTCAAGCCGGGCACCGTTGCCCAGCGCACAGACCTGACGCCCGTCGGCATCTTCGACGACTTCTGGGAAGTCGCACCAGATGTGAAGCTGAAACACTTCTCAACCGGCGAAGGCCGCAACATCCTCTTCATCCATGGTGGACCCGGCATTCCAACCATGGCAAGCGCTCCGGGTTTTGACCTGCTCTCTGACGAGTACCGCGTCAACTACTACGACCAGCGCGGTGTAGGCCACTCCACACGCCCCTTCGACCGCTTCCCGGCAGAAGACAGCACATGGACAAAGATCCAGCTGCTGGAAAGCACCCTCGGCATCTCTCAGCAACTGGCAGATATTGAACGCATCCGCAAACTGCTGGGCGATGACAAGCTCATCCTCATGGGCCACTCCTACGGCGCCCTGCTCGCCTCCCTCTATGCCGCCGAGTTCCCTGAGAATGTCGATAAGCTCGTCTTGCTCAACCCGGCAGACCTGCTCGTCTTCCCCTCTGGCAACAAAGGCTTGTTTGAGAACGTTCGTGAGCTCCTGCCAGAGCGGGACCACAAAGCCTACGACAAATGGCAGCGCCGTTATCTGGATCTCGGTCAGGTCTTCAAGGAGGATGAAGCCAGCCTGCAACAGCTGGATGCAGACTTCCTGCCATACTTCATCAAGGCCACAGGTGACACCATCAAAGGTGCCCCGCCAATCTCACAGGATCTCTTCGGCAGCTGGTACACCCGCGCTCAGTTCTTCGGCCTTGGCAGACGCCATGACTGGAGCAAGCATATGGGCAACATCACCGCTGACACGCTGATCATCCATGGCGACAAAGACTTCCAGCCTCTCGCAGTCTCCGAAATCTATGAGGACGCGATCCCGAACGCAAAGCTGGAACGCATAGAAGAAGCCGCCCACTTCCCACACTTCAACAACCCAGAAGAGCTAGCCGGCAAACTACGCCCGTTCCTGAACAAGTAACCACCACGATCTGCATGCTCCCGGTCGATCTGGGAGCATGCTGCATTCCATTCGGCGCAAGTCGCATCGAGACAGCTCCCGAAGACCACTACCTCCCCAAAGCAAAGCTCTCTACTCCTCCGCCTTAATCAGCTGGTTGTCTTCAGCTGTCAGATCCAGCCCATAGGCCTCACGCACATTCGCGATAAAGGCCAGACAGTACATGATGCAAAAAGAACATCGCCGGAAAGCAGCGATCAAGCCAACCTAGCGCAGCGCAGAGTGAGGGGAATAACTTTTCGGACGGCCAGCAAAACAGGCTGCCCGCCTACCGTGGGACCAGAAACCCCGAGCAACGCAGAAAAAATGCATTCAACGCAAACGAACGCACAAAATAACGCAAAGCAGATATCCCCGCTCCAGAGGCCCTCGCCTAAAGGTAGGGAACCAGAATATCTGAAAGCACAGAGCCCTTCGGATAGGCGTAGACGCTACCCTGCTCATAAACGTAAGGCCCAACCTCAAGACCAGCCTCAGCGCATATGAGTTGGCCGCCCAGCACATCCCAGCTGTTCACGCAGCCATTGTAGGCGCCATCCACCTGTCCCGTCGCTGCCTGGCACAACGCCCACGCTGCAGACCCGCAAATACGGATTTGATGCTGCTCTGACACCAGCCGATTGACCTTGTTGAGGAAATCGAGGTTATTCTCCTGCTTGTAGTTAAAGCACAGGTTCACCACCAGCTCATGGTCACAGGCCTGCCTGGGTCGCAATCTCTTGCCATCCTCAAACGCCCCTATCCCCCGCGCCGCATAAATCGTCCGGCGGTGAAAAGGCGCATGAACAACAGCAACCGCTGGTCCCTGCTCATCAACAAAAGCCATGGAAATACAAAAGTCTGGCCGCCCGTAAAGGTAATTTGTCGTGCCATCGATCGGGTCAATCACCCAGCACGGCGGTTGCAGCTCGCCACCCGTTTCTTCCCCCTTGAAACCATGTTCCGGGAAGGCGTCACTCAACGCCTGCTTGATGCGCCGCTCAACTTCACAGTCCGCTTCACTCACGTAATCCAACAAGCCTTTGCTGCCAATCTGCAGCTTGTCTCGGTCATGAAAGACCTCAAGAGCATAAGCACCAGCCTCCTCTGCAATCATTCGGGCTGTGGTGAGTATCTCTTGCTGCATGTCGGGCACCTTCGCTGGTTATGACCGTCTGGTTGTGCCCTTAAGGTATTGAGCAGTTCATTCAAAAGAGCAACTTCGTATCAGGACTACCTTCAGCCTTAGCCGCTAGCCTTTATCAGGAGTAGAAATGAGCTGGACTGAAACCTGATGAACCGAGAACTGCCCCTGCTCTACGCGTGCCTTGCTCTGGCCGGAACCATTCCGTTTATCGCCGGAGCCATAGGTTTATCAGTGGGTTACTCATTTCTGCCACTGTTGGGCGCAACTGTCATAGCAGTCAGTTTATATGCCCTTGTCATCCTCTCCTTCATGGCGGGAAGCCAATGGGGCATGTTCTTCATCGCCCCTCACCCAAGGCGTGCATGGTTGCTGCTATGGAGCAACTTTGTCGCACTCTCCGGCTGGTGCCTGTTCCTGTTTACCGCTCCAATCATCTTCATTCTCGGACTTATCATCCTGTTCTCGGGCATGCTGTTTGTGGATTTCTTTTTGCAAAATCTGGAAATCACATCGCGAAACTACCTCGGCGTACGCATCACAGCCACCATCATCACGCTCATCGCACTGGGCGTCATCGCGCTCAATGTCTGAGGCTTATCCCCTCTCGACAACCTAAAACCCACCCACAAACGAAAAATGCCAGCAAGGTCTCCCTCACTGGCATCATAAAATCTAACTGTTTGGCAACGCTTACATATTGATAGAGCGCCACAGCATGGTTGACCGGTTCCCACTCCGGCAATACGCCAAAACAGGCCTAGGCGCTTCCGCCAGAAAATCAATCAATTCCTGACCAGCCTCGGTAAAATCTGTCCCCGGTCCAATCGGAATGTAAATGTGCTCCAGACCCTGCTCTTCAGCTGCTCCAGAAACCTCCAGATAAGTCGGCTGGTTCGGTGCTTCATCATCCGGTCGGTTACAGACGATAGACCGGAAACCCTGCTCACGTGCCTTCTCCATGTCCTCAGGATAGAGCTGCCCGGCAACCCAGTAATCCTCGGCAAGTTGACGCGCACGCAGCTGGCCACCACCGCCACCTGAAATTTTCTGAAGTAGATTAGAGAACATTGACTGGCACTTTCAAATAGGTTTGACCGGTTTCGTTTTCTGCCTCAGGCAAACGACCGGCTCTCATATTCACCTGAATGCTCGGCACAATCAGGTTAGGCACATCAAGCGTTGCATCCCGAGCTTCGCGCATTTCGACGAACTTTTCACGACTAGTACTATTACCTACGTGAATGTTCTCCGCTTTCTCAGCAGCAACGGTTGTTTCAAACAAAATCTCACGTCCATTCGCACCATAGTCATGGCACATGAACAAACGCATTTCGTCAGGCAAACTCAACACCTTATGGATAGACGCATACAGCACGGACGCATCCCCGCCCGGGAAGTCAGCACGCGCAGTGCCGCTATCCGGCATAAACAACGTATCCCCCACAAACGCCGCATCACCAATCACATGCACCATGCACGCTGGCGTATGCCCCGGCGTATGCATCGCAAAGCACTTCAGATTCCCGATCTGATAGGTATCCCCGTCCTGAAACAGCTTGTCGAACTGGCTGCCATCGCGTGCAAACTCGGTGCCTGCATTAAACACTTTACCAAACACACCCTGAACAACTGTCACCTGCTCACCAATACCAATCTTGCCCCCCAGCTTCTGCTGAATATAAGGCGCAGCAGACAGGTGGTCAGCATGCACATGGGTTTCGAGCAGCCATTCCAGCTTCAGATCATTTTCGCGGATGTACGCAATGATTTCATCGGCATGCTCAAAGCTGATGCGCCCTGCCGGATAGTCGATATCCATCACACTGTCGATGACCGCACATGCCTTTGTTTCCGGGTCTGTCACCACATAAGTAATGGTGTTCGACACCGGATCAAAGAAATCCTTGATCTCCACTTTCTGATCCATCTGCACAGGATAGCTGCTCATAACCTTCTCCCACCTAAATCCATGATTTATCAATGAAACACATGACAGATCAGGCCTCTTTCAACGCTCTTCGCATTGAGAGGCTGGCAACCAGTCTCGCGACCAGCATCCCCGCCGTCATGCATAAAACAAACACAATCGCCTGAGGCGACAGCAATGAAACTGAAACCAGTGCAGGACCCGGACACAGACCGATTAATCCCCATCCCGCACCAAATGTAGCTGACCCAAAAATCAACCGTTTATCGATCTGCTGAAACGTCGGAATCCGAAAGTCATCCGCCACAAACGGACGCGGTAGAAAGCGCGCCAGACGGAAAAACGGAAAAGCCACCAGAATGGCGCCACCCATCACAAAGGCGAGACTTGGATCCCAATTTCCAAACACATCAAGGAAGTTTTGCACCTTCAAAGGATTGCTCATTCCCGCAACAACCAGCCCCGCCCCAAAGGTCAGGCCAGCCAAAAAACCAGCGATGATCCGTTGCATGTTATCCCCCCACCACGTGGCGAAGAACGAACACAACGGCAATGCCGACCGACATAAAGGTGATCGTCGCGGCCAGTGACCGAACAGACAGGCGCGATAAACCACAAACACCATGCCCACTCGTGCATCCGCTTCCAAACACCGAGCCAAAGCCAACAAGAGCCCCTGCAATCGCAATCAGCGTCAGGTCTCCTGTAAACACCTGCTCAATCTCAAATCCCCCTGCCATCAGCAGCAGAGGCGCAAGAACGATCCCAACAACAAACGACAGTTGCCAGCCCTTCTCACCATGCACCCAGGCCGACTTGCCATTGGCAAGCGTACCGGACTCAAACAAGCGGCTATAAATACCGCTAATCCCCGCAATCCGCCCATTGGCGAGCAACAGGATGACAGTAGACAAGCCGATTAAAACGCCTCCGGCTAACGAGGCATATGGGGTAAACTCAGTCATATTTTATACTCGTTCTTTCCCCTGCAGAGGAAAGTTCGGTTGATGGAGAAACTAACCAGGGCATGCGCGATACCATGATCAAAATGTATGTTTTCTAATTTAGTTTTCTCTAATATATAAGTCGATTTTGGAGAGTCAAGTCACAACCGACAGCAATTATGCCAATCGCCTAATACTCATCGCCAGTTGCGCAGATTGATCGCCTCCCTTAGGCTTGCCGTATACGTAAAGAAACGACCCTAAATCGCTGTTGGGAGATGAATTTGGGAGAACGTCGTTTCTGCTTGAAATACAAAGGGATGGATATGATTGACGAAGACCTGAAAGGTGAACTTGAGCTTTTTCGCGATAATGTAAAGCGGTTCATCGAAGCAGAGATTCTCCCGCACTACGACGAATGGGAGAAGGCAGATATCTTCCCGCGTGACATCTGGAACAAGATGGGCGAGCAAGGCCTGCTCTCTGTAGACACCCCGGAAGCATATGGCGGGTTCGGCACCAACTTCCTGTTCTCCATGGTCATCATTGAAGAGTTCACCCGCGCCAACTGTTCTGGTCTGGGCGTTTCTCTCAGCGTGCATTCCGACATTGTTGCCCCTTATATCCTCAATCACGGCAGTGAAGAGCAGAAGCAAAAGTACCTGCCAAAAATGGTAACAGGCGAGTGCGTCGGCGCCATCGCGATGACTGAACCTGCAGCAGGTTCTGACCTTCAGGGCATTCGCACAATCGCACGCAAAGACGGCGATGATTACATCATCAACGGCAGCAAAATCTTCATCACCAACGGCCAGCATGCAGATGTTGTGATTGTTGTGGCTCGCACAAATCTGGACGTCTCCGGTTCCAAGGGAACCAGCCTTTTCCTCGTTGAAGCTGACAACCCGGGCTTCAAACGCGGTCAGAACCTCGACAAGATCGGTCTGCATTCCTCAGACACATCTGAGCTCTTCTTCGAAGACCTTCGCGTCCCGGCCAGCGCTTGCCTCGGCAGAATGGATGCTGGCTTCCACATCATGATGAACGAGCTCCCACGCGAACGACTTACCCTCGCTGTTGGCGCTGTTGCAGGTGCGGAAGGCGTACTGGCAATGACGGCTGACTACGTCAAAGAACGTCAGGCCTTCGGTCGCCCTGTTGCTACCCTTCAGAACACCCGCTTCAAAATGGCAGAAATGGCAACCGACGTCCGCACCCACCGCGCGTTCGTTGACGAATGCTGCCGCCTGTTCCTGGAAGGCAAGCTCGACAACACAACCGTCAGCATGGCTAAACTCGGCACAACAGAAATGCAAGGCCGCGTTGTAGACGGCTGCCTCCAGCTCCACGGCGGCTACGGTTACATGAGAGAATACGGCGTTTCCCGCGCCTTCGTAGACGCCCGCGTTCAACGCATCTACGGCGGTACTTCAGAGATTATGAAGGAACTGATCAGCCGCGAAGTGCTGGCTTAAACTTCTTCAGAGGGGAGGCTTTGGTCTCCCCTTTTGCTTATTGCACCAGCTTGTTGCGGACAACGCGCAGCTCATCAAACTGCATCACATCGTTTTCGGATGTCCAAAGATGCTTGCCTTCCCCTCTAAGGATGGTCCCAAGCTCAGGGCTGTAGGCATATTTGGTAACAATATCCTCACCCTCTGCGCTAACAGTTTCAAGCGTCACATCAAGCACATCATAGGCGCAACTGCCAACCTGCAAGCGGTCAGGCTCACCAACGGAAAACTTGTAGGGCACGTCTCTGCGTACAAGGTCTTCGTTCTCAAACACATCAATGGATGCTGCCCAGACCTTACCAACTTCCAGCGGAAAGAACTCAGCAAACGGTGTATCTGGCACGTAAGTCCGATTGATGTGAGCCCCTCGTTCATAGGAAAGGAACAAGCCCTTCTCATGAACATGTATCTGGTCACGCACCACCACATATCGCTCATTCAAATGCAGCTCTGTAACCTGTCCGTCCTCTTCAAGTCGAACAAACAAACGTACGGGAATACTGCTGTTTATGAGGACCATTCCGGTTTTCATCGTGTCTGCGGTTGGGCACACTTGTGCAACAGCCGCGCCACCAAAGAGTACGCTTCCCAGAAGTCCTAAAATTGTTTTGCTTATAACGCCGGAGCTTTGCATCGATCTATCATGTAGATTTATTCTTCTATTTATGGACGCTTATCTAGCAGCATTCTGAAAAAAGAGGATTGATATATACGTTATGCCCATTAGTCACTTTGAACTACGTATATCAACATAACACTTTGGTTAGTGCACTGATCTTACTGCTTAATTACAAACCAAGACGTTCAGTAATCCTCAATGCGTCGGTGTTGCGCTTTGACGCATGCAGCTTCAGGTAGGCTAAAATAGCGCTGATCCGGATACCGCGGTTCGCAATCCAGCGGTTTCTGTTGGATGGATGAGAAATACTGCGGTGGTGCAAAGCCACTGGTAACCATTGGTCATTCAGCACCGGCGCCCCCGAAGACCCCGGCAGGGTATCACTTGAGTAAGTTATGAAGTGATCATGAACGCTCAGGATTTGGCTGTTGCGAAGAGAAAGGCTCTTCAACCCACCATTGGGATGATGAATGATTGAAACAGACTCACCTTTCACCGCCTTGCCAGATTGAGGCAACAGCTTCAAAGAACCGAAGTCAGAGAGTGACCTGGCCTCTTTATTCCCCTCTTCAACAGAGACAAAACTGAAATCCAGATTGTTACTCGCGCTGGTAAAGAAGATCTCATCCGTAATCGAGAACTCTGCCGACCGCCCAAGCGAAAAATCCTCATCCATCTCATATTGAAAGATAGCCGAAGCCTGCGCTGCTGATTGCCGCGACCGGATCACATGATTATTGGTCAGAAGCAGGTTCGGCCCAACCATAAAGCCAGACCCTGCCCCTGCCGGAATACGTCCACCTCGATAAAGCTGAACCTTGCAGATAGACCGCGCAGCCGCGACCCCACGGCTGAGGTAGTTGATCGGGAAGATATCAGAAACACCCATGATCCGCTCAAAGGCAGTGTTATCCCCCTCCGGGATCAAACTCTTGCGCACATGCAGGCGTTCCGGTTCATCCCAAACAGCATCACCAAACTCGCCTGTCCCACGTTCACCTGCCAAGCTGCAATCACACCTATCCTCGCGCGAGTTCGCCATTTTGAAATCTCACCTTATCCAACATCATCCTTCCTGAAGAAGACCAATCCAGACAGCTGCTGTGAGACCTCAGAGTTCATTCACCAAAAAACCAACTAAACACTCGCATTTTTGGTCAGTGTCATTTTCTGCAAATCCAAAAAACTTTAGCTTACCCTCTTGAACAATCATAAATTGCAATTACATTAGAACTACATTTGTAATGCAAAGGTGCTACATGCCATCAAGATCCATTTCGCTAAGCGTGCGATTAACGCAAGAGGAATCGGAGCGCTTGGCCCGGTTGAACTTTCCGGAAGCCAAAACGCCAAGTGACAAAATCCGGGCACTCATAGCCGCGCCGGAAAGCAGCTTCGCATCACTAGGCGATGGTACGCACACATTTGCAGCGCGGAAACTGGTAAAACCAGCAAGCGACATGCTCGACCAGAGTGATCGCCAGTCAGACGTTCTGCGGTTACTGACTGATCGCCTTCCGCTTCTTTTAGGGGAGCTGGCTGGCAAAGCTGGCGAAACAGATCTGAAGGACGCAGAAGCCGCAGTTACAGAAGATTTTTTTGAGCTCATTGAGCTGGTGCTTCAGGCCGGATTGAGACGGAATCCACGCCTGCAAAATCCGGAACTCTTCAAAGAGCTTGTCGATGATATGCGCAGCTCCACCGAACTTTTGCGCAACCGTTTAAACTCGAAGTAATACTGGAGGACTCAATGTCTGAATCTCTTTTATCTCGCGTCGGTCGTCTGGTCTCCGGAACTGCCAACTCTATTGTTGATGCCGTCGAAAGCACTGCACCTGACATGGTGATGAAACAAGCTATTCGTGAACTCGACAACGCTGTTGAAGACGTCCGCGACGCTCTTGGCAAAGCAGCCGTCAAAAAGCACGTAGCAAGCCAGCGGCTCGCAGAGACCAACAAGTCACACGAAGAACTCTCCGAGAAAACCGCCATTGCCCTGCGCGCTGGCGAGAAGGATCTGGCCCGCGCGGCTGTTGCCCGTCAGATGGATCTGGAAGCGCAAATTCCAGTCCTGGAAAAGACAATTGCCGACGCTGGTGATGAAGAACAGGAGCTCAACAACTCCATCCTCGCTCTTCAGGGCCGCAAGCGCGAAATGTCAGACCAACTGGACGCTTACATTGCGCAAAAAAATGCTGCAACATCACAAAGCGCAACAGCAGATGGAGGCAGCGATCACAAGCTCAATACAGCCGTTGACAATGCCAACTCTGCATTTGATCGCGCAATGAAAGCGGCTACAGGAGTACCGGGTGTCGTAAACTCAGGAAGTATGGGTGACGATGCAAAGCTCGCAAAGCTGGATCAGATGACCCGCGACCACCGCGTAGAAGAGCGCCTTGCTGCGCTGGAAGCTGAACTGGAATAACAGCAACCGGCAATCATAGTGTTCATTGGGGGATGAATTGGCACAACTACTTTTTTCAAGCGAGACCTATCTCTTCACGCTCGCCATTTTCGTCATGCTCGCTCTGGCGCTGCTCGAAGTTGTCGGCATGGTATTCGGGCTATCTCTTTCCGGTCTGGTCGATGATGTATTGCCGGATCTGGATATCGATGCTGATGTCGATATGGATGCAGACGTCTCGGTAGACGCGGTTGGCCTTGGCCCCGTCGACGGGTTCCTGGCATGGCTGGCCGTGGGCAAGGTCCCGTTCATCGTCTTGCTGATCATCCTGCTTACCAGCTTCGGCATCATAGGTGTGCTGATACAGTACACCGCTGCATCTGTCATAGGCTCATCAATCCCCTTCTGGATGGCGCTCATCCCGACAGTGATTGTCAGCTTCTGGTTCACCGCCACAACTGGCCATGCCATTGGCCGCATCATGCCCAAGGAAGAGACAGACGCACGCTCACGAAACAATTTGGTGGGCGAAGTTGCAGTCCTGACACTTGGCAATGCGACCATGGCTTTGCAGGCAGAAGCCCGCGTTACGGATAATTTTGGCACACGACATTACGTGCAGGTCATTCCAGACCAGCCAGACATCACTTTAAAACAGGGAGACGAAGTCTTGCTTGTCGGCTTAAAAGGCTCCCTTTTCACAGCAATTGCGAACCCACACAAAAATTTATCACCTCGCCCAGACACGCTTGCAGATTAATCTCTCAATTTGAGGCCCAATATGTTTACAGAAAATCAAAACTCCGCCTTGGAGTCAGCCACTGGACTGACTGAGATGCTCGTCCTGGCAGCCGTTGTCCTTATTGCCCTTCTCGCAATCGGCATTGTCTTTTCCCGCCTCTACACCCGCTCTTCAAAAGAGGTTGCGTTTGTACGGACTGGTTTTGGCGGTCAGAAAGTCATCATGAACGGCGGCGCAATTGTCTTGCCAGTGCTGCACGATATCATTCAGGTGAATATGAACACATTGCGCCTTGAAGTGCGCAGAGCCGATGAAGCAGCACTGATCACCCGAGACCGCATGCGCGTCGACGTGGTGGCCGAGTTCTACCTGCGTGCTCAGCCAACCATCGAATCCATTGCCAATGCCGCACAAACCCTCGGCACTCGTACCATGCGTCCGGAAGACCTGAAGCACCTCATTGAAGGTAAGTTCGTTGATGCTCTGCGCGCCGTGGCTGCTGAAATGGCAATGGAAGAACTGCACGAGCAACGCGTCTCCTTTGTGCAGAAGGTACAGGCAGCCGTCTCCGAAGATCTGCTGAAAAACGGCCTTGAGCTGGAATCAGTCTCCCTGACCGGCCTTGACCAGACTCGCATGGAATACTTCAATCCGAACAACGCGTTTGATGCAGAAGGTCTGACCAAGCTCACGCAAGAGATTGAAGAGCGTCGCAGAAAGCGCAACGACATTGAGCAGGATACAGAAGTCCTGATACGCCGCAAAAACCTCGAAGCTGAGCAACAAAAGCTCGAAATCGCTCGTGAGGAAGAATACGCTTCACTGGAACAGCAGCGTGATCTGGAAATTCGTAAAGCCAAGCAACAAGCATTGATTGCCACGGAACAGGCAGAACGTCGCCGTGATGCAGAGCAGGCAGATATCACCTCGAAGCTGGAAATCCGCCAGTCAGCAATCGCATCCGAGCGCCAGGTCAAAGAGCAGGAAATTCTCAAGGACCGCGCACTGGAAGAAACGCGCATTGAAAAAGAGAAGGTTCTTGAGCTGACCCAACAGGACCGCTCAATTGCAGTCTCCGAGAAGTCCAAAGCGCTTTCAACTGCCGATGCTGCAGCAAACGAAGCCCGCGCTATTGCGATCAAGGCAGAAGAACAGGTCATCACAGCACGTGAGATCGAAGTAGCCGAACGTCACAAGCAGGTCGATCTGGTTCAGGCAGCTCAGGATGCAGAACGCTCCGCAATCGCCGTTACAGTTGGTGCGGAAGCAGAAAAGCAAGCTGCGGAAGACCATGCAGAAGCTGTTCGTCTGAAAGCCGGCGGTGATGCGGATCAGATCCGTATTGCAGCAAACGCGGAAGCAGATGCTGTCACGACCCGTGCAGAAGCAGACAAGCTGCGCCTCGCGGTAGAAGCAGAAGGTCAGCGTATCCTAAACGAGGCATCCAACCTCCTATCACCTGAGCAGATCAATATGCAGGTCAAACTGGCTTTGATCGAAGCTCTGCCACAGGTCATCAGCGAGAGCGTGAAGCCAATGGAGAACATCGACGAGATCAAAATCCTTCAGGTCGATGGTCTGGGTGGTGCAGCACCAGCAGCCAACGGAACACCAGCAGAAGGGTCTGCCGGTCTATCCGATCAGTTGGTCAACTCAGCCCTGAGATACCGCTCTCAGGCCCCACTGGTCGACAGTCTCCTCGGAGAACTGGGCATCTCCGGCGTAACGCCAAATGAGATGGCACAGTCAGTCTCCAAAGAAACCGTATAAACCACAAAAGCCCCGCTCAAAAGCGGGGCTTTTTCATTCAAAACAAAACGCTTAAATACCCATCTGCCGACTGGCCAGATCCTTCATGATCTCTGAAGAACCGCCACCAATCGTCATCACCTTGGTCTCACGGTAAATGCGCTCAACCTTGGTTCCGCGCATGTAACCTGCACCACCAAGCACCTGAAGGCACTCATTAGCCACATATTCCAGCGTACTAGTAGCAAGGTTCTTCGCCATGCAGATCTCGGTGATCGGGCTTTCTCCCAGCTGCAACCGCTGCGCCAGCTCTTCCAGCACAGCCCGAACTCCCTGCATCTTCATCGCCATATCAACAAATTTGTGTCGAATAACCTGACGATAAATGAGCGGCTTGCCGAACGTCTCGCGCTGCTTCGCCCAGTCAAGCGCCTCTTCAAAAACACCCAGCATGTGCCCATAACAGGCAGAAGCAAGGAACAGGCGCTCGTTGTTGAAATTCATCATGATGCCCATGAACCCGGCATTTTCGCCGCCGATCAGGTTTTCGACAGGCACCTTCACATTGTCAAAATGCAGCGTAGCAGTGTCAGAGGCCCACCATCCCATCTTGTGCAACGGCGTCTGAGTAAAGCCCTCCATACCCTTTTCAGCCAGCATCAGCGAAATGCCGCCCATGCCCGTATCACCTGTCCGCACAGCAACCGTATAGTAGTCTGCACGCATACCGGAAGTGATGAAGGTCTTCTCACCATTCAAAACGTAATGACCATTCTCACGGCGGGCAACGGTCTTCAGGTTCTGCACATCTGATCCACCACCCGGCTCGGTGATCGCAAGCGCCGAAATCTTCTCGCCTGCTAAAACTGACGGAATCACCCGTGCCTTCAACTCATCAGACCCAAGGTGCGCAATTGGAGGTGTGCCAATGGTGTGGCTCATCAAGCCCGCATTGATGCCTCCACTCCCCGCACGTCCAAGCTCAACAGCAGAAAGATAAGACAACGGATAATCGATACCCGTCCCGCCATACTCCTCAGGAAACATGATGCCGAGCAACCCAACATCCGCCGCCTTTTTGTAAAGCTCACGAGGAAACTCGTTGGCTTCATCCCACTGGGCGACGTAAGGAGTAATCTCCTTGGCAATGAAACGGGAAAGCACATCACGAAAAGCCTCATGCTCTTCGTTGAACATGGTGGACTTGCGCTTCAATCCGAAGTCAGGAAGACTCAAACTCATCATATTCTCCTCCGCAAAACCTGCGGGTCATTCACAAAATCACTGGCAGAAAATCTCAGGCGGTCTCTTCTTCCAGACGAACCAGTACATCGCGGCTATTCACCTGCGCGCCTTCCTGCGTCCCAAGTTCAGCAACAACACCATCACGCGGTGCCGTCAGCTCGTGCTGCATCTTCATTGCTTCCAGAACCAGCAGCACATCTCCTTTGAAGACTTGCGCACCCTGCTCTGTCTTCAAAGCAACAACAGCTCCCGGCATCGGTGCAATAATCGAGCTGGATGCAGCCGAATTGTCTTCTTTCTTGGAGCTGAAACTCTGCTCTTCGAAGAACTGCGTCTGCCCTTCCAACGAGATCCAAAGCCCCCCTTCAGGCGCTTCACTCACAAAGGCAGAGCGACGAACGCCGTCCGCTTCAAAAACAATGCTGCCGCGATCTTCACCTGTAAGAACCCGCAGGTCCTCCCGCGCAGAGACTTCCTCACCATCCAGTTTGATCCTCACGGGCAGAGGTGTCGCGGTCGTCCAGCGGCTTTGGCCTTTGCTGCGAGCAAACAAACACACGGCAAGATCCCGCATAAGCTCTCGCGTTGCATCTGCAGCAACAGAGCCAAGTTCACGATCATTAAGGAACGCCGTCGTTGCTTTGCCAGCTGCAAACACATCATCCTGCAACACACTCTTCAGGAAGGAGCCATTGTGAACCAGACCTTGCAGAACCAACTCATCCAGCCCGCGCAACAGCTTACGCCGTGCTTCATCCCGATCACTGCCATGCGCAATCAACTTGGCAATCATTGGATCGTAGTAGGATGAAATCTCGCTGCCCTGCTCAATGGCACTATCCACGCGCACGGAAAGATCATTGCCATTCCACGCCAGCACAGTACCCGTCTGCGGCAGAAAACCAGCGTCCGCATCTTCTGCATAGAGACGCAACTCCATGGCGTGGCCAGTAAAGGAAATATCCTCTTGGCTCAGCGGTAAAGGCTTTCCGGCAGCAACATCCAGCTGCCAGGCAACCAGATCCTGCCCGGTAATTTCCTCCGTCACCGGATGCTCCACCTGCAGGCGGGTATTCATCTCCATGAAGTAGAAACTGCCATCTTCAGCCAACAAAAACTCAACGGTCCCTGCCCCGCGATAGCCAATGGCCCGCGCCGCATCAACAGCAGCCTGCCCCATTGCCGTGCGGATTTCCGGCGTAACCGACGGCCCCGGCGCTTCCTCAATCACCTTCTGGTGGCGACGCTGCACAGAACAGTCCCGCTCACCCAGATGCACCACATTGCCATGATTATCAGCAAACACCTGAATCTCGACGTGACGTGGATTGATCACCGCCTTCTCAAGAATAAGCTCGCCATTGCCAAAAGCATTTTCAGCTTCTGAAGCCGCAGCCGCCAGCTTGTCTTCAAGCCCACTCAGGTCTTCAACCAAACGCAAACCGCGCCCGCCGCCACCAGCTGACGCCTTGATCATCAACGGCACGCCAATACGCGCCGCTTCTCCAGCCAATGTCTCCGTAGACTGATCCGCACCAGAATATCCCGGCACACACGGCACGCCTGCCTCAATCATCCGCAGTTTGGAAAGCCGCTTGGAGCCCATCAACTCAATCGCTTCCGCAGGCGGACCAATGAAGACCAATCCAGCATCCGCACAAGCGCACGCAAACTCCGCGTTTTCTGCCAGAAACCCATATCCCGGATGCACAGCCTGTGCGCCGGTTTTACGGGCAGCTTCCAATATAGCTTCAATATTCAGGTAGGAGTCTGCTGGTGTTGCCCCGCCAATACACGCTGCAATATCAGCGTCTTCAACATGAGGAGTCGTTGCATCAGCCTCGGAATAAACAGCAATACTCCGATAGCCCTTTTGCCGCGCAGTGCGGAACACTCGGCGGGCAATCTCCCCCCGATTGGCGACCAGGACGCTATCAAACATCGAAAATTCCCTTCACAGTGCCAAAATGGTCAGGCTTGAGTAAGCAGCTTATTCAGCCGCTTCCTTCTGCATTGCACGGTTCTTCTTTGGGTTTGGCAAAGTGCCATCCAGCTTGGAGATGATGGAAAGCATCACTTCATCTGCACCGCCACCAATGGACGTCAGGCGACTATCCCGCAGGAACTGGCTCACAGGGCTGTCCCACATGTAACCCATGCCACCCCAGAACTGCAGACAGGAGTCCGCAAGCTCACGAGACAAACGGCCAGCCTTCAGCTTCGCCATGGAAGCAAGGCGTGTCACGTTCTCACCACGCACCATGGATTCAACGCACTTTTCAGAAAGCGCACGCAACAGCTCCACTTCAGTGCGCAATTCACCAAGGCGGAAGTGCACCACCTGAAAATCCAGAATACTCTGGTTGAAGGCTGAACGCTCACGGCAATAATCTTCCGTCAGCTGAATGATGCGGTCCATGCCATCAACAAGCGATAAGGCACACCACAGGCGCTCCTCCTGGAACTGCAGCATCTGGTACATGAAGCCAGCACCCTCAGTTCCGATCAGGTTGCGCTGAGGAACACGCACGTCATCAAAGAAGATCTGCGCCGTATCAGAAGAGCGCTGACCCAGCTTGTTCAGGCGATCCGACTTGGTGATGCCAGCACTGTCCATCGGCACAACAATCAGCGATTTGTTCTGGTGCTTATGTCCCTCACTGGTGTTCACCAGCATGCACATATAGTCCGCCTGCGTGGAGTTGGTGATCCACATCTTGGAGCCATTGATGATATAATCATCACCATCTTTCACCGCATTACTCTTGATGTTCGCCACATCAGACCCGGCGTGGGCTTCAGAAACGCCAACACAAGCCACCATGTCACCAGCAATCGCAGGGGTCAGAAACTCCTTGCGCAGCTCATCAGATCCAAAGCGGGAGAGCGCCGGGGTCGCCATGTCGGTTTGCACGCCAATTGCCATGGGCACACCGCCACAGGCACACGCACCCAGCGCTTCAATGGTCATGGCTTGATAGGAGTAATCAAGGCCCATCCCGCCATACTCTTCTGGCTTGTTGACACCAAGAAAACCGAGATCACCCATTTTCTTGAAAAGCTCATGAGCTGGAAAGATTCCAGCCTCTTCCCATTCCGGCACATGCGGGTTGATTTCGGCCTCGACGAACTTGACCACCGCACTTTTCATTTTTCGATGTTCTTCAGTATATTCCATCGTGAAACCCTCATGTTGAACTGGACTCAAAGAGTCGAATGGCGCTGCTCTGCCTAGCCGCGCGCGACCCCGAATGCTGTTGGATTAAGCTGACGTTTCCTGGCATCTGCACAAACAGATAGGGCCAATGAGACAACGCGGCGCGTGTCTCTTGGATCAATGATCCCATCATCCCAAAGTCGCGCCGTCGCAAACAGCGCTGTGGTCTCTGGTGACATCTGGTCAACGATCTTCTGCGCCATCTGGTCAGTCATGCCATCTGGAATCTCTTGTCCCATCTTCGCAAACTTCTCTTCAGTGATGATCTTCATCACCGTCGCCGCTTGCTCAGGTCCCATCACACCAACTTTGGCGGACGGCCAAGAGAAGATGAAATCAGGGTCAAACCCACGGCCACACATGCCGTAGTTACCTGCACCCCAGGCACCACCAACCACAATGGTCACTTTAGGAACTGTGGCATTGGCAACCGCCTGGATCATCTTGGACCCATGCTTAACGATCCCACCTGTCTCCGCATCCCGGCCCACCAGATAGCCAGTGGTGTTCATCAGGAAAAGCAGCGGTGTATTGCTCTGGCAGCAAAGCTGAATAAACTGAGCCGCCTTCACCGCACCTTGCGGATCAATCGGGCCGTTATTGCCCAAAATGCCAACAGCCTGCCCATCAATGCGGGCATGACCACAAACCGTGGCTCCGCCAAATTCCTTCTTGAAATCAAGGAAGTCAGAGCCGTCCGTGATGCGAGCAATAATCTCGTGCACATCATACGGTTTCTTGGCATCCTCAGGCACGATGCCCAGCAGATCCGTAGCATCATAAAACGGCTGTTTGCCGCCTTCCGCCTCGACCGGCGCATCCCAAGGCAGATGGTCAACAATCTCACGGGCAGTCTCGACGCCGTGCGCATCATCCTCTGCCATGTATTCCGCTGTGCCAGCTGTGTTGTAATGCAGCTCCGCACCACCCAGCTCTTCATCTGTCGCAATCTCACCCGTTGCCGCTTTCAGCAGCGGTGGACCGGCCAGAAAGATCTTCGACTTGCCGCGCACCACAACAGTGTAGTCCGACAGCCCCGGCATATACGCACCGCCAGCCGTCGAGGACCCATGCACCACCGTCACCTGCGGAATGCCTGCCGCAGACATACGCGCCTGATTGGCAAACGCCCGACCGCCCTCAACAAACAGTTCAGACTGGTACATGAGGTTCGCACCAGCACTTTCCGTCAGCGCAACAATCGGCAGTTTCTGTTTCTTGGCGATTTCCTGCAGGCGAAGCGTCTTCTTCAGGCCCATCGGTGAGATAGAGCCACCTTTGATCGCAGAGTCCGTCGCCACCACAAGACAGCGTTTGCCAGCAACATAACCGATACCGGCAATCGAGCCGCCACCAGCAACATTCTTCTTGCCGTCATCGTCATGCATCTTCAGGCCAGCCAGCGTGGAGATTTCCATAAACGGAGATCCACGATCCAGCAGCAAGCTCACACGATCCCGCGGCAACAACTGACCACGCTTTTCAAACTTCCCGCGCTTGCTCTCGGAGTTCTCCCGAACCTTTGCCTCATACCCACGGAACTCCTCAATGAGAGCTTCCATGAAGGCCTTGTTCTGAGCAAACGTAGCGCTGCCGCTATCGACTGAGGAGGTTAACTTGGGCATTTGTCTTTCTCCCAAGCTTTAAGGGCCCTAGGCTTCTCGTAGCGATGAAACCCTTGGTATTCCTTCATATTTGCATTGTCGCCAACCGGCATCAGGTTGGTCCAGAGCGGTGCCCCGCCATCCACGCCAATACACTGTCCAGTCATGAACGCAGCTCCCGGAGAAAGCAGGAAGTTCACCAGAGAGGCAACCTCAGCTTCCGTGCCCAGACGACGCGCAAGATTGTTGTCCGCCATCCGCGCAAACATGGTTTTGATGAAATTTTCGTCGTAGGTGTCAAAGCCGGAAGATGCGATCCAACCCGGCGCAACCGCATTCACCCGCACACCTGCTTCGGCCCACTCAACGGCCAGCGTCATGGTCAGGTTCTGCATACCAGCCCGTGCCACACCAGAGTGTGCCATACCCGGCATACCGCGCCACATGTCTGCAACGATGTTGACAATGGCACCACCTTTGCTCTTGCGCATACCCTGGTTGTAAACCTCACGCGCCATCAAAAAGCCGCCAGTGACGTTGGTCTCGACAACCGCGTCAAAGCCCTTCTTCTTGATAGAGGCCGCAGGGCTTGGATACTGCCCACCCGCATTGTTCACGAGGCCATGGATCACACCACGCTCAGCGACAATCTTGGCGACGGTTTCACCAACAGCGTCTTCATTGCGAATGTCCAGCGAGTGCGTAGAAACCTCGCCGCCATCCTCGCGAATTTCATCAGCCACCGCATCAAGCTTTGCCTGCTTGCGGCCAAGGAGAACGGTATGGGCGCCCAACGCTGCAAGTTCGTGGGCGATACAGCGACCAATGCCACTGCCTCCCCCAGTCACAATCATTGTTTGTCCATCAAACAACCCATCTCGCAGGACTGATGCGTAACGGGACGGTTCATTGCTCATTCCAAATTCTCCCTGCCACTCACGCGGCTTATTCAAACAGAGGCCCTCGCCTCAAAATTCCCGGTTTGGGGTGACCGCGTCACCCCAAACCATTGTCAGTCTTTCAGGCCGGCGCACCAGCCGCAGCACCGCATTCATCTTCCCAAACCACCGGACGATCAGGCATACCTTGCACCACCTCTTGATAGCGATCTTCAAGGCGTGTTCTTTTGATCTTCATGGTCGGGGTGAGATAACCATTCTCAATGGTCCACATGTCGTTTGCGACAATGATGGAGCTCAGTTTCAAATGGCTTTCAACGGCACTGTTGATGCTGTGATAGGTCTCTTCAAGGCTGGTACGCACCTCTTCGCGCGACAGACCATGGGTCATCTCGCTGGAGAGGAACACCACCGCCGCAGGCTGTGCCAAATCGGAGCCCATCACACAGGCTTGCTCAACATACGTGTTGTCAAACAGCATGGCCTCAATCGGCACCGGTGCAATGTACTTGCCCTTGGAAGATTTGAAGATTTCCTTCACACGGCCCGTAATACGCAAGAACCCATCTGCATCCTGCTCAACCTTGTCACCAGTATGGAACCAGCCATCTTCAATGGTCTCAGCAGTCAGCTCAGGATCCTTGTAGTATCCCTTGGTAACAGCGTCCCCACGAATGAGAAGTTCACCTTCATCGGTGATCTTGATCTCAAGCCCCGCAAGCGGCGTACCGATTGTGCCAACCTTATCCGCACGGAATGGGAAGTGAGAGGACGCAAGACCTGCAGTCTCGGTCATGCCCCATCCCTCAGTAATGTTGATGCCCAGCTTCTGGTACCATTCCAGAACAGCCTTGGAGATTGGTGCTGAACCACTCCCGATAAGCTTTGCATTGGTCAGGCCAAGCTGTCCGCGGATTTTCCGCTTCACATACCAGCTCAGGATCGGAATGCTCAAAAGCCTGTCCAGCTTCTTCTGCGGGACCTTGGCAAGGATACTGGACTGGAATTTCATCCAGAGACGCGGAACAGAAATGAACATGGTCACTTCAGCTGCCCGCAAGTCCTCTGCAAAAGTGTCCAAAGACTCCACAAAGCTCACGACCACACCTGCATAAAGGCTCACATGCTCAATAAGAGCACGCTCGGTGATGTGCGCCAGCGGAAGATAGGAGATCAGGCGTTCTTCACGGCCCAGTTCCAAAGACTGGGTTGGAGACCATGCGCCATAGGCAATATTGCGCCAGGTGACTTCCACCCCCTTCGGGTTCCCGGTGGAGCCAGAGGTGTAAACAATGGAAAACAACTCATCCAGCTCTGGCTTGGCCAGCTTATCTTCTGGCAACGGATCATTCGTTTTGACCAGCTGCGTCCAGCTGTGTTCACAATCTATCGTGTTATAGGGAAGCGCGATTTTGACCACGCTCTCAGGAATACCCTGCTCGCTCGGCGCAAAGTCATCCAGCTTGCCCATAAACAGCGCTTTGATATCTGCATGATTGATGATGTAGCTGATCGTATCCGCTGAGGCAGTGTAATAAATTGGTGTTGAGATATAACCAGCGGCCTGAATTGCAAAGTCAGCCAAAAACCATTCAGCGCAGTTCTTAGAGAGAATACCAATCCGGTCTCCCGGCTGGAAACCCATTGACTGGAGCGCAGCAGCCACACGCCGGACGGTGTCGTAACACTCCTTCCAGGTGAATTCTATGAACTGCCGGTTCACGGGTTGTCGCAGATAAACCGAGTTTGGTTTATCTGTGGCCCATTTTTGCAGCATTTCAATTGGCAGTGCGTACTGTGTACCCATGTTCCCTCCTCTGATGTGTTGGTTCAGCCTCCCCGCTGGTTCCAACACTATCGTTATTGCGCGATAGACTTCGGCATTATAGTCAGCTCATACGAATATGAGCATACCCTGCATTTCTTCTTCCTTCACCGCATTCGAACATCTGTTATCGGGTAAACGCATACCCCAGAATTTAAGGGGTCACCTAAGGAGCCCAGGAAGGTTTGCGTTTTTGTAAAAACGACTTCACACCTTCCTGTCCCTCTTCCCCAACGATAGCTCTTGCAAAATGAGCAGCCGCGCTCTGGCGCAACTCTTCCTGTTCAAGGAAAAGCGTCTCCTCAACCACCCGTTTGGTGGCCGCAACAGCGTCTGGCGCACAAGCCAGAACTTGCTGTTTCAGGTCCGCTTCTGCTGTCTCAAGCGCTGCCTGATCTGCAACAGCTTCGTCGACCAGACCGATATCAAAGGCCTCGACACCGGTCAGTTTGCTCCCCAACACGAGCATTTTCTTGGCTTTCTGGTAGCCCAGTCGTTTGGTCACGTACTGAGCAATCTGAGCAGGCGGCAAGCCAATCCGCGTCTCAGTAAATGCAAATTTGGCATCTTGCGTTGCGACCACAAAGTCGCAGGCACTGGCCATACCAAGCCCCCCTGCCATGGCGGCCCCCTCCACCAAAGCAATGGTCACTTGCGGCTGATTGGCGATCATTCCAAAAAACGCTGCAGCTTCCAGACTGATCTTTTGCGCAATCGCCTCGGCCTCATCACCACCAGCCATGATCTGCTGGAAGGACTTCAGATCACCACCAGCACAGAACACACCGCCAGCACCAGTGAACGTGATGCCACGCACGCTGCGATCATCCTGCACATCCCGCAGAACCCTGGAGATTTCAGCAATCACCTCGCCTGTCAGCGGATTGCGCTTCTCGGGCTGGTTCAAAGTGATGGTCATCCAACCATCTTTTTGAGCCACAAGAACGGCAGAAGTTGTTGAAGCATCACTCATCACATCACCTCCTGCGCAATGGACTGCGGAACCGGAACACTCTGTGTCAGCAAGATCTGGCTGTACGCCTTTGCTTGCGGGTCCAGTCTCAGGCTGGCAATGCCGCCGCCGCCAAGCACATCATCAATCAGGAAATTAAGCGCATGACAGCCCGGTAGATAGAAACGAGCCACCTTGCCCGGATTGAAATGCGCAAAGGTCTGCGCAACAACCTCTTCACTCAGGGCAGCCGCAATCCACGGCAACCACTCCGCCTTCCGCGCAATCACGCCAATGTTCGCTTTATCGCCTTTGTCACCACTACGCGCATAAGCCAGCTTGATCAGCGGAACCTCAATCAGCGCATCATCAAACGCAGCTACTTGCGGAACCTCGGCACTCTCAGCTGCCGCTGCCGCACCTGTCGCAATCACAGGCTCAAACGGAACAGGCGCTCCTTCCAGAGAAACCTGAGGCGAAACCGCCGACTGCTCAACAAGGAACGAAAACAACCGCACAACCGGCGACGGCTTAGGTCGCCCACCGTTAAACGTCGTCATCCCCGGAGCAACAGACAGCCCCAATCCGGTCAGCTCACGCAAAAGCAAACCAGCAGCACGCTGGTCCACATGCCGCGCCGCAATCTTCAGGACAACTTCTTCATAGGTGCCCCGGCTCACAGAAGCTGCACCAACCTGAGATCCTGCCCCCACGATCTCAACGGAAACCTCTTGATAGCCGGGCGCACCAAGCTTTTTCATCACTGTCTCGGCACGGCCAAGAGCAAGGTCCGCAAACGCCTGCGCCTTCTCGCCCGCATCAAAGCCCACGTAAGGGATCATCAACCCAATACGGAACCCATCCGCCCAGGTTGCTGAAACCTTCAGACTCTCAGGCGCTGAACGCCCTTTCGCACCAGAAACATGCACACAATCAGCTGCTTTCGCCTCAACCGTCACCTGCGAAAAATCACAGGTCACATCAGGCAGCAAATAAGCTTGCGGATCACCAATCTCATAGACCAGCTGCTCGGCAACCGTACCAACACTCACAAGCCCACCACTGCCTTCCGGCTTGCTCAAATCACAGCTTCCATCTTCATAAACTGTCGCAATTGGATAACCGATCTTCTTCACATCCGGCACATCCCGCCAGTCCGTAAAGTTGCCGCCAGTAACCTGCGTCCCGCACTCCAGCAGATGCCCGACAAGGCTCCCTGCGGAAAGGCGGTCATAATCCGCCCAGTCCCAGCCAAAGGCATGTGCGCATGCAGCAAGGGTCAACGCACTGTCCGCACATCGGCCTGTAATGACGATATCGGCACCAGCATCCAGAGCAGCAACAACAGGCTGTGCACCTAGATAGGCATTGATGGAGGCAACCTTCTCTGATTTGGGAAAGGCCTCATGAGAGAACATCTCTGTCACACCAGCGGCCTGATATGCTCCAGCCTCCGCCAGCAGATCATCACCAGTGACAACAGCAACCTTCAGATCCAGCTTCTGCGCTGCAATCATTTCGCGGATCTTGGCAGCGCAACTCTCCGGATTAACGCCACCAGCATTGCTGAGAATTTTCGTCTTGGATTCGGCAATCACCTTCAGATTCAAGCCAAGCACCTGCTCGACAAAGTCCGTCGCATATCCAAGATCAGGAGACTTCTGACGCGCCCTTGCCATAATGGAAAGAGTGATCTCTGCCAGATAGTCGTAAACAATGTAATCGAGCCCTCCAGCGCGCAACAATTGCCCGGTTGACGCGTTAGAGTCACCCCAAAAGCCGCAAGCCCCCCCAATGCGAATTGGCTGCTTACGTTTACTAGAGCTTTGATTTTCCGTGGTTTTCATGGTCATTTTAACGGAAACCTCTTTTACATACCAAACGTACGGTATATACTAGTTCCCAATACGTCAAGTGTTTCAGAGAAAACCCCTTCCTAAGGCTAAGGTTGATCATGGTAAGCAAGTTAGACAAGAAGAAGCAGCGCGGTGAAAACACACGCAAAGCCCTCATTAAGTCGACCATCGATTGCCTCGACCGGCTCGGCTATGCAGAAACCTCAATCAACCGCGTGCTGGAAGGTGTTGATGTCAGTCGCGGTGCCTTGATGCACCACTTCCCCTCCAAGGAAGATCTGGTGATTGGAACGGTCGACTTCCTGCTCTCAAGAATTCTGCGCCACTACCAACAGGAAAGCCCAAACTCTTTCCCCTTCGCGCAGGTAACGCATTCCGATAACGGGACACTCGCCGACGCGCTCGTAACCTATTGGAAAAACATCATCGACACACCAGAGGGGCGCGCTTTCTCTGAAATCATCATGGCAACCCGCACAGACAAAGCCTTGTCCCTGCGCATCTCTCCCAAACTGGAAGATTGGAATGAGCAGCTCAACCAGTTTTTCCTACCACCGGGGCTGGATGAAGAGGCAATAGAAGATGTAACCCTGTCTCTCCTCATCTGGCGCTCTTTTATCCGCGGCATGATTTTCCAGCAGGAGTTCCACAGAGACCCGGATTACATCGAAAAAATCATCCGTAAATTCGCCATGATAATGGAACCGCATCTGAGGCTGGTGCAGACGCAAAGCGGCGCCTAGTAAATGGAAGCCAGCCGCTCTCCATGGCTGCCAGACCAATGCTCAGGTTAACTTGATCCAAATACCGCCATTTCCATTAAGCTCAGCCTAGTGATAGTGCTAAGTCCCACGGGGCTTTAATCCTTTAAGGCACTGCAAAGGCATATGATCTGCGCTGGTGAAACGCGCGCGCGCTGGATCAGGGAGCCTTTTGACCAATGGACGAGGCATCAAACACACCACAACCCAATGCCACCTCCCCCACGGAGCAGGATCCAGTCTGCGGCATGCCGGTGACAATCACTGACGACACCCGCTCAGCGGACTTTGCAGGAAAGACCTACCACTTTTGCTCCGATAAATGCTTCAATAAATTCGACGCAGATCCCTACTTCTACGCCTCTGGCAACAGCAAAAAGCAGCAGGATACTCAGGCGCAGGATGTCGATTACACCTGCCCCATGCACCCGGAGATAATCAAAAAAGGCCCTGGCGAATGCCCCATCTGCGGCATGGCTTTGGAGCCAATGACAGTCACCAGCAATGACGAACCCAGCCACGAACTGGTCGACTTCACCAGACGCTTCTGGCTCAGCGCCATCCTCTCAGTTCCCCTGCTCGCCATCACCATGGGCCCCTTCATCGGCCTCCCGTTCCGCGAATGGATCGGAGAACCCACAGCCATCTACGTTGAATTTGTCCTCGCAACACCTGTTGTTCTGTGGGCAGGCACTCCCTTATTTGAGCGCGGCGTCAAATCCATCACCACATGGAACCTCAACATGTGGACGCTCATCACTCTGGGCGTCGGTGCCGCCTACCTTTATTCTCTGGTGGCAACCTTCCTGCCCGGCCTGTTCCCCCCAAGCATCCGCGCGGCCACAGGCCATCCGCCGGTCTATTACGAAGCCTCGGCTGTCATCCTTGCTCTGATCTTCATGGGACAAGTGCTGGAAATGCGAGCCCGTGAGCGCACAGGTGATGCCATTCGCGCCCTGCTTGACCTTGCCCCCAAAACCGCCCGCCGCGTGCTGGAAGACGGCACAGAATATGACGCCCCCCTCGAGAACATCATGACGGGCGACAAGCTCCGTGTCCGCCCTGGAGAGGCAGTCCCTGTCGACTCTCGCGTCGTCGATGGTCAATCCTACCTAGATGAAAGCATGATCACCGGTGAGCCCATCGCCCTTGAGAAAAACGTCGGAGACACGGTCACAGGTGGAACACTCAACAAAAACGGAACGCTGATCATTGAGGCAACAAACGTCGGCGCAGACACCATGCTCTCCAAGATCGTCACCATGGTCTCCTCTGCCCAACGCTCACGCGCGCCCATTCAGGGCATGGCAGATAAAGTCTCGTCTTACTTCGTCCCAACCGTGGTCAGCATCTCCATTCTCTCATTCTTCATCTGGCTGCTCATCGGCCCGGCACCATCCCTGTCTTACGCCGTCATCGTCGCCGTATCAGTGCTCATCATCGCCTGCCCGTGCGCCCTCGGCCTTGCCACGCCCATGTCCATCATGACTGCCAGTGGCCGAGGTGCACAGGCAGGCGTGCTCATCAAAGATGCCACCGCACTGGAGCTCATGTCCAAGGTCGATACGCTCATTGTCGACAAGACAGGAACCATCACAGAAGGCAAACCGACCGTCACCTCAATCCAGTCTTTCTCTGAGGGTTACACCGAGGACCAACTCCTCCACATCGCGGCCTCCATCGAAAAAGGCTCCGAGCACCCGCTGGCAGAAGCAATCGTCCATGCTGCCTCAGCCAGAAAAATGTCGCTGTCCAACTCCGATGATTTTGAGGCCCACACCGGAAAAGGCGTCAGTGCGAAAGTAGAGGGCAAGCGCTACGCCATCGGCAACCCAGTCATCTTCAACCTCACCGATAAGATCTCTGAAGACATGAAGCAAAAGCACCAAGCTTTGAGCGCTGCAGGCAACACCAGCATCTATATGTCAAATGAGCAAGAAATCATCGGCTTGATCGCCATCTCCGACCCGATCAAAGAAAACGCAGCCGAGGCCATCAGGCAACTGCATGAGGCTGGCATCAAAGTCGTCATGGCAACCGGAGACAATGCCTTAACAGCCAAAGCCGTCGCCAACTCTGTCGGTATTGACGAGTTCAAGGCAGAAGCCTTGCCAGAAGACAAGAAGACACTGGTCGACCAGCTCCATGCATCCGGAGCAATGGTTGCCATGGCAGGCGACGGCGTCAACGACGCACCCGCTCTTGCTTCTGCCGATGTAGGGCTGGCAATGGGAACAGGCGCAGACGTCGCCGTCGAAAGCGCGGGCATCACATTGCTGAATGGCGATCTCACCGGCATTGTGCGTGCCCGCAAGCTCGCCATCGGGTCGTTGCGCAACATCCGCCAGAACCTGTTTCTGGCGTTCGTCTACAACTCCGCAGGCGTTCCCATCGCAGCAGGCATTCTCTACCCCTTCACCGGAGCGCTGCTCTCACCCATGATCGCAGCGCTGGCCATGAGCCTGTCATCCTTCTGCGTGGTGATGAACTCCCTGCGTCTGAAAAACCTGAAGCTCTAATCCGCTACAGTCAGGATTTCAGAAAGAGGCTTCTTCAGCTTCGCCACGGCAGGCACCTTAGCATCTTCAGCCGGGTGACCAACCGCAATAATCATGATTGGCTTTTCGGAGTCAGGGCGATCCAGCATGCCATTCAAAAATTTCATCGGGTTGGGCGTGTGGGTTAGCGAAACCAGCCCTGCATGGTGCAGCGCCGTCAGCAGAAAACCACAAGCAATGCCGGTGCTTTCAGGCACGTAGTAGTTCTTGTAGCGCGTCCCGTCTTCAAACTGCCCCCAACGCTGTGCAAACACAACAATCAGCCACGGCGCGTCTTCCAAGTGGGGTTTGTCGTCATTAGTACCAATTGGCTCAAGCGCTTTGATCCACTCGTCGCCCGCACCGCCGTCATAAAACCGGCGCTCTTCTTCCTCCGCGCCATCCCGAATACGCTTCTTAAACTCAGGTTGAGAGATCGCCACAAAATGCCAGGGCTGATGGTTCGCACCAGAAGGAGCCGTACCAGCCGTGCGAATGCACTCTTCAATAACCTCTCGGGCAACAGGACGATTAGAAAAATCCCGAACCGTATGGCGACGCTTCATCTTGTCATAAAAGCCTTTCACAGCTTCAAGCATCTGCTCATCGCTCAGGTCCAGACGATCCGGCAAATCCACTGGCTCATAGGTAATGTGTTCTTTGGCAAACATCCTGTTCCCCCGCTTTTCAGGTATTCTTTTGCTTTCCCTCACAAGCCAAACCGACGACAGCGTCCTACAGCCCATGTAAGGTCTTCGCAAAACTAACGGAAGAATACGGCTAAATCTATTGAACTTGCCTCCAGAAAGCTGAACCGACCTCTAAACCCCCATCACAACGACCTATCCGGAACCCAACGGCGAGACACCTCCGTGCTACTCTCATAACTGGCCTCAAAGATTGGCGCAGCCAACGTCGCCCGCACATGCAGCGCTCCCTCACCCACATTACAAAAACCATGCAAACGCCCGGCAGGGATCAGGACACTCTGATTACCTGTCGCAACATACCGCTCATCCCCGCAAGTGACCTCCGCAGTCCCATCAATCACCTCCAAAAGCTCCTCCACCGCATGCAGGTGCAACGGAGCCCCACTTCCGGGCTCACACCACTGATCAAAAATACAAAGCTGATGCGCACCATTCACAGCAGAGACCCTCATCCGCGTCACCACCCCACCCCGCCACTCTTCCAGTCCCTGCGCATTATGATCAATAAGAGCCATCACAGACCTCCATCTTCCAAACCTGCTCTGACAAGAAACGTAATCACCAAAAGCAAACATCTTCGAAATCGGGTTCAAGTCACCGTCCGTGTCTTGATAAAACAACGCAACGAATTGAAAGAAAAACTAAAACCTATCTCACACGTCTTCAACCTATCTTGGCTGAAGTGCTTTTCAGGCATGACTGGAAACGTCAGCGAGTGAGGATATGTTTCTCAGCGACAGAGCAAAGGATTCAATTAAGGTTGGGTTAGCAATGGTGATCGCCTACGCTATTGCGCTCTACATGGATTGGGATCGCCCATATTGGGCTGGGCTGGCCGTTGCATTTATCTCGCTGGAAACATCAGGACAATCCTTCAACAAAGGCGCGCAGCGCATTGCCGGGACACTCCTTGCAGCGGTCGCAGCACTCCTGATCCTCTCCCTTTATCCGCAACAACGCTGGATGTTTATGGTTGTCTTATCCAGCTTTGTTTTAGTTTGCACCTATATGAAGAGCACAACACGAAACGCCTATTTTTGGAACGTGGCAGCTTTCGTAACAATTATTGTGGTTGTGGATTCATCAACAAGCAATGAGCCTGCCTTCTATACCGCAATGCTGCGGATTGAGGAGACTGCTTTAGGCGTGATCACCTACAGTGTAGTCTCAGCTGTCCTTTGGCCTAAGACATCAGCAAAAGCGCTTTACAGCACAGCCAGCCACCTGAGCCACGCTGCCCTTGGGATTTTTCAAGAAACATTGGACAACGGGTTCTCACGCGCTCCCCAACAGTACCTGAAGCAACAAGGCGACTTCTCATCATTACAGGCCAGATTTGAGGAACTTTCCAATATTGCCCAACTCGAAAACTATGAGATCTGGGAGGTTCACGATTTATGGAAAGATGCCGCGAAACTGTGGGTTGATTACGAACGGGCAATAGAAGCGTGCCGGCAAAACATAGGTGACGTTCAAACAATTGAGCTTGAAAAACACCTGCCTTGGCGCACGCAATACATCAATGAAGTAGAGCAGCGCTTAACGGCTATCACCAAGATGCCTTCGGGAGAGCATTCGGACTACACCAGCCCACAACGCGAACTTCATATCAATAAAACCAATACTGCAGGTCTCAAGCAACTCGAAAAAGCAGCCCTGTCACTTTACGTCAATCAACTCACAAACATCGAACATATTACATATCAGCTATATGAGATAAACGCCGTCATATTTGGCTTGCGCCAACGTACTGACACCACCTTTAAAGTCGCGCCTACGCCTAAAAAGTACATCATAAATATAGGCGCTTTGAAGGGGGCTTTTCGCGCCTTCCTGTGTATTTGGGTCGCTTATATCGCCTATATCTATTCCCCAAATCTTCCAACTGGCCCCGTACTTTTGATCTTAGTAGGCGTGTATAGCATCTCCCTATCAACCGACCCGTATATCAGGCCTCTCAGGTTGTTGAAGATTGGCGTTTCATCAAACATATTCGCAGCCTGCATCTACCTTTTGATAATGCCGCATTTGCATAGTTTCTGGTCTCTTGGGGCTGTCATTTTCATATCAGTATTTTCCATCTCCTATTTCTTTCATTCACCTGAGGCAACTTTGGGAAGAATGTTTGGCCTGGCGAATTTCGTAATGACAACAGGCATAAGCAACACCCAGACATACAGCTTCAATTATGCAGTCGATCAATTGCTCGTTTTCATCATAGTCGTGGCAATTTTTGCGTGTGTGTCCACATTCACATTTAACCTGCGCCCAGAGGTTCAATATCTCAACCTGCTACGCCGCTTCTTTAAAGGTGCGAGCTATCTTTTGTCAGATCAGAAAAACAAACACACGACAAAGGATTCCGCCTGGCAACGCTACCTCAGACGACACTACATAAACGAGATCGAAAGCATCCCTCATATCATTCGAGGCTGGATACCGGAGATCTCTCAAGACATTGAGAAAAGTGAACTGATCAAGATCACCGTTGTTCTTGAGGCACTTTCCATTCGCCTGTCAGTCCTGATGGATGAGTTCAAAACTGCTGAAAACAGCCAACTTTATGAGACGCTAAAGCATGACATTCATGGCTGGAGCACTCAGCTGATGACTGACTTCACAAAACTGGTGGAAGAGCCCTCATGTGAAACGTTAGAAGCGACTTTAAAACTACGCGAAACAAGACTCCCGGAAATAGAAGATAAAATCTCAAAAGCAGAGCAAGAACAGAGTAAATATGATGGAGAGTTAGGGGAAAGATTAAATATCTATCGCATTCTTGGAGGTATTCGCAGTGTTTATCAGGCATTAGAAGACTATGAAGAGCAATCTCAAAAAGTCGATTGGCCTTATCTGAAAGAAGTTCGTTTCTAAAGGAGTATGCGTCAATGAATGGATATCCTGGTGAATGGGCCATTGGGGCCGTTTACTTCCCCCCATTTCTGATCGCGTCTTTCTTAGGTTTGCTTCTCAGCTGGATCACATCACGTTTGTTAAACAGATACCGGCTTTCCAGATTCCTCCTCTATCCACCCGGCGTCTTCCTGGCTTTGGCCGTCATCTACACCGCAGTAATTGGAAGTTGGGTCATTCCGATATGAGAGCATTGAAACCCATACATAAAGCAATGATAACGGGCACGATCGTTGGCGTCGCAGTTCTCGCCTTCGCTTATAAATATTATGCCTACTTGCAAAATCCATGGACACGCGATGGTCAGGTCAGAGCGAACGTTATCCAAATCGCAACCCGCGTTTCCGGCCCAATCGTAGACCTTCCAATCAAAGACAATCAAAGCGTCCAAGCAGGGCAACTGCTTTTCCGCATCGATCCAAGAACATTTGAAGCAACCTTTGCTGAGAAGAAAGCGGATCTTGATCAAACGATCGATCAACTCAACGCGCTTGGAAAAGAACGCGAAGCCTCAGAAGCAAACGTTGCCCAGTATCGCTCGAACGTGGAGCAAGCCAGTTCAGAACTTCGCTCCTCCATCGCCACCCTGAAAAACATCAAGGGAAATCTGGACCGGAACGCCAAGCTGCTCAAAGACGGTTATGTCACGCAGCGCACATATGATCAGATTGAAAAGAGCTATATCGTCGCCCTCTCAGACACCGAAAAAGCCCAGTCAGGTCTCGCTCAAGCAGAAGCAGCTCTTGTAGAAGCTCAAGCCTCCCTTGCCAAGGTCATTGCAACACTTGGCGCAACAGGCGATGAAAACGCACAACTCCGCTCTGCAAAAGCAGCGTTACGCATGGCTGAGTTAGACCTTGGCTTCTCTCGTGTATCTGCACCTGTATCCGGCTACGTCACCAACCTTAACCTACGCCTGGGCAGTCAAACCGTTGAAAATGAGCCAGCCCTTGCCCTCGTAGATATTACCAGCTTCTGGATCGACGCCTACTTTCCAGAAACAAAAATCAGCAGGATCAACATCGGCGATAAAGTCATCATGACCCTGATGGCCTATCCTGATCAGGTGGTTCACGGAGAGGTCGAAAGCATCGGCTGGGGCATTTCTCAATCCGATGGCAGCACAGGCTCCGATCTGCTCCCTAACATCAACCCGACCTTCGAGTGGATACGCCTCGCCCAACGCATCCCGGTCCGCGTCAAAATCGCAGACATCCCCAAAGACATCCTCCTCCGCGTCGGCACCACCGTATCCGTCCTGGTCCTAACCAACACCGCCGCCGACAAATCCACCCCAGATGAACCCCCAGCACCGCTGTTGTTTCAGTAAAGCAAGTTACTCCCCCTCTATCCCCCTGTTCATTTCAAAGAGATCTTTGAGGCTCATTGGGACACGAGGGGATATCTTTTCTCTCACCCCTTACAGCAATTAAAGCCTGTGTGACTCCTATGCATACTTTCTTCGCAACCAGTGCAAAGTCCCTTAGGTCAAGGTATGCTCAATTTCACCACTTCACCGACTTAGCAGCACAATCTCAGTACAAATAACGCTAACAAACGCACATAAGAACGCAACGCACTTCCGACTGCGATCCAGTCCAAAAACACTATCTATAGCAACAGCTGCGAGCGCCACTACTTATTCGCTATTGAGGTCAAAGCCGCCCCTCTCGCGGCACTCCCCTTCTCTTTGGGATACACGGAGGGTAGTGCTTGTCTCATCACAGCATTTGTAGGCAATCCGTTTCAATTCCTTGAAGTCGTTGCTTTGGTTTCACTGAGGCCAACTGGTAGGCGTATATTCAGGGATAAGGGAGTGCTTCGGTTCTGGCGGTTTGGAGCTTTGCTCGCTGTGTTTTCAGCACGTTCATTCAGGACAGCCTAATTCCAAAACGCAAA
>NZ_LMCI01000008.1:352214-489166 GCF_001623145.1 Pseudovibrio sp. W64 | reverse complement strand
TTATCTGTACACACGCAGCCTGAACTTGATGCAATCGCAAGACAACTCAACGAAAGACCACGCAAGACCTTGCAATATCAAACCCCAGCTGAGAAGTTCTCACAGTGTGTTGCCGCGACCAGTTGAATCCACCGCCGAATTCTATCGAAACGGTTGTCAGGACTCTGAATGAACAAAGCAGCGATGATGTTATAGTTATCTGTGAGGAGGGAGCGGCTACCCCGGAAGTCATGAATGTAAGGAGAGTTCCTCGCTACAAATGGAACGTCTTACGCGCACGCCATATTGCAAAAATTATTGCAGAATTTCAGCCAGATTTTATTGAGGTGCATCAACACGCACCGAGCGGAAAATCCATAACCCGTAAATTCAAGAATATACCTTCAGCGCTTTATCGCCATAACTTAGTAAAAGAAAACGATAATTTTTTCACAAAATTAAGACATGAGAGACGATACAGTTTATTTTCTTCTCATATCTTTGTTAGCCGAGCTGCACGTGATCAATTTATCAAAGCATTCCCGAAATTTCAGGATTGTAGTTACGTCGTTGCAAATCCGATCGACTTTGAGAACTGGTATGCACCAATCGAAGGTCGGGAGAACATAATTTCATTTGCTGGCCGGGCCGCTCCAGAAAAAGGTATTCAGCATCTAGTTCCTGCTCTGGTTCAAATTTTGACAGAACATGTTAATTGGAAAGCGACCCTATGTCTAGGAGACTGGCAAACGCATGAGGAATGGGCCACGCAGGTCATTACACCTCTCTTACAATTTACTGATCGCTGTCGGATAAATAAAAACATGCCACTTGATGAGGTCAAAAAGGTATTCAGATCCACCAAAATTGCAGTCGTGCCCTCTGTTTGGAAAGAACCGTTCGGCCTGGTCGCTATTGAAGCACAGGCTGCAGGCGCAGCTGTTATTTCATCTGGAACCGGCGGCCTGCTAGAAGCAAGCGGTGACAGCGCCCTTTACTTGGATAAAGTCACCAGTGACGACATTCATGCAAAACTTGAATTTCTGATCAATAGTGAGGCGTCTAGAGCCGGGCTTGCCGCCAAGGGGCAGAATTTTGTGCGCCTACACCACGATATCAAGATACGCATGAACGATCTGCAAAACGTTAGAAAAAAAATAGCGGGCACGAGACACAATGATTAAACGGTACTTTAAGAAGAAAAAAAAATCGCGCCAAGCTACCCTGCGATGGACCTGGCTGTTCACCTTGGTATCTATGAGAAAATCATGGCACAAAACAAACGCGTCAATGAGACTCTGGTGCAACAATTGACCAGTTCTGATACACTACTTTCGTTCGGAGTAGAGCAAAATGCTCAGATCTATAAACTTCTTGATCAAGCCTTTAATAACCGTCAAACTGCTGCATTTGGAACTCCGCAATAGGCGCTTGGCCAAGAACACATTGTGCTTGGCCTTGGCCAAGGCAGAACAGAAATGTTGCAAAAACTTTTGTTTTTGCAAGCTGATGCAATTTGCATTGAAGAAGGGTTTATCCGCAGCATAGTGCCAGAAGTTTTTGCACAGCGCGACAAGTCCCTCAGAGCATATGCAAACCCAATTTCATTCCGTCTGGACGCGGTTGGCCCTCATTTTTGGCCAAAGCCAGAAATCTGCATTCGTACCTTTTTGAGCACTCATCAGTTTACTCATGAAGAACGTAGCCTTGGAGCAGATATTAGGCACCTAATCGTGAAAGAAGATATCAGCAAGTATAACTTCTGCGTATCTCAAACAGCTCGCAACCTACCCAATGTCCTGGTCATCGACCAAGCCTACAACGATTTATCTGTCGTACTGCAAGGTGGTGAGGAAGGCATATTCAAGCAAATGCTGATCAGTGCGATTGAGAGCAATCCAGGTAAGCAAATCGGCGTCAAGATCCATCCGGAATACAAGTACCGAAAGACTTACCTTTCTGAGTTAACCAATGAGTTTGCAGATCAAATTACTGTCTACGCGGATGATTTCGACATCAATGTTTTGCTTTCCGGCTGTGAAACCATCTATACCTACTCCTCGACAACAGGCCTCGAAGGCTTATTAAGAAAAAAAAATGTGGTCACTTTCGGGCACCCTGTCTATGCAGGGTACGGCGCGACTGACGATCGCAGAATTGGCCTTTCAGCCAGTCGAAATCTATCAGTAGATGAAATTGTCTTTGCGCTCTATGCGCAGAATATCATTTATCTCAGCCCGAGCACAGGAAAACGCACATCTGCAACCAAGGCTTTGGAAGAGCTGATCTGGCTAAAAAAGGAATACAATCAATAATGCAAATTCAGAGCAAAGATATATGCGTGTGTTACTGCCTCGATAAAAATTTCTGGGCACCTACTGCTGTATCGTTTTACAGCCTTTTATCGAATCTCCCAAAAAATTCACAAATTTCATTCCTCTTCGTACATGATGACTTGGGTAAACAACAAATAAGCTTCTTACAGGATATGGCGCACAAAGCAGGTGTTACTGCTGATTTCAAGGCACCTAAATCGTTTTCAAATAATGCCCACACAACGAAGAAACTCTCCAGAGCCATGTATCACCGGCTGTTCCTACATCAGCTAACAGATCGCAAACGGATCCTCTATCTGGATGGCGATACTATTATCACAACAGATATTACAGGATTTGCCACACAGTGCCTTGATAGCATGCCCGTTGCTGCGGTTTGTTCACCAGGCGCCTATCGAGGTCGCACGGTCAAACACCCTAAAACTGGCAAGGAAGAACTCTTCCTAAACTATTTGGTCCGTATGGGCGCAGACACAGGCATTCAGAACAGATACATCAACTCTGGTGTACTCTTGATCGATGCTGATTACTGGCGCGCCCATGACGTCCACTTAGATTACACAAAAATGATCGACTCTGGTGAGTTTGTTTATGCGCCTGATCAAGATCTCCTGAACGTCTACTTCAACGATAAAATCAAGCTACTCACCCCGACCTGGAATTTCCAGACGAGTCTGTTCCATTCAATCAAGAGCAAGAATGTCCAACTCTGGATGAAGGACAACATCGCATACTACAACGATATCCAAGCATGTAAACATAGCCCGGCGATCATTCATTACGTCTACTTCAAACCTTGGCAAAAAAAGGGAAAGAAAACTACCTTTGACAAAATTTATCTAGTTAGTTGCTTTAAGTGCTTCGGGCTCTCTTCGTTTTCCTTAAGAACTCTTGGCATTTATCTACGCAAGTCTCTCCGCAAACGGAGCTCTGTTTCAACGGTTCTGGCTCTGAAATGAATCAAAATGCCGTCTATTTTGTTACCGATGATAAGTTTCTCGGGTTAACGCTTGTAAATGCTCGAAAGTTAAGCGCAATGAGAGACTGCACCTTCGATGTGCATGTTTTTTATCAAGGAACAAAGGCTCTGGATGACCTCCGCCAGGGCATGGACATTTACTTTCACCGGTACGAACTTAAACTCCCATCAGAGGTCAAAAGCAGCGCTTTATGGCCCAATATCGTCTATGGTCGCATTTTCGTACCGCAGATGCTGGAACAACACTATGATCGCCTGCTTTATCTGGATGCTGATGTATTCTTTTGGAGGAGCCCACAGTCGCTATTTGATGCGGATCTTGGTACGTCTGCGCTCGGTGCGGTGCAAGACTTCAACATAGCAAGTGGGGGTTACCCTCGCCAATTTCCTAGTAAGGCAACTTGGATGGAAGCCATTGGGATTAACGGCAACCAGTACTTCAATTCTGGTGTTCTTCTAATTGATACTAACCGTTGGAATAAAATAGATTTCCATCAGAAGCTCGTAACATTTATGCAGTACTTTGACTCTTCTGCTAGCATGTGGGATCAAGATTTCCTCAACCACGTCTTTCAGAGTGCATGGCAGCCCTTATCCCCCCTTGCCAACTGGCAGTATGGAGCTGTGCCAAAAAACAAACTGGAACCTTTTAACCCGATCATCACCCATTTTGTTGGAGAACGTAAACCGTGGCATCCCGATTGGCCTTTTGACAAGTCCTACCAGGCTTACTTTCTAGAAGGTCAAAGCGCTGAAATAGAATTCCCTCAGATACATTTAAGACCGACTAAGACTTTGAAGCTTAAACTTGAGAAGTTATTGCGTTCTAATAAGATGAAGAGAAAAAACAAAATAATAGAACATTCGCAGATTGAGTATTTACAAAATCTTTTTAAATACGATCGTCTCAAGCAATAGTAAAGAGGCATCAAATCCCGCACCGTTGATTTTACAGTATGGCCGACAAACTTGCTCTCTTTTCCAACCTGCCTTTCAAAGTGAGACAAACAATTATCAGACCTATAAGGGGGCCCTACTGTAGTTGCATGTCATAGTCTCTTTGATGTGCGTTAGATTTGAAGGCGCCCTCACATCTTGTTTTGAGGATCAACCTTACCGCTGGTCTCTGGCGGACTCTTGATCAACACAGATCTTGACACTATTCAAACCGCAAAGGTTATTTGCGCCATACTATTTTCTTCTTTAATCGTACTGTCAGGTTTATCGGTAGTCAAATAGTCGCCTACGAAACGTGGCATGCAAAATTAGTTGATAAAAGTTCGGATCAAATTTATGAAAATAATCGAGGTTATCTATTGACTGTTGCATTGCCTGCTAGGAAAGATGCCTAAATATTCGACTGATCAAGTGGAGATCTATATTCAAATCATAAGTAGCTTCTAATTTATCAGCTCAAGCAGGTCGATCCGCAACAAAGAGCTGAAGCACTCCAGGCCGACTTGCACCAGTTCGCCCTGTTCAAAAACGTGAGGTAAGGCACCGCCTTCCATCCATAATCCGTCCAGGATCGCATTTCCAGCTATGCTAAGGCGTCTGAGTTCTTGTTCACTCACTATCCTGCCTGCTTCAAGCAAAACATCAGAAATCAATTTTTTCAGGTGCAAGCGAAGCAGGTTGTAGCTTCGTTCATGGCTCTCTGTCATATCCTTGTTGTGAAGCAAGATTTCGAAGAAGCCAGCCCATATGGCAATCGAGTCATGGCTTGTAACTGGCGCTTCCAGAGAGACTTTGATAAAGTTGGACATGCGCTCAGCGGCAGTTTCTTCACCGCGAGATGCTTCATCTGCAATGTGGACCAGATTGCCCATGTAGGCTTCATAGGCAGCTGCAATGAGCTCGTCTTTCTTTGCAAAGTAGTACCTGATAAGCCCTTGGGTGACGTTTGCTTCTCTTGCTATTTCTCGCACGGTGGCGGACTGAACACCTCCACGGGCAATAACACGCAAAGTCGCGGCGATAAGATCAGCTCGCCTCGTATCTGTATTTTCCTGACGGATTTTTCCAGATTTATCCTGCATTTCTGTAAGCATACCCAAGAGTAAAAACCAGCAACTTGTACTCATGCGAAACAGACAAGTGGCCGTGAAGTTAAATTTATTACCAGGCCGTGCACCCATCAGACGCATCTATCATGACTGACTAAGCCTTGATGAAAACTTGGCTCATGTGAAACCGCAATAAGTTCAAAGATATCAAAATGATCTCTTGTTTTCAACTTATCCTAGTAAAGAGGCGTGGCACCAAATCCTTAGATCTCAACTTTTCTTTGGTGAATTTAGTTGTGGTCATCCATGTTTGAGCACATTTTCCATTATCACCCTCTTGCAGGAAGCTTGTTTTCCAAAAGTCGGAATGCAAATGCAATGCCGCCGGCAAGTATGAGGTAGATCAGCGCGAGCATCAGCAGCGGTTCATAGATGATGAACGTCTCTTGGCGAATACGCCCAAAGATCGCATAAACGTCAACAACAGCAATGGTTGCAACCAACGGCGTCGCTTTGAGTTGCAAGATAAGTTCCCCACCCAAGGTTGGTAGTACACGTTGAACTGCCCTTGGCAACCAGATGCGACGTAAAATTGTAAATGGATGCATTCCGATGGCATGCGCTGCTTCTAGCTCTCCGCGAGGGACGCCTTTAAAAGCACCTCGCATTACTTCACCTTCGTAGCCTGCAAACGACAATGTAAGAGCGACAAACGCATAAGGCCACGCCTCAATTAGGTAAGGCCAAAGCCAGCTTTGTCGTAATCCGGGCATGTAGGGGAATAAAGATCCCAAACCGTAATAGAGAACCCACATCTGCAACAAGATTGGCGTTCCGCGGATCAGCGTGCAAAAGCTCATCGCGAGCCAAGCCAGCGGGCGAGGTCCAGTAACTTGCACAAGCCCAATCGGCACCGCAAGCAAAAAGCCAGCAACGATCGAGCTCACCAGCAACGCAATGGTGATCCAAAGCGCATCCAAAATCTCAGAACTATATTTAGGCAGCCAAGCCCAATCCATCATAAATGCGAAGGTCAACACAAGCACTGCAGCGACGAGAACCATAATCAAGCGATGAGGCTTCATAAGAGTTTGCTCAGGCATAACGTGTTCCCCGGCTCACGCGATTTTCCAACCATTTAAAAAGCTGGGCGGAGACCAATGTCACCATTAGGTACAATCCACCAGCTGCGAGCAGGAACAGGAAATAATGCTTTGTTGCTCCAGATGCCTGACGTGCAGCCAAGGTCAATTCTGTAAAGCCAACAACCGCTAGCAATGCAGTGTCCTTAGTTGCGATCAGCCATAAGTTCGAAAGGCCAGGAATTGCTGTGGGAAGCATTTCAGGAAGTGTAATTCGGCGAAATATGCGCAGCGGATGCATTCCGAAACTATGTGCAGCTTCGATGTGGCCAACCGGTACGGATGCAATGGCACCCCGAAAAACTTCAGTTGCATAAGCACCTTGAACAAACCCGATAACAAGCACACCTGCTGCAAAACCGTTGATTTCAATCCGACCAAATCCTGCGCCTGCAAGCACATTATTGAGCAATTCAGGTAGCGCAAAATAAGCTAACAGGATCAAGACCAGTTCAGGGATGGCACGAACAAAGGTGGTGTAAACAGACATGAGATCCCGAGCGACAGGACCACCGGACCGCTTCAGTGTTGCCCCCCCTAGGCCAATCACAATACCAATCGCATATCCAAGCAAGGCAACTTGCAAAGATACCACAAGCCCATCCAACAAAGCTCCACCCCAGCCCGGAGGCTCCAAAGAGAGTAGCTCGACAGCGCTCATTTCTCTATAATTAGTTGCCATGCAGTTCTCCCGAAGGCAGAGGAAGAAGACGTCCTCCTCTGCCAGCTCTATGCTTATTCGCCGAAGATATTGAAGTTGAAATAGTTCGCAGTGATTTTGTCGTAGGTGCCATTGGCGCGGATTGCATCAATGGCATCATTGAGCTGAGATCTCAGCTCGTCATTGCCTTTGCGAAGACCAAAACCAACTCCCTGGCCATGAATGGAAACGTCAGCTGCAACCAAGCCAGCGTCGTTACAGCAGATCTCACCTTCAGACGATTTCAGGAACTCGTCGAGAACTAAAACATCAGCCAAGGTGCCATCAATCCGTCCTGCAAAAAGGTCTTGATTAGCTTCGTCCTGAGTTTGATATTCACGGATCTTGGCATCTGGGAAATGTTTTAAAGCGTATGCTTGGTGGATAGACCCAGACTGTACACCGATGATTTTGCCTGAAACCCCCTCGGAAGTTGGAGTAACACCACTGCCTTTACCAATCGCGATAGATGCGCCGGTCTGATAATACTTATTGGAGAAATCAATGACCTTAAGGCGTTCTTCATTGATGCTCAAAGATGCGCCAATAATATCAATAGATTCAGCAGTTAAAGATGGAATGATACTATCCCACGCGGATGCAACGATTTTACAATCCAGTTTGGCCTCTTCACAAACTGCATTGATGATATCAATCTCCCAACCGGTGTAGTTCCCGGTTGCATCCGGCGTGGAGAATGGCGGGTAAGCCTCTGTTGCGATGCCAATACGAACAGGCTCTGCAGCTGCAGCTGTTGCATACCCAGCAACAGCAAGCGCGAATAGAGTAGATTTGATTTTCATTTTTCCTCCCAGTATTAATTGATAGATTGAATAAACTGCTTTAAACGCTCGGACTTTGGGGCCTGAAAGATCTCTTCAGGTGTTCCCTGTTCTTCAATTTGCCCCTGATTGAGGAAAATCACTTTATCGGCAACTTCTGCAGCAAACTTCATTTCGTGCGTGACGATGATCATGGTTCGGCCTTCCTCAGCGAGGCCTTGCATTACAGTCAAAACTTCACCCACCAGCTCAGGATCAAGGGCGGATGTTGGTTCGTCAAAGAGCATGACCTCCGGATCGACGGCCAACGCACGTGCAATAGCGCCGCGTTGTTGCTGACCACCTGACAGATACGCGGGATACATCTCACGGCGTTCAGTGAGGCCAACACGCTCAAGTAAGTGATGGGTGATTTCGCGTGCTTCATTTTTGGGCCGTCCCAGCACCTGCACCTGAGCTTCCATTACATTTTGCTCAAGTGTCATATGCGGCCACAGATTAAAGCTCTGAAACACCATCCCTAAGCGACTGCGTAACCGGCGCAGCTGTCGTCTATCGGAAACTTCAGAGTTTCCTTGCTTGTCAAATTTTAAGTGAACTTCTTCGCCAAGCAACTTGAGTAGTCCAGCACTGCTTGGTGTCTCAAGCAGATTAAGGCAACGAAGAGTAGTCGATTTACCTGAGCCACTCCCCCCAATCAGCGAAATCACTTCACCAGGCCGTGCGACGAGATCGATTCCCCGCAGGACTTCGAGCTGCCCAAAGGATTTATGCAGATCATTCACTTCAATGACTGGTGATGGTTGTTTATCGCGGCCCGGCAATGCGCCTCTCCCAATTTATACGATTGAATAAATTTATGCATGCGCATAAACTAGGTGTCAATACTAATATTGATTCAGTCTGAAATTGGCGCAAAATAGGGAGAAAATCTTGACTAAGCGTTCTTACACATTCACCCACGCGATCGCTCGCACACCGGGTCAGTCCATCACACAGGGCCTTCGTGCGGTGGATGTTGGCGCACCTGATCACGAAGTTTTCCTCAAGCATCACGATGACTATGTGGCCGCATTAGAATCCACCGGAGCGACAATCATCACGCTTGATGCAATGGAAGAATTTCCTGATTCTGTCTTTGTTGAAGATGCTGCGCTTTGCCTGCCAGAGGTTGCTATCGCAATGCGCCCCGGTGCTTCAAGCCGTCTAGGAGAAGCTGCAGCTATGATCCCAAGTCTTGAAAAACTGTATGATACAGTGCTCACCATTCAAGGCGAAGGGTTTATCGATGGCGGGGACATCCTCACTACCGAACGTGAAATTCTCATCGGCACATCGGCACGAACCGACACGGCAGGGATCGAAGAACTGCACAAAATGGTTGCCCCGTGGAACTACAAGGTTCGTGAGTTACAAACTCCAGAGGGTGTTCTCCACTTCAAAACCGATTGTTCCTTACTTGATGAGGAAACCATCCTTTCCACGAAGCGTTTGGATGCATCTGGTTGTTTTGAAGGTTATCGTGTCCTGCACACCGCAGAAGGTGAAGAAGCCTGCGCAAACTCCATTCGATTTAACGATCTTGTACTGATGCCAGATGGCTTCCCGAAAACCGAAGAACTCCTGGTAAAAGAAGGCTACAACATCCGCAAAATTGGCAACTCCGAAGCAGCAAAACTAGACGGCGGCATGTCATGCCTATCACTACGTTTCTCACCACCAATGATGTAAAATACAGTAATTTCATTCTCTGCGTCATTTAGGGAATGGCGCAGAAAATGACGCAACTTTTGCTTCTGTCAGCACATACTGACTAGGGTCACACAAAAAATGGATTGGTCTCAAGCCCAGGAAGCAGAAGTGACCGCATTTGGATAAATGGTTTGAGTTGTTGCTCTCAATCACGCAAGCTGCACTCGACTCGCTCTAAGAACTGAATGTCGTTGCATTGGCATACCATTAGAAAATAACCTCAATTGGACTTCCTGTCGTGGCGCAATCTCTCAGCCACTAGCAAGTAAGGTTTTCGCTTTCGTAGACCTTACAACACCTAGTTTAGCTTGCGTGCATATGGACAATACTGAGCGTACAACTTAGTATTGTCTAATATCGCTGCAATTAACTCATGAACATGCAAACACGAACTCACTGATGCTTTTCCTGTTATGTAACGAGTTGAGAACACCATAATGGCGTTCAAACGTTGATTCAATCGTGAATCTCTGGCCTCACTCTCGTTAACACAAACATCCAAAAGCATATCTTAGCTCACAGCTAAGTAACTCTCCACCCAACAACGCCACACTAAATGCAAATTTAAAATTTATGACTATAAACACACTAACTTCACACGATATATATAACATAAAACACTTACACTCAAACAACTAAACTTATTATTAATATTATCAATACTCATCAAAAAGACTTAGTCGCGGACTTTTATTCAATCAAATTATCTTTTGCTAGGACATTAACTTTCTTTTTGAAGCATATGCCAATCCCACATCGTCTCGAGACACCGTATTTCAACAAAACCTTGCAGCCAGAACTTCTCTGAGCATATCCTTGGGAATTAAGGGATGGAATGAACGCTGGATAAAGTTCCGCTTGGAGACCCGAGGCAGGTTGCGAAGGAACAGGTGGCGACCTATATGAGCGGTGCCTTTGGTACAACTCTGGATTACTTATGGTTTTTACAAGAGTGTTCGAGGCTGAGGGGGAAGTCGAGTGAGGGGAAATCTCAGATGATATTCGACAGATTTGGCAAAATCGATTCCGTGCTAAACGCGCAAGTTTAGGACAATGGCCCTTTTAGGGATGCCACATTCTTCCCATAATAGAAATTTCACAATGCAGTGCTGAAAAATAGAGAGCTTTGAGGAGCATACTTCGCATGACATTTAATCGAATTCTTGCTGCGATCGGCATGACCGGAGCCTTAACAGTTGCAGCTCATGCTGAAATTGTTGTTTCTTCCAAAATTGACACTGAAGGTGGTCTCCTCGGAAACGTTATTGCACTTGCGTTGGAAGATGCTGGTTTGCCAGTAGAACGCCGTCTGCAGCTTGGCGGTACTCAGGTGGTTCGCGAAGCACAGCTTGCGGAGCAAATCGACATCTATCCTGAGTATACGGGTAATGCAGCCTACTTCCACAATGAGGCGGACAGCGAAGTCTGGAAAGACGCCAAAGCCGGATACGCCCGCGCAGCTGAGCTGGATGGTGAGAAGAACGGGCTGGTATGGCTTCAACCTGCACCAGCCAACAACACCTGGGCCATTGCTGTTACAGGCGCATTGGCCTCCCAGAACAATCTTGCCACGATGTCTGACTTCGGCGCCTGGGTGGCAAACGGAGGCGATGTCAAGCTGGCGGCCTCTACGGAGTTTGTTTCTTCTCCCGCAGTCCTTCCTGCAATGCAGGAAACCTATGGCTTTAAGCTGTCTCCAGATCAGACAGTCGTGCTTTCTGGCGGTGACACAGCCGCGACAATTCAGGCCGCAGCTCGTGGCACATCTGGCGTCAACGCAGCTATGGCATACGGCACAGATGGCGGCGTTGCTGCAACAGGCCTTGTTGTTATGACCGATGATAAGGGCGTACAGCCAGTCTACGAGCCAGCTCCGGTTATCCGAGCTGCCGTGTTAAAACAGTATCCAGAAGTTGCATCAGTCTTGAACCCGATCTTTGCAGGTCTGGATCTGGCGACACTACAGGAGCTCAACGGTCGCATTCAGGTTGGTGGTGAACCTGCAGCTGCAGTCGCAAAAGACTATCTGACCAAGATCGGTGTTTTGGACTAACTGCGCGCGTTATGCCTGGCAGGATTAAATCAGTCGTCTCCAGACCCGGTCTTTTGTTTGTAAGCCTGGGTCTGGTTGCCTTATACGCACCTTTTATGACGCTTGCCGCCAATCGTATTGTCGCGGGTGAGGGTATCCCTGTGTGGGACGTGGCCGGACCAGAAGCCGTCATTCCCGGCTTTGCTGGCTTGCTGGCTGGACTTGTCCTTGGTTTGCCAGCAGCCTGGCAAGTTTTGCGTTTGACGGGCGCGATGATCGGAATAGCAGCGTTGATTTGGCTGCTGATGGAGGGCAGCACCTCGCTTCTTGAGGGGGCTGGAACTTATGCCAGAGTATCCTTGGGCAGTGGTTTCTGGTGTTTGCTTGCAATCCTGTTACTGTTAGCGGCGGATGCTCTGTCCTCTCTTTCTCCTGGCCCCAAAATGCGCGGCGCCTTATTGGCACTAGCGATTGTGGTGTCGGCGTTGGTCTTGTGGTCAGGAGCCTTGACCGATCTGTCAATCTTCAGAGAGTACGCCAGCAGACAAGATGCCTTCTTCAATGCAGCGTGGCGGCACCTCGGCCTTGCTTTTGGCTCGCTTGTTGTGGCCGCAGCTATTGGTTTCCCTCTTGGCGTGTATTGCCACCGGAACGAAGGGTTGCGTAGCGCTGTCCTGCCTGTGCTCAGCTTTCTGCAAACAATCCCCTCACTTGCCATGTTCGGCATCATGATCCCACTTCTTGCCTGGGTCAGCAGCACGATCCCCGGTGCCAGGGAACTGGGTGTCGTCGGCATCGGCTTTTTACCCGCATTTCTGGCACTGGTTATCTATTCCCTGTTGCCGGTGGTGGCAAACACTGTGGCCGGTTTGGAAGCCACTCCAATCGTGACACTGGATGCAGCACGCGGTATGGGAATGACCCGCCATCAACGCCTCATACAGATTCAATTGCCACTGGGGCTTCCGGTTATGCTGGCTGGGCTGCGGATTGTTCTGGTGCAGAATATTGGCCTTGCGGTAATCGCCGGATTGATTGGCGGTGGTGGTTTTGGAACCTTTGTCTTTCAGGGGCTCAATCAGACTGCAACAGATTTAATCCTGCTTGGAGCCCTGCCAACAGTCATTCTTGCTCTTATCTCGGCAATTACAATGGATATTCTGGTCGAACTGGCCCGCCCTAATAAGATGAGGCATGGATGATAGAGATCGACAACATAACCAAGGTTTACGACGGGCGGCCTGCTGTCGATTCCGTATCTATGACGATTGAGAGTGCAACAATCACCGCAATTGTCGGCACATCCGGCTCTGGAAAAAGTACATTACTGCGTATGGTCAACCGGCTTGTCGAGCCCACGTCTGGCCAAGTTCGGATCAATGGTGAACCAACTGCAGGATTGCCGAAGAACGCCCTGCGCTGCCGCATTGGGTATGCAATTCAGGGCCATGGTCTCTTCCCGCATCACACAGTTGCCAGAAACATCGGCGCCGTGCCGCGGCTACTCGGTTGGGACAAGGACAAGATCCATGCACGCGTGAATGAGCTGTTGGACCTATTCTCCATGCCGCCAGATGAGTTTCGCGATCGCTATCCTGCTGAGCTCTCAGGCGGTCAGCAACAACGGGTAGGCGTGGCACGAGCTTTGGCATCACGGCCCGACCTGTTGCTCATGGATGAGCCCTTCGGGGCACTGGACCCCATCATTCGAACGCGCGCGCAGACAGACTTGCACCGGATTCAACGAACACTCGGCTCCACAATTCTTCTCGTCACGCATGATATGGAGGAAGCCATACAGCTTGGTGATCAGGTGGCTGTGATGGATCAGGGACAGTTGGTTCAGCACGGCACGCCAGCAGAGATCATCACCAACCCTGCCACAGAGTTCGTTGCAGAAATGGTCGGCGGTGTCGATCGACCGCTTCGCCTGCTATCGCTGCTTTCGGTCTCCCAGATACTTGAAGAGGGAGCGGCAGAAGGGGAGCCAATTGACGAGAAATCCAGCCTGCGAGAGGCTCTTTCTGTTTGCCTTTGGAGCGGGCGAAATGCTGTGCCTGTAGAACGCGACGGTAAGCCTATTGGCCGTGTAACACTGGAAGCGATCCGCTCCAGAGCCGAGGGGACACATGAGCCGGGCTAATTTCCTGAGGATGATCGTTGTTTTGCTGCTGCTCGCTCTTGTCCTTCGGCCTGAGTGGTTTGCACCCATGTTTGAACCCTTCACACCGCCCGGTGCCGCCGTGATCTACGATCGCACGTCGTTATTGTCGCTCTCTCTGAGCCATCTGGGTATCGTTGCCTTAGCTTCCGTCGCTGCAATCATTGTTGCAGTGTTACTGGCGATCCTCGTCACTCGCCCACAAGGGAAGGCATTTTTGCCGCTGTCACGAACCATTGCAAACATGGGACAAACGTTTCCACCTGTGGCCGTTCTGGCTTTGGCAGTTCCGATGCTGGGTTTTGGAGCCGGACCAACGCTTGTTGCTTTGTTTTTGTACGGCATCTTGCCAATCTTCGAAAACACAATGACCGGTCTTTCAACCTTGCCACCTGCAACAATGGAAGCAGCCCGGGGTATAGGGCTCAGCCGCCGGCAACGTTTGCTTCAAGTCGAACTTCCACTGGCACTTCCTTTGATCTTGACAGGTGTTCGTCTCTCTGTCGTCATTGCCATCGGCACAGCAACAATCGGCTCCACCGTCGCCGCCCACACGCTTGGCGAAGTCATCATCGCAGGCCTGCTGACCAACAACACCTCCTACGTCTTACAAGGCGGTCTCATAGTCGGCCTGTTCGCAGTCCTGATCTACGACGCCCTGACCCAACTCGAAGCCAGCATCCGAAAACGTCTTGGTGTGGCCTGAGTAAAAATGTAAGTCAAACCTTCCATAACTCGGTTCAGAAATCTTGCACTTTGTTCAATGATAGCAACGGATTGCACTTGCTGCTCTCCACGTAACTCAACTTCCTTCATCAGCACCAGTTACTCTTATTGTTACATTTCACACCATTTTTTCGCCATAGAATTTGCGGTTTCTGCAAGTTTCACTTTCTTCATTCATAAACTAATGAACAGCAACATTTGGCCCTTTCGCTCCACGTCCTTCCGGGTACATCCCCTAGCGTATTGCTCTCCTTAACCCTTCTCACATACGCTTTAGAGCTGAACCACAGAGGAACGGATATGTGTGATGCGTGTGTTGTGCGGATGGTGAGGGAGCGGTTGTCCCGGAGAGGATTTATGTGCGGAGCAGTGGCCTCGGTGGCGGGTGGGGCTGTGCTGAGTGCATCTGCTTTGGCGGCAACAGCGAATGTTCTACCAGAGAGTGTTTCGTTTTCAAACGTGATTGACCTCACCCAAACACTGACGCCTGATTTCCCGACGTTTGAGGGTGGTCCTGCATTTGAAGAGAGCTACGAATATACCTTTGCCAAGGATGGGTTGAACCTGAAGACTCTCCACTATCACGAGCATGTGGGAACTCATTTCGACGCTCCGATCCATTTCAGCAAAGACGGGCAATCAATTGATGAAATTCCGGTCGAGAAGTTCGTCTGTCCGTTAGCCGTGATTGATGTGCGTGATCAAGCGGCGGATAACCCCGATTACCGTGTCATGCCAAAAGATATTCTGAAGTACGAACAGCAGCATGGGCGTATTCCGGACAGAGCCTGCGTCGCGATGCTTTCTGGCTGGCCGCAATATGTGGGCACCGATAAATACCGTGGGGAAGACGACAAGGGTGTTCTGCACTTCCCCGGTTTCCATGAGGATACGGCGCAGTTCTTAATCAACGAGCGCAGTGTTTACGGACTTGGTGTGGACACGCTCTCCATCGATTACGGGCCAACAAAAGACTTTCCCGTACACTACCTTTGGCTAGGATCTGGGCGCTATGGCATCGAGAACCTGACCAATCTGGATCAGGTGCCATTGGCAGGGGCAACAATCATCGCTGGAGCCCCAAAGTTCAAAGGTGGAACCGGCGGACCAGGTCGTGTCCTTGCAGTTTATTAAAGATGTGAAGGAGAGCTGAGTTCAACGGCTCTCCCTGTCGTCCACTCGTTAGCTGGAAGGTGTTGCAACGCCATGAGGGGGATTGTCCTTCATCTCCTTGGCGCGCTTTACCGCGTCTTCCACCTGCGTTGCCCAGATCGGGCGTTCCTCGGCGTTTTTCCAAGGCACTTTTGGCCACCAGGCTTTTGTAGAGATAACCTGTCCCGGTTCAACAAAACCACCCGGCAGCGGTATGGCGACATCCACCCCGTACTTTTCTGCGGCAACCTTGACGCGTTCCACAGGCTCCGTCCAGTTGTGAGAGGATAGATCAAACAGCCCCCAATGGACCGGGAGCATTGTTTTGCCCTTCACCAATTTGTGCACCAAAACGGCCTGCTCTGGTCCTAAATGGGTGTCTTTCCAGAGCGGATTGTAAGCCCCTGTTTCAATCACGGTCAGATCGAACGGACCAAGGCGGTCGCCAATCTCCTCAAAACGATCATGCATGCCAGTATCGCCGGAGTAGTACACCGAGTGCTCTGGCCCATTAAAGGCCCAACCAGCCCAAAGAGTTGCATTCACATCACTAAAGGTGACGGAGCGGCCTGACCTATGTCGTGATGGGGTGGCCGTAACCGTCATCTCCTCAACTTGCGTTGATTGCCACCAGTCGAGTTCAGTAATGCTGGACTTGGAAACACCCCAATATTCCAGATGAGACCCAACTCCGAGTGGAACGATCCATTGAACCTGCTGTTGAGCCAGTCTCTGAACCGTTTCCATATCCAGGTGGTCGTAATGGTCATGAGAGATCACAACGGCGTCAAGCTCAGGGAGTTCTTCCAATGCAATTACTGGATCATAGAAGCGCTCAACGCCTGCCCATGGCAAAGGCGAAGCGCGTTTGCTCCAGACCGGATCGATCAGGATGCGCGTTTCATCCATCTCAACCAAGAGCGTGGAATGTCCGAACCATGTGACGCGAGCGCCAGATTCCGGTAGTTTGTTGAGGCGGTCACCAATCGTCTCGACAGGAATGTCTTGCTGCGGCCTGTTGTGTTCAGTCGGCTCCAGAACGAACTGACGGAAAATCTCACTTAGCGGGCCACGCACCATCGGCAGCTCGTTTGCAAAACTATCCTCGCCCCATTGGTTGGATTGCGTCAGTTGCGCTTTGTGCTCATCATTTGGCTTTTGCCCCATGTTCGTATAGGCGCTGGCGTAAATCGCACCAACTCCGATCACCACAACACCCAACACGCCACCCGCGATCTTCTTAATCATTCTTTTTTGCAATCTCTTAGTTGCGAGTTTGAAGAACCTAGCCTGCTCGCCTTGCCCATTTCTCGCTGCTTAAACTAGGAACCAGTGAGTGTACATACCAGACGCAAGCTGTAAATTATGAGCGCGAGCCACTGTTCTGTGACGACCATCACATTTTCAGACACTCCGAAGCTCAGCGTGCGCCTCTCCTCTCTTCCCTGCAAATTGCTATAAAATATTTTGCCTCCTTCAATCTTCGATTAACTCAACGACACATTTCAGGTCATCTCCCTTAAGATTGCTCAGTATTTTGGTCTTATAGGTAAGCAAGAACCAAAAATATGTGCATTCGATTGGAGCATCTCGATGCCGAAGTCAGACCTCACCCCCGAGCAGGAAAAATGGACTGAGCAGGTCCTTAAGCACTTGAATTTAAAGAATGTGGATGAGGTGCAACTGGAGGAGATGCAGTCGGATACTACTGAACACAGCAATCGTCCCAATGAAGTGAATCCAGGACGGCCTGCAACGCGGCGATCACGCGTGCTGGTTTCCAAGGACAGCCCGGCTGCACATCAGCAGCAGGCAGCGCAAGCGGCAGAACAGTTCAAGGCCGAGATCACTCAGCTCTCCAACAGGTATCAAACACTGGCCACGAACGCCCAGAAGCTGGATGCGCAGGCTCGCAAACAGCTCGTGACAAAAGAGCATATTGAAGCCTTCAAGGTGCAAGTCGAAAAGATCAGCAACACCTTCAAACAGTTTAACAAGAACTTTTCTGGCCAACAGCGGCCTGATGCCGGAACCATAAGCCTACTCAAAACATTGCTGGATAAAGTTCAGTATCATATCGGTGAAGGAAAGAAGGTTCTGCAGCAGGGATGCAAGCACGCGGATGCGATGATTGCCAAGGAGATGCCTGCTGTTGAGGCCTACCAAAACACCGTTGAAGACACCTACAAGCACCGCGATGAGTTAACGCAATGGGGCGTTGATACGGCTGACTTCGACAAGGCTCACCGCATCGCAAATCTGCCACTCCTGCGCATGCAAAAGGCGATTGCAGATCACAGCTATCCGGGCCTGAAGTTCATGTTGGGTAAGATTGCAGGCAAGAAGGAAGCCTTTGTCAAAGCCTATGATGACGCCAAGGAGCAGATTGATAAGAACCGGGAGGATGCACAACAGCGGTTGGACAAAACTCTTGCCGATGCCACCGCCTTAAACAAACGCTCATCAGAACTGGAACACACTCCCGATGTGCTTACACAGTTTACAGCTTCTTTTGAGAAGGTTGCTGCTGCGACGCCAAAAGGAGAGCAGGCTTTAGGCCGTGGTGATTATCAGGGTGCGACAGCCATATTGCACGACAACGAAGGCGCCTTGTTTCAGATGCAACAGCTATGGTTTAGCAATGCGACTGCGGCAGATGACCAAACAGATGAGCCCATCGAAAAAGGCAAACCAATTCCAACGCACAAAAAGATACAAAACCTGCGCCGTGCATTGGAACAAGCCTATGAACGGCTTCCCTTCATCAAGGCCAGTTTGCCGAATGCTCACCAGTATGAAGCTGAATGCAAGTCACTGAAGACATTGCTTACTTCAGCCCAATCAGATCTGATTTCTGGCAAGGTTGAAGATGCCGAAGAAAAGGTTCTGCCACTCCGGAAAATCCGCTTCCAGCTTTACAGTCTGACCCATAAGGCAAAAGAACAGGTTGAGTGGGTTGAGAGGCAACTTGTTCAGCTGCAAGGCGATGCCAAATCCTGGCTTGATCGCCACAAAGACCTTAAGCTCATAAGCCAGTCAGACGAAGACGCCAAACAAAGCTTTGACGCCTATGAGAAAGAAGCGGAGAACGTGAAAAGCCACTTCAACAACGCAGCAAGCCATATTGAAAACGGCAAAGCGATTCAGGCTCAAAAATCAGTCGATGAAGGCATGCACAGCCTTAAACGGCTGATTGCCCATGCTTCAGATATTGAACTGGACTAGCCCCCTGCTCCGCATTTTAAGGCTGCAACAGCTTTCTGATGCTCTTCGCCAGTGCTTGTTTCGTTTCCGCGCTGTCCACATTTTCCGTCATCAGCCAGCGGGTCAGCAGCCTATGCGCCATACCCATAATCGCCTGCCCCAACAATTCGGCAGATGTCTCATCCCAGACTAAACCTTCGCTCTGGCCATGTGCTATTGTACGGGTGGTTTCATCATGCAATGCGACGTGTGTGAACTGGGTTTGCCCTAACCAATAAGCTTGCGGGATGTTCAGAAATACAATGCGCGCTATGCTTGGATTGGCGAAATAAAACTCACACCAGATATCCAGGAAAACGAGGCATTTATCGACCGTGTTATCAGCAGCACGCGCTGCTTGCATCGCTTCTGCATAGAGGTTTTCGAGATCCCCTTTGATGCAGGCGTAGAGCATCTCTTCCTTATTGCCAAAGTACTTGTAGACTGTTTGCGGACTCACCCGCGCCTGCTGGCAGATCTGCCGTATCCCCACATCCTGATACATCCCGGAGGAGAAGATCTCCAGAATGGTTCTGCGAAGTGTTTCAAGTGCTTCCGGCTTTATTGTTCTGCGGTCTACATCCACGGTCATTCCGATTGGCTCCCCCAATTTCCACCATTGTATCCGTTTTTTTAGTGTCTCCTAGCCGCCTTGTTTGAACATGTACCGAAAAACACTCCAGATTTGATCAAGATCAATTAACTTGACACATCAACAAAACTCGGTAACGCTGTTTCCATATATTCAGGAGGGAGAACTTTGGGGGAGTTTCAAACTTATCTGCCAATTTATGCAGTGGTTCTCGCCGTTATACTCATTGTCGGCGAAACACTCATTTTGATAAAAACCGATAAATATTGGCCGCTATCTATCGATGACTATCTCGCATGCGGCTTACTCATCTTTTCTGCTTTGATTTTTGAAAGCGCAGTGGGTGTCGCTCTTATGCTTTGTGCCTGGGCATTCATGTCTGGCAATCTTTACGCAATGCTGTTTACACGGCTCGATCCACAAACGGGAACACGCGAACGCATACCTGCTCTTTCAATTTTACTTGGCGCAGCCTCAATCGGTCTTGTTGCAACCTTCGCAACGCTCATTTCAAGGATGGTTTCAGCATGACATTGATAGATACCGCCAACTCAATAAACACAGGAACCTACCAGAAGGATGGCTTCCTGTGTCCAATCAAAGTGCTCGAAAAAGACGATGCCATCCGTATGCGCGCAGAACTTGAGGCTATTGAGAAGCTTCAGGGACATCCCATGGACAAAGCACAGTGCAACAAGTCGTACCTTCTGTATGACTGGGCAGATGAACTTGTCCATCACCCCGTTATTCTTGATGCAGTCGAGCAACTGATCGGCCCGGATATCCTGTGTCTGATGACCAACCTGTTCACCAAGGAAGCAGGCAGCAAATCCTACGTTTCCATGCATCAGGACGCTGCTTACTGGGGGGTGGATGCTGATGATGTGGTCACCGCATGGGTCGCATTAAGTCCAGCCACGGCTCAATCAGGCGTCATGAAGGTGGAGCCGGGCAGTCACAAAACCATCCGCACGCAAGTCAACACCTACGCTAAAGACAACCTCCTCACCCGCGGCCAAGAGATCCCGGAGGAAGAGCTGGAACCGGAAAACCAGATCTATATGGAACTGAAGCCCGGTGAGATGTCGCTGCATCATTTCAAACTGGTGCATGGGTCTGATGCAAACACCACCAATGATCGCCGCATTGGCTTTGCAATCCGGTATGTAGCTGCAAAGAGCAATGTGAGTGCCGATAACCAATCCGCGCTCCTGGTGCGCGGGCAAAACCATACGAGCATCAGCATGGAGAAGCGCGCGAAGGACTTGAACCCAACACAGCGCTATCGCGAACACGCCCGCGCCATGCGCAATTTGGTCAGGTCTATGCTTCTTCCGGAAAAAGGGGCAGGATTGGGAGAACGCGCAAGACTGTTCATCACGCGTCAAGCCGGAGTGCTGCTAACGTACTACCGGCAAATCAAGGGGGGATAATGCAATGAGTGAAGCCAATAATAGCCATAACCAGCAATTTGGCAGTTTCAAAGAATTCTATCCATTTTATCTGGCAGAACATGGGAATGTCGTCAGCCGCCGATTGCATTTTATCGGAACAGCGCTGGTGCTTACACTTCTCACTTACATCATCACGTTCGGTCTTTGGACTTTACTGCTCGCAGTTCCAGTCGTTGGCTACGGCTTTGCGTGGATTGGGCATTTCTTCTTTGAAAGGAACAAACCAGCCACGTTCAAGTTTCCATTCTACAGCCTGCTTGGTGACTTTGTGATGTTCTTCGATATTCTGCGCGGTAAGGTTTCTATCCTGAAATAAGGTGACCGAACTGACCTGCAAGGACGGGCAAGCAGGGCAGAATTTCAGAGCAATAGCAGCACAAAGATGTTCGAACGCTGAAGGTAAAGCCCACAGATCTTGGTGCTTGTATTGGTCATGGCAGCAACTCACAATGCTTATGTGACCAATACAAATCTGAGTGTCCCATGAAAAGCCTCAGCCTGGCAATTTTACTTCTCATTGCCTCATCCAGCCTCACCTCCGCCGGGATGAACGCCAATCTTAACTCTGCCATTGCTAATATGTGCGAGAAACTAAAAAGCTGCGCATTCCAGCAAATGGGCATCAACGCGTCTTCAAAACAAACCCCGACAGCAACCGCCATCAACAACAGCGTCAATCAGGCCTGTGCGCTGATCAAAGCAGATTTCACCAGTGCGGCGACAACGAACACCCAGAAAAGAAAGGCGATTGCCTGCGTATCCTCAGTCACAAAAAAGACCTGTAGCGAACTCAGCCAACCCAACGCCCCAAGCCCACCAGCCTGCAAAGGCTTCCAAAGCTTCAAACGCACAAAATAAGCAAGCCCAAGAGCCACTCACCGATTATCATGGAACTTACTCAACAATCTTCACTAGCCACCACCATACGCCTACCCAATATCGCATCGATTGATTGAGCTTTAGCACCCGAAACGGCTCCAATTACACAGCCTTACTATACTGATCACGCAGGATGTTTTTTTGGACTTTGCCCATGGTGTTGCGGGGGAGTTCCTTGATGATAAGGAGTTTTTGGGGGTGTTTGAAGCGGGCGAGGTGTTTTTTGACGGTGGTCATGATCTGCTCGAGGTCAGGGGTCTCACCCTTTTCAGCAACAATTAATCCAAGCGGGGCTTCACCGAAGTCAGCATGGGGTATGCCGATCACAGCACTTTCATGAACACCCGGTTGCTCATCCAACAGGAGTTCAATCTCTTTTGGGTAGATATTGAAGCCGCCTGAAATGATGAGGTCTTTGTTGCGTCCAACAATGTGAACATAACCATCCATATCCACCTTCCCCATATCACCGGTGATAAAGAAACCATCTTCTCGTAGTTCGGCGGCTGTCTTCTCCGGCATCTGCCAGTAGCCTTTGAACACATTGCGACCACGAACTTCAATGACGCCGATGCTGTCCTGGGGCAGTTCAGCACCCGTTTCAGGATTGGTGATCTTGAGTTCAACGCCGGGAAGCGGAAAGCCAACAGTGCCTGCGCGTCGCTCTCCATCGTACGGGTTCGACGTGCTCATGTTGGTCTCAGTCATGCCGTAACGTTCCAAAATGCGGTGTCCCGTACGCTCTTCAAACTGGCGATGAGTTTCAGCCAGTAATGGTGCACTGCCGGAGGTGAACAGGCGCATATGCTCTGTCAGCTCCTTGGTAAAACGCTCATCACCCAACAAACGGGTATAGAACGTTGGCACCCCCATCATGGAAGTGGCCTGCGGCAGAAACTGCACGATGGCATCCTGATTGAACTTTGGCAGGAAGATCATCGAGCCACCAACAGCAAGGATAACATTGGTTGCTACAAACAGGCCATGCGTATGAAAGATCGGCAGCGCATGTAGCAGAACATCATTTTTTGTGAAGCGCCAGTAATCAACCAGAACATCTGCGTTGGACAGCAAATTGTCTTGTGTCAGCATCGCGCCTTTGGAGCGGCCTGTTGTGCCTGATGTGTAAAGAAACGCTGCCAAATCCTGCAGATCTCGTTCTACAGTCTCAAAAGCAGTTGGGTGAGTTTTGGCTTCTGCCATCAAAGACCCGGAACCGTCTCCATTCAAGGTTTTGAGGAGGACACCTAGCTGATCAGCTAAGGGCTGCAATGTCTCTGCCTTTGCGCCATCACAGGCAAGAAGAGATGCTCCGCTATTGTCGAGAAAGTAAGAGAGTTCATCACTGGTGTAGGCCGTATTCAAAGGCAGGAAGATGAGGCCTGCCTGAACGCAAGCGGCGTAAAGAGCCAGCGATTCTGGCGATTTTTCAACCTGTGCAGCAACACGATCGCCCGGGTTCAAGCCATTCGCGACCAGCGTATGCGCCAGCTGCGCGGTTGTCGCCAAAAACTGCGCATATGAGATGGAGGTTCCATCTTGAAGAAACAGGAACGGCTTGGTTTTGGACGCATGGATCCCAAATAAGCGATCATAAAGCGGGTTTGCCATGAGACTGCCTTTCACTGTTGCAACAGACGTTCACCCGCATCTTGATATGAGACACTGGTATTGATTCATCGAGACAAGACTAGTGCGAACCTACGGCCCTGAACAGGGATACTTCTCCCCGAACTCTCGTAGTAACGGCAACGAATTGTCCAGCTGACATTTACGTTCTATGCTGCAAGAATTGACCAAGGATGCAATTTTCAAATGACTCATCGCACAATTTTTACTGATCCCGATCTGGCACAATTTTATGAGCTGACACCACGAGATCGCGCGGATCACACATATTGCAAAGTGCTTGCACGTGAGGCACGCTCTGTCCTCGACCTGGGGTGCGGTACGGGAGAGCTCACCGTTCAATTGGCTGAGGGTCGCCGTGTGGTTGGTCTGGACCCGGCCGAAGCTATGCTGGAGATTGCACGCAAGCGCCCCAATGGAGAACAAGTCCGCTGGGTACAAGCGGATGCCCGTTCATTTGATCTGAGAGAGACGTTTGACCTGATCTGTCTGACCGGACATTCCTTTCAGTTTTTCCTGACGGAAGAGGACCAGCTTGCAGTTCTGAAAATGATTGCAGCGCATCTGAGCCCCAAAGGTCAGTTTATCTTTGATACTCGCAACCCGAATTTTCCGGGCAAGAAGACGCGCCGCAAAGAGGAAACACTGAGCCGGACGCAACACCCTGCCCTCGGTGCAATTGAGAGCTGGAACATTTCAGAATATGACGAGACCACTCAAACGCTCAGTTTCATCAATGCTTACAGGCAGCTTGAGACTGGTGAGATTTTCAGCGCGCCTTCTGAGATTAAATATACGGCACAAGACAAAGTCGACCAGCTCCTCGAAGAAGCTGGCTTATGTGCTCAAACATGGCTGGGTGAGTGGACAGGTGAACCTTACCACGCAACCTCACGCGAGATCATTCCCATAGGCAGAAAAACTTGAAGCTATCGCTCAATACGCGCTAGAGCGAGACCAATGCCAGAACCAATGAAGAGCGTACCGGTGAGTTTATGTCGCAAATGACCTATGCTCTTGAAGAACGGAGTTGCAGAACGAGCAAGAGCCGCCCAACACAGATCTCCACCTAGAATAACGAGAAGGTAGATCAACGCTGGCTGGGCAAGAGCGTAACTCGTACTTTGATCCCCAACGAACTGAGGGAGGAAAGCCGCACTGAACACGAGCGTTTTCGGGTTGATCATAGCAAGCAACATGCCCTGCCAGAACAGCTTGCGCAAAGGGGTGTTACTGGCTTCAGCGTTTTCCAACATATCCGTCCGCTCTCGCCAGGATTTGATGCCGAGATAGATCAGATAGGCCGCACCAATCCATTTCACCCATAAAAAGGCATCGGCAACGAGTGCCAGTAGGGCAGAAAACCCAAGCACCACAATGCTGAGCTGGATGGCAACGCCGAGTGTTGTTCCCAGTACCGTAGCTGCTCCAAAGCGGAAGCCATGGCTGATGGTATTGGCTGCGATGAGCGCAACGTTGGGGCCTGGAATAGCCACCAGAGCGGTCGTCGCAATCACAAGCGCTAATATCATCTCAACAGACATGAGTTCCCCTCCCAAACATCAGAGGATAGTTTGGGAGGTTCTTTGTCACATTGCAAGCTATGCCTATGATTGGACTGCAAGTGCCTAATGGAAGGCAGCGAGCTTGTCCGGGTTTCGCTGCGCATAAATTGCGTCGACTTTCATGTTATCATCATAGCCAAAGGTGAAAGTCGTCGTGATCCCGCTTCCGTCGACCGTGACGAGAGACAGGCAAGAGTTGAGTTCTTCAACCCAAGCTTTGCCACTGTTCGCGGCTGGGGAGATCGCCTTTTCGATAAAGCCAAGCACTTGCTCCAGACCAACAAGTGGTTTTGGAACGGCATTGACCTTGCCGCCGCCGTCGGAAATAAGCGCAACATCAGCTGCCAAAAGTTTAGAAAGTTCGGCTGTTTCTCCGGTTTCCAGCGCGCTTTGGAATACACTCACCATCGCCTGTTGTTTTTCTGGCGGAGCAACAAAGCGTTGAGATTTCTGCTGAATATTGGCCTTTGCCCTTGAGACCAGCTTGCGGCAACTGGCCGGAGTAACCTCCAATATATCTGCAACGTCTTCATAACTGGAAGAAAACACCTCGTGCAGCAAAAACGCAGCCCGCTCTTTTGGGGCAAGGCGCTCCATCACCAAAAGGAATGCCATTGTGAGGCTTTCGGAAAGCTCAACTCTGTCTTCCGGTGTGTCCTGTGTGGTGGTGTGAAGCGGCTCAGGCAACCACATACCAACGTAATTTTCGCGTTTTTTGCGTGCTGATTTGAGCTGATCGAGTGCTTTACGGGTGCAAACCGTCGTCAGCCAGGCATCAGGGTTGGCAATGTCGTCTTGTGCGGCAGCTGACCAGCTGAGATAGGTTTCCTGCACCACATCTTCAGCCTCGGCCGTTGTGCCCAGCAAACGATAAGCCAGCCCCATCAACATGGGTCTGGCCTGTTCAAATACACGAAGTGATTTGTCTGAGTTCTTCATCAATGGTTCGATATCGCAATCCGGTTCCAAAGGTTGATCATACCAACCATCGCCGTCAGGGTGGAAATTTCCTGATCGCTGTAGTGCTTTTTCAACTCCTGGCGAAGACGTGACAACTGATCTTCCTTGTTGAGTTCTGTCAGTGCTTCGGTCCATTCAAATGCCAGCTTCTCTTTTTCCGAGAAGTCATCGCAATGGCGCCAGATGATGAGGTGGTCCAGACGCTCGTTGGTTTCACCAGCTTTGCGAGCATCACGGGTGTGCATCTTCACACAAAACCCGCAGCCGTTGATCTGCGATGCCCGCAGCAAAATGAGGTGATGCAGCTTTTCGTCAAACCCAGTCGCAGTAATAGTTGCTTCCACGCCCTGAAGGGCTGCCATGATCTGCGCACCGCTCTCGTAGTGATTGATGGTGGTGTGAACGTTCATCGTTATCTCCAGTGATTGTTTTGTTGCGTTCACTGGGTCGACGATACGGCTCCTTCAGATGTGACGTGGTGATGAGAAAAAAACAAACTCTACACCTCAAAAAGTTCAGGAGGACGGATGACGGTAGACAAGATCGACCGGATCGTGACGTTGCGCATCAGGATCAATTACAGCTCCCATCCGTTCAGCCAACTTCCGCGAACGATCATTTTTAGGGTCGATGTAACTGACGAGCGTTTTCAAACTCAACTTATCAAAGGCCCATTTACGCATGATTTGAGCCGCTTCCAATGCATATCCGTGTCCTTCAAAGCCCTCATAGAGGAACCAGCCCAACTCGTGCTCTGGAAAAAGTGGCCCGTGATTAAGGCCCACCTGACCAACGGTTTTGCCCGTGGTCTTATCGTCAATCATCAAAGCACCGTGACCAAACAAGACCCAATGCGCGATATCATGACTAAAGATACCCCAGGTCACATGCTTGGGTGTTGGGCCGCCCATAAACTGCGAACGCTCGGATTGCATCAACTGCTCATAAGCAGGCCAATCTTCAATTGTCATCGGCCTTAAGCGTAATCTTTCCGTTTCAAGTGTCGGTATCACAGTCATTTGATCAGTCCAGCAATGAAAAAAGGAATCTCTGAGCGTAATGTCATTGACGAACATTATTCCGGCAGATGCTTTGTAAAAAGCAATTTTTAGTCTGGCGCACAGGGAACTTTCAATATCGACTAAGCACTCAGGAGTGACATCCAAGATCTTGTTTTTGATTGCACACTTGATTTTGTTAAGGATTCACCCATCTGTTGAAATGAAAAAGGCAGCCCGAAAAACTGCTCGTTCCCATTTGCACATAATCAATACGGAGCCACAATTTTATGAGTGATAACCAAGAATATACCCCACCAAAGGTTTGGGTGTGGGAACAGGAAAACGGCGGCCAGTTCGCAAACATCAACCGTCCTATTGCTGGTTCAACCCATGACAAAGACCTGCAGGTAGGCAAGCACCCGCTGCAGCTTTACTCGCTGGCAACGCCAAATGGTGTGAAAGTCACCATTATGCTGGAAGAGCTTCTGGCAGCAGGTTTCAGCGAAGCTGAGTATGACGCATGGCTGATCAAGATTGGTGAAGGCGACCAGTTCTCCAGCGGTTTTGTTGGCGCAAACCCTAACTCCAAAATCCCGGCACTGGTTGATCACAGCACCGAGACACCAACCCGTGTATTCGAATCTGGTTCTATCCTGCTATATCTGGCAGAAAAGTTCGGCGCCTTCCTTCCGAAAGATCCGGCAGCACGCACAGAAGCCATGAACTGGCTGTTCTGGCAAATGGGGTCTGCCCCATATCTGGGTGGTGGTTTCGGTCATTTCTACGCTTATGCGCCAGAGAAGTTTGAATACCCGATCAACCGTTTTGCCATGGAAGCAAAACGCCAGCTAGACGTTTTGGACCGCAATCTGGCCGAGCGCCGCTTTATGGCTGGTGATGAGTACTCCATCGCAGACATCGCGATCTTCCCATGGTACGGCGCGCTGGTGCTTGGTTCGCTCTACAGCGCAGCCGAATTCCTCTCCGTTGACGATTACAAAAACGTCAAGCGTTGGGCAGAAGAAATCGCAGAGCGCCCTGCTGTTAAACGCGGCAAACGCGTGAACCGCACATGGGGTGATGAGGACCAACAAGTCCCAGAACGCCACGACGCAAGCGACCTGGACCCAAAACCAGCCTCTGAAAACGCATAATACGCGCGATCAGAACGCAAGAATACAAAACCCGGCTTCGATGAGGCTGGGTTTTGCTGTTAGGCATACTGACCTGAAAATATCAGGTCGAACCCATAATTTGAGAAATTATGAATCGCGCATATTTTCAGTGTGTTCCAAGCGTTCTCTTTCTCGTATCTCAGATACTGTCTAAACACCATTAATCGAACACTATACTGAGAAAAGCTTGATTAGTAGTCTCGAATTTGGATCTTTGACTTTTGAGGTTCTCCGCCAATTTCATGGTCTCGAAGCAGTGCTTTAGCTATGATCAGATTAGCAGTTGAGTTGGCTGGCCCGGTAAGAATTTCAATGTTTTTGAATGCCTCTTCCTTCAAACCAACATCAATATAATCACCATCAACCTTTAAAGTTTGCTGTGGTTTCTGAGTGACCAAGCTACCAGCTGGAATACGGAACCTCACCTCTTGTTCAAATGCCCAGTCAGCATGCTTCTTTAGCCCGACTTTATGAAACTCATCACTCTTCAGCACAGTATAATGGACGTGACGGAGATCATCAGGTTGGTAATTTATGTCATCAGGACCATAAAGTATGGCTTTTTGATATTTAGGTCCGTAGTGGATGGGTGCCGCAGTTTCAAAGTTTTTCTTTATATGTGGCCCACGTAGTATGTCCGTTATAACACGCTGCTTAATCTGCTTTTTTTGTCCGTCTACTTCAATTTCATGATTTGGTAGCTTTGTAGGATGGGTCGTAAACATATCTTCCGGTAGACCAATCCGCACACCATCTAGCCCTGCATAAAGCTTCCACATTGGGATTGAATCTTTTGATCTTCGTATCCAGCAAGAAACGAATATTTGCTCATTCATTTCCTGATTAAGCGGGCAGCCGTCACGAGGATCATTGACTTTGGATAGCTTATTGAACCGTATGGCTTTGGTTTTCAAAATTAGTGCGAGCGTCTGGACAGATGTGTAGTGATAAAGCAAGTCTTAAAACCTTTGCTCGGAGATTTTGAGGGTAAAGTAACTTAGCATGATGACATTCGCGACAAAAAAACTGAAAAGCTATCCGATTGCTTCTACGACAAGCAAAGACCAGCCATGCAATATCGCATCACTGGAAATCGCACTCTCCAACTCGAGTGCTTTTCCATAAGAAGCTCCAGCCCTGTGCACCATCCTTCTTTTCCAATCGGAAATTGCGGTAGTTCAATTCCTCGCCTGTCTCTCGGGTTTAAGATTTGTTCCAAAGAGCAAAAAGGAACGAACCCATGTCGGAGCTTCTCAAACGGTTTAAGGGCATTACGGAAGACCCTGGCCTCTCCTTTGCGCAAAAGGCGCGGTATCTCTCGCTGGAGGCAGAAAACTCTCTGCCCTACCCTGAGCTTGATGAGGAAACCGCCAAGGCGCTGGAAGAGCGTGTCATCTGCGACATGTATGAGGGGCATGCACCCTTCAAGCCGCGCTATGTGATGCCCGACTATTCTGTGGTTCTGGAAAAGGGGAGCACCTTCCTTGAGTTGGAACCAGCAACCACCTTGGATGAAGCTATCAACTCCCTCATGATTGCTTATCACCACGTGCCGTCTGTCACCAACATGCCGGTGTTCATTGGTCGCCTCGACAATCTCTTGCTGCCGTATTGCGATGAGGTCAGTGATGAAGAGCTTTACAAGAAGCTGAAGCTGTTCTGGCGCTATCTGGACCGTGTGCTGCCGGATGCCTTCATGCACGCCAACGTGGGGCCAACCGACAACCGCGTTGCCCGTACCATCATGCGCATTGATGCGGAGCTGAAGCAGATTGCTCCGAACCTTACGTTCATCTGGGATCCTGATGTCAGCTCTGATGCGATCTTTTCACAGGCTTGCGATAGCATCATTGAATGTTCCAAACCCCACATCGCGAACAATCCGCTGCATCAGCCTCTGTTTGATGACCACGGCTATGGTGTCGCCAGTTGTTACAACGTGCTGCCTCTATGCGGTGGCGCTTCCACGCTCACACGCATCAACCTGCGTGAAGTAGCGCGTCGCTCCAAAGATACTGCAGACTTCTTCGAGAACGTTCTGCCGAAATACATTGACCTCAACTTCCGCCTGACTGAAGCGCGGATTGACCATCTCTTCAACAAATCCGGCTTCTTTGAAAGCTTCCTTGTGAAAGAGGGCTGGATCAGCCGAGACCGCTTCACGGCCATGTATGGCATCTTTGCCATGGCGCAGTGCGTGGATGAGTTGCAGGCCAAGGAAGACCGCTCCGGAAAGTACGGACATGATGAGACCGCCAACCAGCTTGGTCACCGCATCTCCAAAGTGCTTTATGAGGCCGTTGAAGCGCGTCCCATGGAAAACTGTTGGCGAGGTAAGGCTATGCTGCATTCACAAGCAGGTCTCAGCGATGATGATGGCTGTACGCCGGGTGTTCGTATCCCTTATGGCAGTGAACCCGATCCAGTCACGCACGTTCAGGCACTGGCAGAACACCATGCGTTCTATCCATCTGGTGTCTCGGAGATCCTGACACTGGATGAAACCATCGAGAACAATCCAGCCGCACTGGAGCAGCTCGTGAAAGGTGCGTTCCAACTGGGCTTCCGAGAGTTTTCCGCCAACGTCTCCAACAATGACCTGGTGCGCATCACCGGTTACATGGTGCGCTTGTCAGACATTGCGAAGTTTAAAGAATGTGGCGGGTCTCGCATCAACACAACTGTGCTGGGTGCGGAAGCTGCTGAGACTGGTAAAATACTAGAGCGCGCACCACGGGTGATGAGCCATGAACTTGCCCCTCGCTACAGTCAGTAAGGTTTTAAAGTTCTCTTGCGTGGATGGGCCGGGCAACCGGCTTGTCCTGTTTCTGCAAGGCTGCAACTTTGCCTGCCCGACCTGCCACAACCCGCACACCATGAAGCTGTGCAACGATTGCGGTGACTGCGTGCCAGAGTGCCCGACCGGCGCTCTGACCATCGTGCAAGGCAAAGTGGTGCACGACGCGAGCATTTGCGACCAATGCGATAAGTGTCTAGACGTCTGCCCCATCAATGCCAACCCTAAGGTCACGCAATTCAGCGTTGATGATGTTCTGGCGCTTTTGTACCAGAACAAACCGTTCCTGAATGGCATTACGATTTCAGGCGGGGAAGCAACAACCCAGTTGAAATTCATCATTTCTTTGTTCACGGCCATCAAAACTGATGAGAAGCTGAAGGACCTCACCTGTTTCATCGATAGCAACGGCTATTTGCCTGCAGCTGCGTGGAAGACCGTTCTGCCCGTAACCGATGGCGTGATGCTTGACATCAAAGCCTTCAACAACACCTTGCACCGCCTGCTCACCACCCGCAGTAATGAACGCGTTCTGGCCACCGCTAAGCTGCTCGTTGACTCCGGCAAGCTGCATGAACTGCGCTATCTGCTCATCCCGGGCCGCACAGACAGCGATGAGGAAATCGAAGACCTCGCTAACTTCGTTCGTGCACTGGATACGGATACGCCCCTGCGCCTCAACGCCTTCCAACACCACGGCGTCAAAGGCGAAGCCCTCACCTGGCCCACCATGAAAGAAACAGACGTGGAACGTATTGCAGCGGAGCTGCGATCAGCAGGGCTAACGAATGTGGTGGTGCCAGCGGTTTATATTTAGCCCTTCCGCTCCATTCGAAACTTCTGCGGTGAAACGCCGATGGCGGCTTCGAAGGCGCGGGAGAAGGCGCTGCGACTGCGGAAGCCGATGAGGTGGGAGACGCGCTCAATTGGGTGGTCTGTTTCCAGCAGCATAGTGGCAGCACGGCGCATGCGCACATCTCGCAGAAGTTCCATCGGGCCACTGCCGTATGCTTCCTGAAAGCGTTTGGCGAAGCCGCTGCGGCTCATGCCAGCGAGGGAGGCGAGGCTCTCGACGGAGTGCGGTTCGCCCGGAGTGTCAAGGATATGCCGAAGCACCGGCCACATACGTGGATCGCGCAGCGCGGCCATCCATTCCAAACCACCGCGCTGATCGTTGAAGCGGCGGCGCATCAGCTCGATCATGCATTGCATCAAGAGTGCACGCACCATGGCGAGGCTTCCGGGCGCAGGGTTGGCAAGCTCCAACAGCAATCGTCGGATTGGCGCTTCACAGGCATCTTCGCCAGCCTGATTTTCGACAATCGGTTCCTGCACCAGATCAATCAGGTTCTCCATCTGCCGCAAGCTGAGCGAGATACGAGAGCAGATCGCGATGAGCTGGCCTTTGTCCTGTGTGTCACTGTTATGGATCAGGTGTGCCATTTTCAGCTTGTCAGGATTGCAGCTGGGGATTGGATCGTGAACCTGCCCGAAGCTGCGCAGAACGTGCTTTTTGAGCGCAGGTACGAGGATCAACGATCCTTTGCTCACCGGAATGGCAGGACGTCCCGGCAGCACAAGCTCACCTTCTCCGGCAAGCACATAGTGCAGCGTTGCCAAAGGGTCTTTGTCCAAATCAAGATCGCAGGCGCCATTCAGCTCGCACAAAGCAAACGGATGCGCTTGTATCTCCATTTCATCGAGAATAAAATGAATATCCATGCTGATCTCTATACGCGTCCAATCGATGAAATGATACATATCAGGACGAAAAGGTACCAATTCTGGACCATAAAGCACATAGCCTATTCCATCTTCTCTTCACCGAACAAGAGAAGGAACAGACGATGTGTAATGATCATGATCACAAGAAAACACTCAGTCGCCGCGATGCTCTGCGCGGCGGTCTGACCGCTGCAGCAGCTGTTGGCGGCGCAGCAATTGCGGGTACAGCACATGCCAAGGCGCAGGATAAAGTGAAGGATCCATATGCTCCACCAGCAAAGTCCGTTCTACCTCCAAGCAATATGAAGCTGGATCTGAGCCGTGCCGCTCTTGTGGTGACAGATCCGCAGAATGACTTCTTGTCTCCTGATGGTGTCACCTGGGGCGTGGTGGGCGAAAGCGTGACCCGCAACAACACTGTCAGCAACATTGAGCGCCTGTTCAAAGCCGCGAAAGCAGCGGACATCACCGTGGCTGTTTCTCCTCACTACTACTATCCAACGGATCACGGCTGGAAGTTTGAAGGCGCGCTGGAAAAGCTGATGCATAACATCGGCATGTTCGACCGCAAAGGTGCGCTCAACGTTGACGGTTTTGAAGGCTCCGGAGCAGACTGGCTGGACGTTTACAAGCCGTACATCAACGACGGCAAAACCATCGTCACATCTCCGCACAAGGTCTACGGCAACGACACCAACGATCTGTCCCTTCAGCTGCGCAAGCAGGGTGTTGATCAGGTTATTCTGGCGGGTATGTCTGCCAACCTGTGTACTGAGAGCCATATGCGCGAGCTGATCGAGCAGGGCTTTGAGGTAGCTGTGGTAAGCGATGGCACAGCCGCTGCAATTATTCCAGATGGTGACGGCTATCTGGCGGCGCTGACCAACTTCCGCTTCATCGCAAACGCGGTCTGGACAACAGACGAAGCTGTTAAGCTGCTTCAGGCTTAACCACCTAGCGCACCGCCTTACTCCTTAAGGTGGTGCGTTTTTTATCTCTCTGCTGTGCTTACACCTCAATTTGAACTGCATGTGCAATAAGTTTCAGTTAGAGAAGAGCTATGGCTCAAAAGACGAAAATTGGCCGCCGTGTTGGTGGTTGGCTCTATCTACATCGCTCTGGCATAGAATTACTCCCAGCGGAGGATGCTGAAAGGCTGGCTCAAGTCGTGGCACAGCATCCGGACACCTCATGGAACCTCTGCAAGATCAGCAAGGACAAAGTCTCGCTGCTGCATTACGAGGACTTTGAGGCCTCCGGCTTTCCCGCTTTGCTCCATTCCATCACGATTGATCTTGCAACTCAGACAAGCAAGGCCATCGACTATTCCAAGCGCGAGAACCCGCCAATCCTGCATCGCAAAGAGTTGCTGTTGCCAGAAGACGATCCCAACATCCTTCAGTATGCCGCTTTAACGAAAGCTGCAGAAGAAGCCGGTCTGTTCGAAAAGCCCGCAGGCATTGGAACGCGCAAGGCATGGGCAAAACGCATTGCTGTTGCTGGGTTAAGGTTGGAAGGTCACCATCTGTTGGTAAGCAAGTAAAAGGGAGGTTGCGCCTCCCTCTTGAGTTCGCATAGCTTCAAATCAGCCGGATTGAGACACCGCCATCAGCGGTCATCGCGCTTCCCGTCACGAAACTAGACCGATCCGAGAGCAGAAACAGTGCGGCTTGGGCGATTTCTTTCGGGCTTGCCATGCGCTTGAGTGGATGCAACCCAGAGATGAAGGCATGCCCCTCTGGATCATCACCCGCCATTGCTGTCTTGGTTCCGCCGGGGAGCAGCGCGTTGATGCGGATACCATCTGGTCCATGGTCTGCAGCCAGCGACTTCACCAACCCAACCAATCCCGCCTTGCTGGCAGCATAAGCCCCCATGCCCGGCATGCCGCTGTTGCAGTGCCCTACAAAGGAGGATGTGAACACAATCGCTCCCTTTGTGCGCTTCTTCAAAGCCGGAATCTGTGTTTTAGCCGCGTAAAATGCGCTAGTGAGATTGGTATGCAGCACATTTTCCCAGTTGGTACTGTCCATCTCTGGGATCGGCTCCATATTCCCCACAGTGCCGGCGTTGTTGAAGGCCCCATGCAGCACGCCGTAGGTGTTGAGCGCATGCTCCACCAGTTCGGAGGCATAGGCCTCTTTAGTCACATCCCCTGCAAGATAAGTCGCCGAACTTCCTTGTTTCGTGATTTTTTCTGCAAGTGTTGCCAGCTCTGCTTCGCGTCTGGCCCCAAGCACCACATTTGCGCCTTCAGCAGCAAACAACTCGGCTGCTGCAGCGCCAATTCCGCTGCTCGCACCCGTGATGATGATCGTTTGTCCGTGTAGTTCCATGTTCTCCTCCATCGGTTGACTGGAGGCACTATTGGCGGCAATGCGGACAAAACCCACCCGATTTGCGAGGTCCCAGATTTATCAGAAGCTCGCAGTGATCCCTTAAGGCATCAGATACTGCATTTGAGAGTTCAGGCTATCAACTGGCATGTTCTGCGCAGGAACAGGCTCATCAGAAGGGAACTTTGCCAATTCCACCAGCTCATGTACCCAGAAACTGGTGTACTTCACGAACAGTTTGACGGCTTCTGCAAACTCTTCAGCTGAAAGTTTGTCGACCTGAATAGCTTGGGTCAAAAGCACTTCGGAGCTGCGCTGGTTGATTGATAGCGCTGCGTGCCCCGTTCCCATGCCGTTGTAGTTGGCTTCCAGAAGATGCAGGTAAAGCGACTTCGGGACGTTGTTCAAACTTGCCAAACGGCTGTTGAGCCGAACCACGTTTGCTTTGAAGTCCAGAACCTGAAAAAACACCTCAATCTCACCATCAACAGTCAAAGAGCACATATTCTCTGAGTCTAGTTTCAGGTCAGGCAATCCTATCGTCTCACCAAACTGCCTGAGTGTGTTTTCTACCATTTCCATTTGACGCCCCTTGATGTGTAAGTGGTCTGCTGGCCCTACCCGCAGACTGCGCAAAACCCGGCACTTCCAAAGCCTTTACGAAAAGGCTGCAAAATGCCATGCCTGCAAAATGTGAGAGGGTGCCCCAGCAATCTGCGCTGCCTTTCCTCTCACGTATGATCAGATTACAGAGTGAGTTCTGTCTTAACGCCCCTCAGCGCAGATGGAATTTCACTCATAATGTCATCGATAAAGTGGATTTCTGAACTCAGGTCCCCGACGGACATGAGGCCGCCTTTCACAAGCCCTTCAAAGACATGAAGAGCGCGCTCTGCATGGGCAGAATGACCGCGGATCAGCCGATCACCATCACCTTTGAAATCATGCAGGCGAATTGCATCGCGCTCTTGTGTCGTAAATTGAGAGGCCGCATTTTGCAGCTGTTTTGAAACAAACCCACGAGGGTTATTGGGTTCCAATTTTTCTGCAGCGTGGTGCAACTTCGTAAAACTTTGATAAGCCTCAGCTAACCTGCCGTCTTTTAAATTGGAGAAAACGGCGGAAACAGCTGAACTTGCAGCTTCTTGCCGGCGGTCTGCCGCTGCATCTGCGTCGGTTTGGCTCCACACAATCTGCTTGGTTGCCATGCCTTCAAAAAATTCTGAAATCTTGCTCGTGGTGCTGTTCGAGCCTTCGCTAATACGCGTTGCGTTGGATTTAGAAACAGTGTGACCACCCAGCTCTGCCGCCTGAAGAGCTGCCGGTGCATTCACTTCCAGCGGAGCATGGTACGAGGACGCTCCGCCAACTGAAATACCCGTCATAATCTAATGCCTAAAGTTCTTCCCATGGATTCAACGTACCCAAAGGCTCACACTTCAGGTGTGTTGAACGAGACAGATCTCTAATTAATTTAGGGATTACTCAGCTAACGGATAGCTGCGAATAAAGCGATCTGTGAAAATCAGCAGGATGATACCGGGCACAGATGCGATGAGGGCAATGCCAGCTCCTGTTGCATCCAGTGCACCGCCGGATATTTTTGCAAACAGCAGCGTCGGCAGAGTGATGATCTGCCCCTGCCCGATGAAAAACGTAAGCAAAAACAGGTTGGTTGAGACCAAGAAGGTGAAAAGGCAACCTGCAATCACTCCGGGAAGGATCATAGGCAAAGTCACGCGGAAGAAAATCTGTCGGCGATTGGCACCAAGAACACGTGCGTGGTCTTCTGCGTCCGTTCCATGCCCCTGATAAACCGCTGTCAGCAGGCGCACCATGTATGGAATGGTTGGGATCAGATGCACCACAATGACGCCTGCATAGGTGCCAGCAAAGCCGAGCGCAATAAAGATCATCAGCAGAGCAATACCAATAGCAGCTTCAGGAATAAGAAGCGGCAGAGCGATCAGAAACTCAAGCTGGTTTTTACCGCGAAAGTTCCGCTGTGCCAGCACGCGAGCAGCGGGCAGACAGATGAGCAGGCACAACAGCGTCACTGCAATGCCGATACCAAGCGTGTTGATGGTCGCTTCTGCAACGCGAGAACTTGGCGAGAACACATAGTCCCATGCCAATGGAAACGGAGAGCGCTCCCGTTGCTCATGCCACCAGACAGTTGGCAAAATGTTCGGCCACGCCCAACGGAAGGCCAAAGACTGGATGATCAGCGGGGCAAACGGTGCGATGGTAAAAGTTGCCATGGCCAACACCAGCAGGCGCTGCCATGGACTGATGGATTTGATGTCCCGGAGGTTGGAGCTTGAACCGATCATCAGACGCGCCCCCTTGCCCGCTCATATCTGCGGTAACCCAACAGGTAAACTGCGAGGAAGATGCCGGAAACCAATGCCAGTGAAACGACCACGGCCATGCCCTGCAATTGGAACGCATAATTGGCATCCTGAAAATACCGCCAAGCCAACACAGGCAGAGTATCCGGATAACCACCACCCAGAATAAGCGGTGCTTCAAATGCACCGATGTTGAACGCAAAGCAAATCAGGGAAGCAGAGACAATGCCCGGCATGATTTGTGGCAGCGTGACACGCCAGAAGATTTGTCTGGAATTGGCACCCAGCACCATGGCTGCTTCCACCGTATCTTCGCCTTTTCGAGCCAGAACGGCGGAAAGGGTGAGCGTCATAAACGGCACCTGCTTCCAGACATAAACAGCGATAATCCCGCAGCCTCCATGGGTTTTGAGGATCTGTACAAACTGAGCCGGATCATCAATCAACCCAAGACCTGCAGAGATGCGCGAGAGCAGCCCGCCATTGCCCAGCATCACCAGCGCCAGTGCAATGCCAACGGTGTAAGGCACCATAAGTGGCAAACGGATGAGTGCCCCGAAAACCCGCGAGGCTCTGAACTTCTTGGAAAGAGCAATGCTGAGAGGGATCGAAATGACGAGGCCAATCAGTGTTGCTGCAAACCCGTAATAGAGCGTCAGGCCCAATGACACCCAAAAATCAACGGAGAGCCAGAGGCGTTCAAAATATCGGGTTGTTGGAAACTCATTGATACCAAACCACGGCGCATAGCCAAAGCTTTGCAGAATGCCCAGCACGACTGCTCCGCCAAACAACCCCAGCAAAATCACAAGCAGAGGCATCACCTCAACAACATCACGCAGGTTCTGCATGAGCGCGGGAGGTGCGGCCGTTTTGGAGTTTACTGGAAGTGCCTTGGGCATCAGTTTTCGTTTCATAAAAAGCGGATGGCAGAAAACCGCCACCCGCAAAGATGTTAGTTGTTCAGTTCGCCAGAGACCTGCGCAACGATATCTGCCAGGGGCTTATCGTCTTTGCGCTCGATAACCGCCAGCCAGGTGGCTTCGATCACATCAACAAGACTGGCGTTGGTATCTGGCGCGATGTTGTCGTCCACCTGTTGTTGAGTCACGCCGTAATGTGGAGGCGCGGAAGCTGCAACTTCTGCCGTTTCTTCCTCACTCAGGCGCCACAGATCCAGACCAACAGGCATGCCTGCGGTTTTCAGCTTGGAGGCCTGCGCTTCCGCCGAAGAGAAGTAGTTGATGGCCACAAGAGCTGCTGCCGGATGTGGACTGTTAAGTGGAACGGCAAGGTAGTTCTTGTTCTTGATCATGTTGCCAGCCGGGAAGATCATCTCTTCCGCCTGTTCCGGATAGGCACCGGTGATTAGGCCGTTATGGTTGCCAAACACACCAAACTTGCAATTGAAGTGCACTTCAGAATTGAGGAAGAGATTATCGAGTTCACCAGAATTTTCAGCATAACGTGGCTTGCCGGAAGCTCCGCCTAATAGCAATGGTTCGATGCTTTTCAGGTACTCAATACCCGGCTTCATCAGGCGTGCCAGCTCTTCGCCGCCCATCTCTTCAAAACTCTGCTGGTAAGGCGCAGCCCCGGTGCCGTCCGGATTGTGCGCATAAAGGACAGACTGCACAAAGGTGTTGCCCAGATAATGCGGAGGCTTCACATAAGTGAACTTGCCCGGATTGGCTTCCAGATAGGTCTTCAGCTGAGCAAAGGTCGCTGGTGTGTTTTCTGCAGAGACGTGGGCGCGGTTGACGGAGCACACATACTGCTCACCAGACCAGGGCATTTCCTGAAAACCGGTTTCAACGCCAAAATCACGCAGGTTGAGAAGTGAACGCGGATCGCTCTCATCCCACTCAAAATTCACAGAGTTGGGCAGGCGATTGGCAAAAGCACCCCACAGCGCATTCTGCTGCTTGAGAGAGTAGAAGTTTTCGCCGTTGACCCAGACCAGATCCACACTGCCCTGTTCTTCACCGCGACCTGCTGCCAGTTCGGCAATCACCACATCTACCGTGTCTTTGGTTGCTGTGATGCGCACAGGGTTCAGCTTCACCCCTTCGGCAGCCAATGCCGGTGTTGCCACCTGATCAACCCACAGGTTGATGATATCGGACCCACCCCAGTAATAAAAGTTGACGGTGCCTTCATCACGCGCTTTGGCGGTGACATCTTCCCACCCCAGATTGCCCTTCAGAAACTCACTGCGGAACATGCCCGGAGCGTCTTCTGCCTGCACAGCGCTGCTCCAGCTGACAACAGCGAGCGTGCTTGCAAGTAGCATCTGTTTGGTGCGTGACTTTGTGTTCTTCATAAATTGCCCCCAACCGGTTCTTCAGCCGCTTTTACTACAACAGCCAAATTTGCTCTGGCGGTAAGGTCACGGTGACCGCATCGCCTGTTTTTCTTTTGATTGTAGATGCTTCCTCAACGGTCAGAGATCCCTCTCCCACCTGAAGCGTGTAGCGCATCATCGCGCCAAGAAATTCTGCTCGTGTGATTGTGCTGGAGAACGCATTTTTCTGCGGTGCTTCGCGGCACTCTTCAATCTGTATGCTTTCAAACCGCAGCATAGCCTTTGATGGTTGTTTAGTGCCAAGGCCTGATCCAGCTCCCAGTATGAGCTGGCCATAAGGGCTCTCGATATGCCCATCAGATGTTGGTGTGCATGCAAAGATATTGGAATGCCCCATAAAACGGGCAGTCTGTTCATTAGCTGGACGCTGGTAAATCTCATCGGGTGCTGCAAGATGCGCTATTTTACCGTCAAACATCACCGCAATCCGGTCCGCCAGATCCATCGCCTCAATCTGGTCATGGGTCACCAGCAGCGTCGTCATGCCGTACTCATCATGCAGATCGCGGATAAACTGGCGCATCTCAGTACGCAGCAGCGTATCAAGGCTCGCCATTGGCTCATCCAGCAACAGCACTTCAGGCTTGGTCACCAACGTACGTGCAATCGCAACGCGCTGCATTTGCCCACCAGACAGCTGTGCAGGAAAGCGCTTGGCAAACGTTGAGAGACGGACGATCTCCAGCATCTCGCCCACCTGCCGCATCTGCTCATCTGCTGAAAGGCCGCGCACAGACAGACCAAACGCTACGTTCTGTTCAACCGTCATATGTGGGAACAGTCCAAAACGTTGAGAAACAAGGCCAACTTTTCGCTTCTGGACAGGCAGAGTGGTCACATCCCGCCCATTGAACCAGATGGAACCGGAGGTCGGTTGCTCCAAACCACAGACCATACGCAGGCTCGTGGTTTTGCCACAGCCAGACGGGCCCAGCAGCACCAGAAACTCACCGCACGCCACATCAAGATCAATGGCATCAACCGCAGGCGTTCCTGAGAACACTTTTGAGAGGTTTTTCAGCTGAACCTGCGTCACACGGCGCCTCTTCACTCATCTTGATCGGGACGTTTGCGTCCATCTGTTATTATTGTTGCTTTCAAGCTGCAGCGAAACCTGCGCAATAGCACAAGCCTACCCCATAAATCGGAGGAGGTCAGGTTTCTCCTGTCAGTTGAGTGATTTGCACACTATGCCAGTGCGTTACTGACGGTACAGTAAAACCGGCGTGAGTTTAACGTTATGAGGACTGCCATACAGGATATCAGCGACTTACCGTCATCCAAAGCCGCTCAGTTCGCACAGATATGCCGTCAGCAAGCGCACTGCTCGCCACAGGTATCCTCATTCAACTATTGGATAAAAGGAAAATTGAGAGCCCGACAACCCCGAAGCGATACACCAAGATGTTCAAGCATCAGATTTATCAAAAGCAAACCAGAACTGTTCCGCCACTGGTTTTGTCTGTGAATAGATTTTTCTGAAAGGCGCTGGAAAGTTTGCCTTAGCAAAAGAAATGTCTCCATCCAGAAAATGCTTGCGATAAATCCTCTCAACATCTTTGGAAAGAACTGTTGCTCGTTCACCTTGTTTGCAATAATCAAGCGCGCATTTGAGCAGCACACCACGAAGCCCTGCGTCCTCGATTGCAGAAAGCTGCGGAATAATCGATAGTCCAAGTTCACTCAGGCCTGAATTCGCTCGATGGCTGATATCATCGGGCTCCAGAAGTTTTTTCTCGTAGAACTTGTTTATGAAGTCAACATACTCAACCGGATATTTCTCCATCGCCTCCTGGGGCAGGTATATAACAGAAACCTTCTCAAGTTGCTCTGCAACGCTTTGCCATGCGAATGAGGGCGTGACCACCTTATTCGCAAATTCATGAAAGGTTTTTGGAGTCCCTTGCCACGACAGGCAATGAAGGAAAAACGAGACCAGAAAATCAGTGCGGTTTCGCACCGTGACCAATGTTTTAACTTGCACACCTCGTCGCTCCAGTTCTTTCACAAGCTGAGAGTAACGCTTGACGTTAGGATAGAACTGTTTGTGAACAAACGCCTTCCCCATGAGCCTTTCGTGAGAGATCCTATATGTGTCTGTCTCTGGCTTAGCAATTGCTTCCTGAAACAGATCCGCTAGTTCCTCTGCTTTAGGTTTGATCATACGATTTTCATAGAGCTGCAAAAATGGGCTAGTTTTGAAATCTGTTCGATCATCAAATAAATCGGGGTGTTTAGAATAGAGCTGCTTTTGCAGCGCGGTTGTGCCAGTTTTATGTGCACCAATATGAACAAGAACTTTTTTCATGATAAAAACCTTAATGCAATTCCTTACGAAGCAGACATTCATATTGAAAAACAGAAACTGCAATAGATTGTTAATCCAGCATCCGTTCAGCCTAACCACATTGGCCTGTACTACTATTCCCGAATATTGGCCCCTTTAAAGGGAGAGGCCATGTTCATCAGTGAGCCCTCTCAATCCTGATTAGTGCGGGCCGGCTTCGACAAGAAATTGCTGGAGCTGTAGGCTACGCATCGCAGTCTGGTCTCCCATGCAAACAGACATGGCGAGCGATGCGTTGCTGCCTCCCTCATAAATCAGCGCATTCGCGGAACACGTGTCATCGCGAAACTTGATCCAGTTGCGTTGCGCATTCTTCAGGCTGGCTTTCACATTGGTGCTGGCCACCTTCATAATCTCAGCATACGCAGTGTTGAGGCGCTGGTCCCAAACCATGTATTCCTGCACAGCGCAGAAAATCATGTGGCTGTTTTGGTACTGACTGCCGATACACTGCTCCATCACCTCTCCAAAGCAAGCCATAGCCGGATAGCCACCGCCCTTCTCTTCTACACACTTTGCGATAATCGCGGCCTGTTCCTCCGTTGGCTCATCAGCAGCATGAGCAAGAGAACAGAGTGAAAGAACCAATGAGAGCGAGAACAGAGACGTGCGCATAAAACTCATAGAAACCTCAAAGTATTTTTCTCTATAAAAAGTGATAGGTGATCTACTATGAGAAATTACTAAACCAACTCACTGAGAATAGCCTAGTCATTCTGAGCAATACCTTGCAGATTTCCCATCATAGTTACATGACAAACGCGTTTGGTTTGAAACATCACACAAGATCGAAGCGGGTCATTCAACTTGACGCGCCTTTGCGGTCGGTCCTCAAAACTGGGCGAAACCGAGTCAATTACAGGAAGTACTGATCAAAAGGCGCCATATTACGCTTTTGTGAGAGGCTGGGGAAAACGCACGTCGTGCGCATTTTGCGAGCACTGCTTCCCAATGGTTTGCCAACTAATAAATATTCAATTATTTCAGAGCCTTGCGAGAGTTCATAAAATTCCACCTCATAAGTTTGCTGTGATCACGCAACATCTCAAAAAACGCAATTATTGCGCAAATTTCTCGTCATAATTGAGCTAAGCATATTGAGTTATTGGCATAAGTGTCTTAAGTTATTTATTAAATCATTGAGGTGGCTAATTTGGTTGCCGGATCGATTTCAAGAATCCGCTAAAGCTCCCAAGGCACGCGAGCGATCCCTTGCTTCCCTTCTCGTCCAAAAGGGGAAGCGAGAGATCTCGCATATTCTGATAGTCCGACAACTCCTGCTTAAAGACCTTTGCCGTGCATCACGACAACTGCGTTTAAGTGAGCCTCCTATTAATAACCGCGAGAGCTGAATCCGGAGGCTGTGATGGGCAGTTTTGAAATACTTCTACACCTTGCTGCCGGCATTTCCCTATTATTTTGGGCCACCAGAATGATCCGGACAGGCGTTGAGCGAGCAGTTGGTCAAAAATTCCAAGGTTGGATGCAGCAAGCTTCTAAAAACCGCTACACCAGTTTCACAACCGGCTTTTTAGTCTCCATCATCTTGCAGAGTGCAACGGCCACAGCCATTCTTGCGCGCGGGTTCATCAGCAAAGGCTCCATTACGCTGGCAGCTGGTCTTGCCATCATGCTTGGCGCAGACCTTGGCTCCACCATGGTCGTTCAGGTGCTCTCATTGGACCTCAGCTGGTTGCTACCGGTTTGTCTTGTTGTTGGTGGCGCCCTGTTCTCGCGCGGCAGCACACGCACCATGCGCCAGACGGGCCGCATCATCATTGGCGTGGGCCAGATGCTGATTGCACTGTCTTTCATCGGCATGGCCTCCGAGCCCCTGCGTGAAAGTGGAGCTCTGCCAGTCATCCTGAACCTGCTGATCGGTGATCCATTTGTTGCGATCATCACTGCAGCTGCTTTGACCTGGCTGCTGCATTCATCCGTTGCAGTGGTTCTCATGATCATGACACTGGCAAGCACCGGCGTACTGCCAATGGAAGGTGCTCTGCTCTTCATTTTAGGCGCAAACATTGGTTCCAGTATTATCCCACTGGTCCTTACCATGAGCGATAGTGCAGATGTGCGCCGTGTACCGCTTGGCAATATGATCTTCCGCGTGGCAGGTGTGTTGATCACATTGCTGCTGATGCGCTTTGATGTGTTCACCATCGACATGCTGGGCGATGATCCGGCACGCGCGATTGCAAACTTCCACAGTGGGTTCAACCTTGCTGTTGTTCTGCTAGGCATTCCAACCATTGGCCTTGTCGCACGCCTGACCAAACTCATCATCTCTGATAGCGCAGGCCAGTCTGACGAAGATGCTGTTATGGAGCGCCTCAGCCTGCTTGACCGCAAGCTGCTGGAGACCCCCGACCTCGCCTTTAACGCTGCTACCCGTGAAATGCTGCATATGAGTGAAAAGGTGGAAGCCATGCTGCGTGGTGTGATGGTGGTGTTCCGCGGCGATGATGCAAACACAGCCAGACGGTTGATGAAGATGGATGACGAGATCGACGATCTGCACCGCTCCATCAAAGAGTATCTGACTGATGTGACCACCAAATCCATGAGCGACGAGGACTATCAGAAGTATACGGAATTGATGAACTACTGCGTTTGTCTGGAACAGATGGGCGATGTCGTTCAGCGTAACCTGCTTGTTCTGGCAGAGAAGAAATCCGGTCTCAACAAGGAGTTCTCGCAGGAAGGCTGGAAGGAAATCAAAGACCTCCACGCCGCAGTGCTGCAAAACCTGCAACTCTCTCTGCGTGTGCTCATCACTCGCGATGCTGAGCTTGCACGGGATCTGGTTGCTCGCAAGGTTCTTGTGCGTGAGTTGGAATACAAGAGCCGCGATGCACACCTGCGCCGCCTGAGCCAGAACCGTCAATCCAGCCGGACAACAAGCTCCATTCATCTGGAAACCATCAGTGATCTGAAGTACCTGAATGCGCTTTTGACCACTGTCGCCTACCCGATTGTTGAGGGGGAAGGCGAACTACTGCGTAGCAGGCTCACCAACGAGCCACAGAAAAACCCGGTTAGCGCCGTACCAGTGGGCACATAAGCGCCTCTCCTAACTTTGAGGGAGGCACGGCCGAAGTCAGATTGATACTCTGATTTGAAACGCAAGCCAGTGTTTCCCCCGAGGTCAGGAGCTACAAGCATGTTTGACAAGGACTATGATGTAACCTTTTCACTCAAACGGCTTTGGATATTCCTCGCCGTTGGCATGGTCCTCTCATTTGGTGTTCTGCTTTTTTTTGGCGCTGAAATTTACCGCTTGAAACCGCCGATCCCGGACATGGTGGTCTCGGACAATGGCGATATCATCTACACAAAGGATGACATCGAAGAAGGCCAGAATGTTTGGCAGTCTTTAGGTGGCATGCAGCAGGGCAGCGTCTGGGGGCATGGCAGCTATGTAGCGCCGGACTGGTCCACCGACTGGCTGCACCGTGAAGCACTGGCTCTTCTGGATGTTTACCACCGCGATCGAGTTGGTTCCGGTTACACCCCACCAAGCGATGAGCAACGGGCCTTCCTTCAGGTCCTCATAGAAGACGAAATGCGGCGCAACCGCTACAACCCTGCCAACGAAACCATCACAATTTCAGACGACAGGGCAATTGCCGTCAGACATGTGGAAGATCACTTCACAAGGCTGTTTTCGTCCTATGACAACATCGACGGGCAAAACCTTCGAGACGATTACGCCTTCCCTCCCAACATCCTGATCACACCCGACCAAGCCAAAAAACTCTCCGCCTTCTTCTTCTGGACCTCCTGGAGCTCCGTCACCAACCGGCCAGATGATACAATCTCCTACACCAGCAACTGGCCTCATGAACCACTGGTCGGCAATCAGCCCACCGGAGCCGCCTTCATCTGGACCATTGTCAGCATCCTTCTGCTGCTCGGCTGTGCAGGAGCCCTGTGCTTCTATTACGTGCGCCAGTATGATTTATGGCGCGAGCGCATTGTGCCCGAAGGCGGTGCAGCAACAAAGAACCCACTGGCGAATGCCAAACTGACACCATCCATGCGCGCGACAGCCAAATACTTCTGGGTGGTTGTAGCCTTGATGGTTGCTCAGGTGGCTCTGGGAATTCTCACCGCTCACTACGCCGTTGAAGGACAGGATCTCTATGGCATCCCGCTGGCGGAGTTCATCCCTTATTCCATCTCACGCACCTGGCATACTCAGCTGGCTGTGTTCTGGATCGCAACGGCCTGGCTGGGCACAGGCCTTTTCATGGCACCGTTACTTTCCGGCAAAGACCCAGCCTATCAGACACTTGGCGTCAACTTCCTTTGGCTCTGTCTCATCATTATCGTCGTAGGTTCATTTGCTGGCGAATGGCTCGGGGTCAATCAGTTCTTCTCCCGCACAATGAACTTCTGGTTCGGTCATCAAGGCTACGAATATGTTGATCTGGGGCGCTTCTGGCAGATCTTCCTCTTCATCGGCCTGCTGCTGTGGACTGGTCTGGTCCTGCGTGCTCTCTATCCCGCGTTGAAGGGCGGTCATAATCGCAGTCTCATTGCTCTCACACTGCTGTCCGCTGTTGCCATTGGTTTGCTTTACGGCGCAGGCCTGCTTTGGGGCCAGAACACTCATATCAGCGTCATGGAATATTGGCGCTGGTGGGTGGTTCATTTGTGGGTTGAGGGCGTCTTTGAGGTGTTCGCGACAGCCATCATTGCACTCATTTTTGTGAACCTGAAACTGCTACGCGCCTCAACCGCAGCTGTCGCCGTCATTTTCGCCACCATTATCTTTATGGCCGGCGGTGTGCTGGGCACATTCCACCACCTGTACTGGAGCGGTACTCCAATAGGCGTGCTCGCTCTTGGGGCAGTGTTCTCGGCGCTGGAGGTTGTTCCACTATTGGTTATCGGCTTTGAGGCCTATCAGACCCACAAGCTGGAACAGAACACTCAATGGATCAACCACTACAAGTGGCCGCTTAACTTCTTCGCCTCGGTTCTGTTCTGGAATCTGGTTGGCGCTGGCTTGCTCGGCTTCTTCATCAATCCACCGCTGGCGCTCTATTACATGCAAGGTCTCAATTCCACACCAGCCCACGGCCACGCCGCCATGTTTGGCGTGTATGGCCTGCTGGGTATTGGCCTCATGTTGTTCTGCCTGCGCTCCCTCATTCCAGACAATCGCTGGAGTGACAAGTGGCTGCAGCAAGCGTTCTGGGGGCTCAATATCGGCCTTGCCATGATGCTCGGGCTCTCGCTGATCCCGCAGGGGATTTACCAGGCCTACATCAGCTTTACTGAGAGTTACTGGCTCGCCCGTGCACCAGAAACGATCCATGGTCCGGTTATGACTGCATTGGTCTGGGCACGCGTGCCCGGAGACATTGTCTTTAGCTGGGGTATCTTTTCAATCGTCATGTTCATGTATCGCGCTTACTTTGGCGAACCAGTAAATGAAAAAGAACAGACGGCAAAAGCTTAAGGCCTCAAACGCACTCTCATGCTGAGCAAGCGCTTATAAAGCCATAAAAAACAGGCCTCGCCTCATTAGCCGGCGAGCCTGAAAACGTAGCGGTCTACACCGTTTGTGGCGGAGCAGCAACACATACTCTCATTCATGTGTATAGCCATGTGCATTGCGTAAAAGTGTATCTACAACTAGAAAGAGCTATATATACTGGCTACGATTTTTAGTTTTATTTCCGTAAGGTACATTTCTTAGTTGCTTAGATTTCCGCTGTTCCATCATGAACTGACGCGGGTTCTGCGCATTTCAGGTCCTTTGATGCTGGCCATGTCCGGCAGAACTCTGATGATGATCGTAGACCGACTGTGTCTCGCCGCCTATTCCGAACAGACCCTCACGGCCTCTGGCCCGGCGGTCTTCATGGGCATGTCTGCAATCTCCTTCTTCTCCGGCGTCACCCAAATTGGCCGATCAGTCATCGCAGAAGCTTATGCCCGCAGCGGAATAGAAGCGGCACACAAGATGGGTGGCAGACTGTTCGCCGTCGCAATCCTGTGCGTATTGGGTCTCATCCTCACGCTGCCTTTACTGATGAACCTGTCACAGTTCAGCTCAAGACCGGGCGAAATCATTGCACTGGAGAATATTTATCTCAGTTGGGCCATGCTGTTCGGGTCCATCATGATCCTTGACGGCGCAGCGAGTTGCTATTTTGGCGCTGTTGGAAACACACGCCTCATTTTTAAGGCCAGCATTGCAGGCCAGTTGGTGTCCATGCCCATGACCTATGTTCTGGTGTTCGGGCTCTATGGATTTCCCGAGCTTGGCATGGCGGGTTCCGCCATCGGCACGGTGCTTGGGTCCCTTGCGGTATTGGTTGTCTATCTCACTCAAACACCTCGCGCTTTGCGGGTTGCAGCGTTGAATGAGGCGAAGGCGTTGATCAGTAAATCACGCCGGGCTTTTGAGGTGATTGCGCTCTTCAAACGCGGTGTTCCTCTGGGCGCACATGATAGTACGGATGAGATTGGCAACACCGCCATTATCTGGGCTGTGTCCATGGTGGGGGCCACCGCACTGGCGGCCAACAACTTCAACGTCATTCTCAATTATGTCGGCATCATTCCGGTGATCGGCATTGCCAATGGCGCGACGATCCTGTCCTCACAAGCCATTGGCCGCAATCAGTTTGAGCGAATTCCTAAAATTGCCAGCGCCTCCCTGTTCGTGGCGTTTTCCTACGTGGCAGTCGTGACGGTGCTGTTGCAGAGCTTTGATCGGGAAATCACCTCTCTGTTCTCGCTTGGCAATTATGGGCAGGACATTTTCGAGCTGTCAGTCTCCGTCACCTCACACATCTGGTATTATGCGGTGGCTTTTGCTGTTTCCTTCATCGCCAGCGGCATGTTGCAGAGCTTTCACCAAAACACATATGTTTTCAAAACCCGCATCCTCACCATGTGGTTTGGCAGCGTCCCGGCCTCCTATCTGATTGCTTACAACTGGAGCATTGAGGAGTGTGCGCTTCAACTCATCTGGATCTCCCTGAGCACATTCGAGCTGGGGCTCGGCCTGCTGTTCACAGTCAAGATCTTTTCTTGCCTGAAAGAGCACAACCTGCCCGAGCCTGCATGGGAGACCGAAATTGAGAGAACCGAAGTGACTTGAACCGCAGATCTACGCGATCAGAGTCTCCACATAATCTGCGACGTCTCTGGCATCCACGGAGGCCTCGCGAACAAGCCAGTCGAAATGATCAGTGAGCGAGCTGACCCTTTCCGCTTCACGAAAAGCCAGATAGCACTGCCCCACATAGACCACCGCCAGATTTGGTCCGAAGATGGTGATCGGTGCGCTGAAGACTTTGTGCGCATCAAAGAGAAACAGACGCAAGCGGGGGAACATCTGGCGGCAGGTATCTGCCACGAATTTCAGCTGCTCAACCCGCGTTTCCTTATTCAGATGAGCATAATAGCCAATGCCTTGCGCGCAGGCTTGTATCTCATGAAGCGGGATGGCGATTTCATAATCAGACTGGCGCGAGCGCAGCCAGTCCAGCTGTCCGCTGATAGACCCAACCACCTCTTCAGGGTCCAACCCGCGAAATGAGGCATACTCCCATGCCAGCATACGGTCTGTCTTTAAAATGTCAGGCAGTGTGGCTGGCACATGGCGCACTTTCAGTCCGGTTGCTTCCTTGTGCCAGTTGAGGATTTGCTCATCAACGGAGGATCGCTCCGCCGGGCTCAGGGCCATTGCAGCTGCAATGATATCACCCGGACGCTCTGGCCTGTTGGTGAGCCCTAGCAACCAATCCGCACTCACCCTGAGCGAGGCTGCCAGATCGGCCAGCAACTGGCTGTTGGGCAACCGCGGGTTTTCATTGTTCAGCAACTGACCAACGGTAGAGCGATCAACACCCGCATTGCGAGCCAGTTGGCTGCGCGTCACATCGGCCTCAGCCATCGCTTCAAACAACCTGTTTCGAAACAAAGTCGCTCTGTCGCGCTTGTCCATCAAAATCACCATTGCAGATTATAATCAACAAAATGAATTTATTGCAGCTAATTTACCAAATGTCCAATCTGCATTTTCTCCGGTAGCAACAAGAGTAGGAATTACATTCTTACCTGGACATCTTATATGGACACTGCATCACGCATTTTTACAAAATCAGTTACCTGGCAAGTCATGGGGCTTTTCTCTATGACGTTGATCGGATTTGTTTTTACGGGCTCCGTCACGCTCGGCGGCGGCATTGCTATCGTCAGCTCCATCCTCGGCTTCATCTTCTATTTCCTGCATGAGATGGTTTGGTCCAACATCCAGTGGGGCCGCAAAATCACCGAGACAAACGCACAGCAGGATACCCAGAACTGACTTCACTGAGCTGTCCTCACAGCTCTCCTCTTTCTCACAGCACGTCAAAGACTTCCCGATACTCAGGAAATGCAAGGTCAGGCAGGCTGACAGCTTCCTCAAAACCCACCCACCGCAGTTCAGTATGTTCATCACCAAGGTTCTCAGCTTCACCCTACCATTGGGTCACAGTGAACAGGTGAAAGACAATTGCGTCTTGCGGATCGTCAGCTTGTGTTCTGAATTCGGTGATTTTTGCAAAGGCTTCTGCCTGAATGCCAGTTTCCTCTTTCAGTTCACGTAAAAGAGCCGCCTCCAGTTTCTCCCCGGCTTCAACATGACCGCCGGGGAAACTCCAGACATTCGGGGAATTCTGCCGTGTTGGCGACCGGAACCCCATGAGAACATGGTTGTTCTGCAGCAGCAGCCCATTCACAATGTCAGTCATTACCGGACTTACCCCCAAGGCGAATCTGAGCCACGAAGTGCCAGTTTAAAGAGGCACTCCGTGGTTGTTCAAATCAGATTTCCTTAAAGCGTGCACCTTTAAAGCAACGCACAGGATTTCCGCGTTCCAGTTCGTGATGGAGTTGTCGTTGTGATCTCCGCAGGCGGTCCTCCTCTGTCACAGAAAGACCCGCAAGTTTTTCCTGCAAGCGCTGCACAGCGAGTTGCTTGTTGCGGTGTTGCGAGCGTTCATCCCGAGCCACGACAGTGAGGCCTGTCGGCACGTGGGTCGCACGCACCGCGCTTTCGGTCTTGTTCTGATGTTGGCCACCCGGCCCACCAACGCGCAACGTCTCAAATCGAAGCTCATCTGGTTTCAGTTCACCGCGTTCCTCTGAGAGGGGCGGCAACTCAAACACACCGATGAACCAGTTCTGCCGTTTGTGGTTGGGGCGAAACGGGCTCTGGCATGTCCACTTGATTGTGCCATGCCACGACTTGGCGAAGGCCTCGTTGCCGCTGCCTGAGAGCGTGACTGCAACAGACGCTACATCAGCAGACATACCGGAGATCTCAGGATCACACACTATGGAAAGCCCAAGCTTTTTCGCCTCTTTTTCCATGGCACCAAGTGTATGCCGAATGGCGAGCCTGCATTCCGCAGGTCCGTCACCGGATGTTACCAGCAAGCGCAAAGATGCATTCTTTGTCATCGTTTGACCCTCCGCTCATCCGCACCACGTGCCGTCTTCAACGTAACGACAGGTGTCATGACACCAACACACTTAGCAAGCTCTGCCTCAACCAACTGATTGAGCACATCCTCAGAGTTTTTGTAGGCCTGCGGAGCTTCTTCCACCAGGAGCTGTTTATCCTCACAGACAACGCGCCCACCGTAAGACGTGCGCGCCAAAGCATTGCGAACAGACTTCTGCTTTGCGATACGCCCATGCATGGACGCGCGGTCATATTTGCGCCCTGCTCCATGTGCCAGTGAGGACAGTGCCTCTGGAATGTTGCCGGTTGGTTTCAGCAAAAAGCTCTTTGCATCGCGAGAGCCTGCCAGCGGGACCAGATCCACATCGGCTTTGGCTGCTCCTTTGCGGTGAAGAAACGCATCACCATACCGCTCAATGAGGTTATGGCTGCTGTCCACCACCAACTCCGCATCGCAGCGCAGAGCAGCTGCTGCCCGCTCTGCGATCACTTTGCGGTTCAGGCTTGCCCATCGCACAGCAAGGTCATGCCACTTGAGATAAGCGTGAGTGCGCTCGTCCCCAGCTGGTATCCCTTCCGGGCCAAGCGCTGCATATTCTTCAAAGATACTGGCTCCCAAGGAGCGGGAACCGGAATGCATGAAGAGCAGTACGTCGCCTTTTGCAATGCCAGCTCTCGAGGCAAGGTCCGGATCCGGCGTCTCAGCCAGAACCTGCACCTCGCAGAAATGATTACCCCCGCCGATTGTGCCGATGGCATTGGGAGACAAGTCCTCTGGCAAACCAGCAGATCGCAGATGCGCCTGTCCTTCTTTCAGATCAGAATAATCCTGAAGCATACGCAAACGATCCGCCAGTTTTTGCGGTTTTAGTTTGTGAGCACTGAGGGAGGTGCGAAACACGGTCATGCCGCAGCCGATGTCGTTGCCGATCATATGCGGATGCACGCGGTCAGACAGGATAGCGACACCGACCGGACCGGGGTGAAGGTCAGGAAACGCGGCGATCTGTTTGACGGCTTCAAGCTCAGCGAGTTTGTTAAGTTGGACTTCTGCATCCCCAAGGATCCAGGCGGAAGTCCCATAGAATTTATGGATTGGCGCAGGCGCACAGGCAGCACGGGTCGCGCAATCCAAGCGTAAATTGCCCATAAGAATGGCCTATAGTTCTTGAAAGTATTTCCGAGCAATGGCTCGAAAGAAGATCCTAAAGGCCGCTAGCGCTAGCTCTGAGAAGGATCAGTGCCCTTTGAAGGGCGAAACGCGGAAAGACATGGTTCGCTCCAAACTGTGCTGCGCACCAATTGCTGCAGCTGAGGGCTGGGGAAATAGCAGAGGGAAGCCGCAACGTCAATGTGGCTATCCTCGTCAATCCGAGCACCGTGGCTGGACAACCACATCAGGACGTCTAGGGTACTTTGCAAACAAGGGGGACAGTCATGCGGGTTTTGGTCGTTGGAGGCACCGGTTTTTTGGGCGGCGCAATTACGGATGCGCTTGTCAGTGCAGGCCATCAGGTTGCCGTGCTGGTGCGCGGTAGCACCAAACGATCGTTACCAGAGGGCGTTGAAGCAATCACAGCTGATCGGTACGGTGAGCTTAGCGCTTTGAAACAACATACGTTTGACTGGGTCTTTGACACCTGCGCCTTCTCACCTGATGCCGTGCGCAGCTTGCTTGCTGCGCTTGGAGACCAACTTCAGCGCTATGTGTTCATCTCCTCAATTTCAGCCTATGGCACATTTGCAAAACCGCACCTGAATGAACAAGACCCTGTGCCCGCTGCGACTGAGGGTGATCTGGCTGTTGCTCAAGGCCTTTCACCTGCCGAGCTTAGTTCAGCGGCTTCTTACGGGGCGTCTTATGGTGCCCTCAAACGGGCATGTGAGCTTGCTGCAGAAGAAGTACTTGGTGAGCGGGCAACCTCCTTGCGCGTGGGTCTGCTGGTTGGCGCTGACGACTATACAGATCGGCTGACCTGGTGGGTCCGCCGCATTGACCAGGCCACACGGCAAGCCCCTGCGATCCCAGCTCCGGCTCCGGCTTCAAGACAGGTGCAGATGATTGATGTGCGGGATGTGGCTGATTTCGCGCTGACCTGTGCGCAGACCAAACGCGGAGGCATCTGGAATGTCACCAGCCCTCCGCTTCAACTCGGAGATCTCCTGCAGGCCATCATATCAGAAGCGAACTCCCCTGCTCGCCTGCACTGGGTGGAGGAAGAGCATATCATTGATGCAGGCATTCAGCCGTGGATCGATCTGCCCGTCATGATGCCCTCCCTTCCAGACTATGCGCACTTCATGAACGTGGACACCACCCGTGCAGAGGCAGCCGGTTTAACCTGTCGCCCACTGAACGAAACGCTCAGTCCGTTGCTGGCGTGGGACCGTACCCGGCGCGATACAGCTCTCAAATGCGGTTTGACAGCTGATCAGGAAGCAGCTCTGCTCAAGCAACACACCACAAGCTGAGCGTCTACGCCTTGGCAGCAGCACCGAGCGCTTTGCGGTACATGGGCACCAACATGGTTTTTGCCTTTGCCATGCGTGTGAACCAGCTGGCTTTTACTGTACCGATTGGCGGCACATCAGAAACACCGGTTTGACTGCCAAGGGTCACGACCATCATGTTATCGTTGGTTTTCGGCTTGTAGCTCTTCAGCTTGGCCTGCGGGTTCTTCAGAATTTGCAACACGTTATGGCTCACAGTTTTCACATGACCGCGCACGTACAGTGCCTTCTTCACTTCATCAATCCCAGCGATGTCGCCAAGCACAAAGACGTTACTCTGGCCCTTCATCTGGAACGTGTCTTCAACCGCAATATAGCCGCGTGTATCAAGCAGATGAGCAAGATCCTGCTGCATGTAATCCGTATTCGGCTTGCCGCCTACACACCAGATGATCAAGTCGTAATCTACCACCTCGCCGCTGGAGAGTTTGGCTTGCCCGGCCTCAGCTTTTTGTGAACTGGATGGCGCAGGTGAAAGCACGCGTTCGCCCAGCATGAACGTCACCCCGCGCTGCTGCAGCACTTTCACGGCATGGTTTGCCGTCTTGCGGGAGGTGCCTTTGAGGACTTCACCGCTGGATTCCACCAGAACAATAGATTTTTGCGGGAACCGCTCGGTAATCTCACCTGCCATCTCAACGCCAACAGGGCCACCGCCAACAAGCAAGATTTTCTGCGCAGACTCAATCGCATTATGGGTCGACTTGAACGCGGCGTGTCGCTCCTTCGTTGAGCCAGAGGTCGGGCGGATCAATTCTGAGGGAAACCGGCTACCAGTTGCCAGAATGGAGATATCAGCCTCCAACATATGCTCAGCACCATCAACACCGATGACATGCCCGACTTCACCAGTAAACCGCTCCAGCTTGCCGTGAATGAAGTCCACGCCCTTCAAAAACGAATGAAATGGCATAACTGCCTGGTGCACATAGTCTGGCTGCACCGCTACACGGGGCATGGCCATTGGCACCTCAAAATAATCAAGCGAGCTGACAAGCTTCACATTGGCATGCTTTGAAAGCTGGGTTGCAAGGGTCGCTCCGGCGATTCCACCGCCATAAATCACAACTGACTTGGACATGTCTTTACTCCGTTCTGTTGCGTTTTATATACTACAATGATTTAATAGTTCAATATTATAAATATTACTTTTTTAAAGCAAACCTGATATGACGCCACCTGCAGATTTGAGGACGTGAATGAAATGAAAGACTTACCGGCAAGCATGCTTGTGCTTTTCCAGTTTCAGGAAATTTTGGGACGTATCCATAAATCCTACTCGGAATACGCTGATAAGCTCACACCGACAGAAACCAATATGCTGCTGCATCTGGGTGAACCGGTGCGCATGGGCAAGCTCGCAGACCTGTTGTTCTGCCTACCATCTAACGTGACTGTGCTGGTTGATAAGTTCGAGAAACTCGGTTTGCTGCAGCGTCAACGTTCCGCAGAAGATCGCCGCGCAATCGAGGTCGCACTGACGAGCAAAGGTCAAGCGCTCCGCACTCAGACCATCAAACACATTTCAAAGGTCATTGAAGAGCAATCCGGTCTTGAGCAGCAAGATTTTGAGAAGATCTTCGACGTACTGAAGCAGAAGTCTATGATTGACGGTTCTTGTGGAGCCTGTCCTTCAGCGGAGAGTTAAGGCTTACCCCGCCATCTCGTCCGCTTCACAAAACCATTCTAACTGCGTCTCCTGAATGCCCAAGGTTGGGCCAATAAGAACAGGAGAACCACATGAAGCTTTCACAAATGATTCTGGGCGCGTTTCTCGCCTCAACAATCGTAGTTTCTGGCGCGCAAGCGGCGGTCTACATTGGAGACAAACTAGCGACGGCGGAGCAACTGGCTTCTAAATCCTCCGACAGCGATAAAACCACGATCGCAGAAACGCTTTCTAATTCCGTTCAAGAGTCTATCACGAACGGCTACAACTCCATCGGCAACACAGACCTGGAGATCACCAAGGGCTGGCACAAAGGCGGCAATTTGCCATTCGACAGTACGTTTGAGCACGTCACGGTCCAAGTCTACAAAAATAATCAGTATGTTAAAACCTGCCATGCCTACTCTTTTCAAACTAAACTGGATGGTCCGTATCAGGCCAGTTGCGTAAAACCAAAGTAAGTTATCCATCTGACAGCGTGTCTCTATTCCTGCTGAGGTTTAGGGGCACGTCCCACAAGAATTACATCAATCAATACTTTTACCAATTGATCAAAAAACTTAGTTTTGAAGTTTTATTCGCACCTTATAAATATTTTCACGCTAATACTTTTGCGAAAATCTAGTAAAATTTGCTCTGACCTACTTGCGCAATACATATTTTCAGGTTAGTTAGCCGACTTTAGCAGAACAATCTCATCAGGCTGTATTCAGCCTCGCAGTGCATGTAGTGCAACTACCGGCAAACGGTAATGTTATTTCTACTTCTTACTGTGAGCGCTGTTTTTGCACGCGCATACTTGCGCCCTGCTAAGATTTACTGTCTCAAAAGAGTTAATATACATCAGGATCTAGAACATGGCACAAACCCAAGTTATGGATGAGACTTCACGCGGCCAATCCCGCCTCATGGAGCCAGCCATCCTTCCCGTCTGGCTTAATCAACGTGCCATTTCCAACCGTGGTTACATTGGACTTTGGATCTCGATGGCGGTGATCATCGCAACCTTCCAGCTGGGTGCTGGCGGTGTGGCGGGTCTCCCTCTCCCAATCGTTATTGCAACAATCTTCTTCGCCAACCTGCTGCTTGGCATCGTCATGGCGATGACCGCCGACATCGGCACCGAGCACGGCATTTCCTTCGCAGTTTACCTCCGCGCCCCGTTTGGCACTGTGGGCACGCACATTCCCTCCATCACACGCGGTGTAGTCGCGGCCATCTGGTTCGGCATTCAAACCTACCTTGGCGCGCTGGCGCTGAACGGTATCTTTTCTTACCTCACCGGGTTCGATAACTGGGTGGTTTGGTACATCGGGTTTGCCGTGCTGCAGGTGGCCAACACCGCCATGGGCATTCGCGCTGTTGAGCGTCTTGCGAAAATCGCCGCTCCAGCCATCATGGCAATCTCTGTGTGGATGTACTTCACACTCGACAACCTTGCCACAGCAAGCGGAAAAGACATCTGGTCCTTTGCTGGCGATGCGGAAATCTCCATCGTTGCCCTCTTCGTTGCCAACATGGCCTTCTGGTCCTCATTGGCAGTCGACATTCCAAACATCACGCGCTTCCTGCATGTTGAAGCGGGCACCAAGAGCTTCTTCAAGCGCAACAAGAACGTGTTTCTGGCGCAGTTCGTCGCCCTGCCAGTCGTACAGAGCTGGATCGCACTGATCGGCGCAGTGTCCTTCATCGCAGCTGGTGACTGGAACCCGATCACCGTTATTCAGGGTCAGGGTACTGGCATCACGCTGGTGGTTCTGCTGGTCATGGTGGTGCTGGCGCAGTGGTCCACCAACACAAGCGCCAACCTCATCCCGGCAGCACTGACCTTCGTGAACGCTGGCGCTCCATGGATCACTTACGCCATGGGTCTGGTTCTGGCGGCCATTGTGGGCACGCTGGCGATGCCTTGGCTGATCCTTGATCACCTCTTCACATATCTGGGCCTTTACGGCGCCATGCTGGCAGCGCTGGGTGGCATCATGATCTGCGATTACTTTGTGATCCGCAAACGCCGCCTCAATGTACCTGAGCTTTATGAGGAAGACGGCCAGTTCAAGTACATCGCAGGCTGCAACCCGGCTGGTCTGATTGCCTGGGCTGTCGGTGGTGCGCTGGCGATCTACGTGATCGACCTCTCCTACTTCGTCGGCTTCTTCTCCGCCTTTGCGCTCTACTGGGTCCTGATGAAGGCGTGGATCCTGCCGAAGTTCAAGCAGGATGAACTGGTGCATGCAGATGATGAGAAGTATCTGGCAACCAGCGTCAACCGCAACTGGGTGTATCTGGATGGTCAGGGCATGGTGAAAATGGATTGCGCCAGCATTCCGGACCACGCACTTTCTCGCGAAGATCTTTAGACGCTGCTGAAGCTTACAATTGAGAACCCCTTGCGCCTGCCCGCGTGAGGGGTTTTCTCTTTTGAGATTACCCGTTAATGTTTAGGGGTCATTTTCAAAAGTGCATGTTTTATGAATACACCCACACAGCTTGCCACCCCACGCGTTTCCCTTCACGAAATCTGTGAGGCTGATGCGCTCGAAGTCCTGGAGTTTGAGAGCAGCAACAGCACTTTCTTTGAAAAGTGGGTACCCGCCCGCGGGCCCGAGCACTTTGAGGAAATATCGCTCCGACAGGTTATCAAAGACCTGATGGCTGATCCTGACCGGTTCTATCTGGTCCGCTCTGGTACAGGCGAGCTGGTGGGCCGCATCAACCTGCGCAGATTGGACAAAGAGCCTCTGGACACTGTTGAGCTGGGCTACAGAGTTGGCGAAAAGCATCTGGGCAAAGGCTACGCCAAAGCGGCTGTTCTTGCCGTTGTGGAGCAAATGCGAGCAGATGGCGCGATGAAGCATCTGGAGGCCTTTGCAGCAGACAACAACCCAGCCTCCTCCAACGTACTATTGGCCTGTGGCTTCCGCTGGGACAAAACAGGCACCAAAACCGTGCAGCTTAATGGCAACCCATTGACGTTGCACCGCTTTGCTCTGACGCTCTGAGATTGGACTTATCCAGCCCGTAGTATCTCTGACCCGCGCAATTACAGACGATCTGAGCGCCAATCACGCCTACACTCCTCTTCCAATAAGAAAGAAAATGGAAGATGGATCCACTCGTCATACAGGGTTTTGGGCTGGCGGCCTATGCTGTCAACATAGTTGGCTTTTCCACCAGACATGATCAGCTGTTTCGCAGCCTGCTTTTTGTCAGCTGCTCCCTGTTCTGCATCCATTATGTGCTGATGGGCGCTTATGTTGCAGGGGCAAACCTTGGCATCAATGGTGTGCGATCCTTCGTTTCTCTGCGTTTTAAGGGCTACACATGGTTTAGCCTCTTTGCCGTCATCCAAACTGGTATGAGTGTGATGGTGTATGAAGGGCTCATCGACCTGTTACCGTGGTCCGCCTCTCTCATGAGCGGTTTTGCGCTGTTTTGCCTGAGTGGAATCCAGATGCGCTTCGCCATGCTCATTTGCGCTCTTACATGGATGGTCAACGCCCTGATCGTGGGCTCCTGGGGCGGATCTCTGAACGATATCACCAACGCCACCCTGCTTGCTTTCACGATTTACCGTATGAAAACCGCAAATGAACGGGAGGCCCAAACCGCTTCCCTCTGACATTCCATAGCACTCAATCTCACCCCACCAAAACAACCCCAAAAAACGCCGGATTTTCAGCGGCTTGGTCAAGGCCTATAAAGTTGATGATGCATTATCTGGCAACAATGAAAGCAGGGTTGGAGAGCCGATGCCCGTTTACCTGACCGGCCTTGCAACAGCGGTGCCGCCCTATGAATTGCCCCAGACGCTGGTGTTGGACTACGCCCGCCGGATCCTCGGGCCAAAGTTCGCACAGTTTGAGCGCATGGCTGGCACCTTCCTGTCCGCAGGCGTGAAGAGACGTTATTCCTTCGCCCCGTTGGAGTGGTTTTTGGAGCCACAAGACTGGAAAACTCGAAATGAAACCTATCTGCGCGGTGCAACGGATCTGTTTATTGTTGCCGCCCGCAAAGCGCTGATTAAAGCAGGTCTGCGCGCAGATGAAATCGACTGCGTGGTGACGGTGTCCTCAACCGGCATTGCAACACCAACACTGGAAGCTCAGGCCTGGAAACAGATGGGCTTTCGCACTGACATCCTGCGTGTACCCGTGTTTGGTCTTGGTTGTGCAGGCGGTGTCTCCGGCCTTTCCATCGCGCAGCAACTGGCGCAGGCAAAACCGGGCAGCAACGTGCTCGTGGTCGCGTTGGAGGGCTGCACGCTTTCCTTCCGCAGTGACCGGCTCACGAAAGCAGATATCATCGCCACGGTTCTGTTTGGCGACGGCGCAGCAGCTGCCTGCCTTTCCACCAGTAAGCCCGAGAGTTCAAAACAGTTGTTTGTACTGGGCACGGGTCATCAGGAGATGTGGCCGGACACACTCAACATTATGGGTTGGAATGTGGAAGAGCATGGCCTTGGCGTTGTGTTTGACCGTTCCATTCCCGATTTCGCAACCGAGCATTTTCGTGATGTCACCGAGCGCAGTTTGAATGCACTCACCATGGACATGGATGGTGTTGATCGTTTCGTCTGCCATCCGGGCGGCGCGAAAGTGGTTCAGGCGCTGGAAGGTGCCCTGGATCTACCTGCCAACACACTGGATGTAGAGCGTGAAATCCTACAGGAATTCGGCAACATGTCCGCCCCAACCGCCCTGTTTGTACTGGAGCGGGTTCTGGAGCGCTCCCCACAAGGCAACATGGTCCTGTGCGCGCTTGGCCCCGGCTTCACAGCTTCTTTCCAGCCAGTGTCCGTTGTTGCCAATGAGGCAAGCGGGCGCTGGGATACCACCCGTTTCCAGAGACCAGAGGGGGTGATCAATGCCTGACGCTTCCCTTCCTGCCGTACTCTTTCTGGCGTTCATCGTCATTCAACGTCTGTCCGAGCTCGTCATTGCCCGCAGCAACACAAAGCGTTTGCTGGCTGATGGGGCCTATGAGGTTGGCGCTTCGCATTATCCACTGATCGTCAGCGTGCATGTGGCGTGGATCATCGCACTCGTTGTGTTGGGCTACGACAAACCAGTCTCCATGCCGTGGTTGCTCGTCTTTGTGGTGCTGCAGGTGTTCCGCCTCTGGATATTGCTGAGCATGGGTCACCGCTGGACCACGCGCATTATTGTGGCCAAAACCCCGCTGGTGACGAAGGGACCGTTTGCGTTTGTGCGCCATCCCAACTACTTGCTGGTGGCTCTGGAGATTTTCACCGCCCCTATGGTCCTCGGCCTGTTTCCAATCGCCTTCCTGTTCTCGGGCTTTAACGGCGCTCTTCTTGCCCTGCGAATTCGCGTGGAAGATGAGGCCCTTACGGAGTTGCGATAGAAAAGACCTTTGCACAATATGAAGTTATTGGCTTGAACCTGATAGCAGATAGTGATATATCACTGTCAAATTTAAGTTGTGGGCTGCACAACAGGATTGCAGCGCCTGCCAGATAACTTCATGTGCCGAGGAAACGATGCTAACAGGTTGCCATCTCATCGCCGGAGAATGGGTCGATAACGCCCAAAAATTCCAGTCATCCCCGTTCTCGGGCCCTGCCAAAAGCTATGCATGCGGCACAACCGAACTGATTGATCGCGCCGTAAAGGCCGCCGAAGACGCCTTCATGACCTTCGGCTGGACCACGCGCGCAGAACGCGCCAAATTCCTGCGCTCGGTCGCGGACGAGATCGATGCACGCGGAGCAGAAATCACAGAAGTGGGCTGTGCAGAAACCGGCCTGCCAGAAATGCGCCTCAACGGTGAGCGTGGCCGGACTGTTGGCCAGCTGCGTCTGTTCGCCGACCATATTGAGAAAGGCGAGTATCTGGACCTCACCCACGATGAGGCTCTGCCAGACCGTGCTCCTCTACCGCGTTCTGACCTGCGTTTGAGCCAGCGTCCGGTTGGTCCGATTGCCGTGTTTGGTGCCTCCAACTTCCCGCTCGCGTTCTCCACTGCAGGCGGCGACACCGCCTCTGCGCTGGCAGCTGGGTGTCCGGTGGTTGTGAAGGGCCATGAAGCTCACCCGGGTACTGCTGAGATCGTGGCACAAGCCATTGATGCGGCGATCAAATCCTGCGGCATGCATCCAGGTGTGTTCTCACTGGTACAGGGCGGCAGTCGTGAGGTTGGTACAGCGCTGGTGCAGCATCCACTTATCAAAGCCGTTGGCTTCACTGGTTCCCTTGGCGGTGGTCGTGCACTGTTTGATCTGTGCGCCTCCCGCCCTGAGCCGATCCCGTTCTTCGGCGAGCTGGGCTCCATCAATCCAAACTTCATCTACCCGAACGCGCTGGCCAACCGCGGCGACGCGATTGCGGCGGGTTGGGCTGGCTCCCTGTGCATGGGCGCAGGCCAGTTCTGCACCAATCCGGGCGTGGTTCTGCTGGTGGAAGGTGCTGAGGCGGATGCTTTTATCGCCAAAGCTCAGGAGGCATTGGGCGCTGCCGGGGAGCAACCAATGCTAACAGATGGCATTGCAGCGGCTTACCGTTCCGGCGCTGAGAAAATCGCTGGCGAGGAGGGTGTTGAGGAGCTGGTGGGCACCGCCTGCGCAACCCGTGGTGCCAAGCCGTATATGTTTGTGACAGACGCTGAAAACTGGCTTACAAACAAAGAGTTGCAGGAAGAAGTGTTCGGTCCGCTCGGTATCATCGTTAAGCTGAAAAACATCGAGCAGATGCAGGATGTGGCGCGCACCATTGAAGGCCAACTGACCTGCACCATCCACATTGATGCAGCAGATCATGCAGAAGCCCGCAAGCTGATGCCATTGCTGGAGCGTAAGGCAGGCCGAGTGCTGGCCAATGGGTTCCCAACTGGCGTGGAAGTGTGTGATGCCATGGTTCACGGTGGACCTTACCCGGCCTCCACCAACTTCGGCGCAACTTCAGTTGGCACCATGGCGATCCGCCGCTTCCTGCGCCCGGTTTGCTATCAGGATATGCCGCTTGAGCTGGTTCCGGGTTTTGAAATGGAAGAAATGGAAGAAATGGCTTAAGCCAGCCTCCCTATAGGCTAAAAAAGCAAACGTACTCCTGAAAACCGGAGCCACTTTTCGGGAATTCGCGATAACAGCAAAAGCCCTGAGCACATCCGCTCAGGGCTTTTCTTTGTTTACGTCAATCTGATCGATCAAGCGCGTCTCCCAAGGAGGTATCAAGTCCTCGGGAAACGCCCCAAAAGTTCTTAAGCGGTCAGATTGCGCAGGCTTTCACCATCAAACACATGGCATTTATCAAGCGCCATGTTGAAGCTCAGCGTTTCCCCAGCATGCACTGTGCGCGGATTATACATGATGGACTGAACCGGAGAACCTGCCAGCTCCGTAAACAAAGTTGCCTCTGAGCCCAGATCTTCTGAAAGCGACACAGGCAGCTGCAACTGCGCAATTTCGCCCGCTGTTGGCAACGCATTGCCTTCTGGCGAGATATCCTCTGGCCGCACACCCAGCTTCACCGCTTTGCCTGCTTCCAATGTGTTACGCAGGCGTGCCGGAGCACTCAGCTCGCTGCCATCGCCCAGTTTCAGCACAGGGTTACCATTGCTGCTGGCGACATGCGCGTCGATCAGGTTCATCGGCGGAGAACCAATGAAGGTCGCCACAAAGGTGTTGTTCGGCTTTTCAAAGACCTCGCGCGGGCTGCCCACTTGTTCAATGATGCCATCACGCATGATCACGATGCGGTCCGCCAATGTCATGGCTTCCACCTGATCGTGGGTGACGTAGATGATGGTGTTGCCCACGCGCTGGTGCAGTTTCTTGATCTCAATGCGCATCTGGGTGCGCAGCTTGGCATCCAGGTTGGAGAGCGGCTCATCAAACAAATACACATCCGGGTGGCGCACAATCGCACGGCCCATGGCAACACGCTGGCGCTGACCGCCAGAAAGTTGACCCGGCTTGCGCTTCAGGTAGGGTTCCAGCCCCAGAATAGCCGCCGCATCTGCCACACGCGTTTCGATCTCACTTGGAGATACGCCTGCAATCTTGAGCGAAAACCCAAGGTTTTTGGCAACAGTCATATGCGGGTAGAGCGCATAATCCTGAAACACCATGGAGATGTTGCGCTGGCGCGGTGGCATGTCGTTGACCACACGATCACCAATCACCAACTCCCCGCCAGAAATCGTTTCAAGGCCAGCGATCATCCGCAGCGTGGTGGATTTTCCGCAGCCGGACGGGCCAACGAAAACAACAAATTCCTTGTCTTTGATCTCCAGATCAATGCCATGAATGACCTTGGTTGGACCATAAGACTTCTCGAGATTTTTCAGAGTAACTTGTGCCATGCTTTCCCCCTCAGGCGTCTTTCAGTTCCAGCCAGACCGGCAGATGGTCAGAGCCCTTCGCCTCTTCATCAACCCGCATGCCTGCAATGCGGTGCCGCAAAGAGGCACTCACAAACAGGTGGTCGATGCGGCGGGTATCAAAGTGAGCGGTCTTGCCACTTTCTTCCTCATTGCCCAGCCATACCCACGGGTCGACAAAACCATCGAGTGTCTGCACACGGCCACCTTCTTCTGATGGCGGGCCAGTGAACACCTCATAGACAGGCGTGCCCGGCCCGTTGTTCATGTCCCCCAGCAAAATGCAGTCGGTTGGCATGGTTGGCTGTGGTTCGTCATTGAGCCAATGGGCGTCGATGCCCGGGCCACCACACCATGCTCCCCCCTCAGACGGAGCTGTCTTGATGCGGTCTCTCACAAACTGTGCCTGCACCAGCGCAAAGTCTGGCGACCAGTAGAACAGGTGGGTGTTGTAGACCCGCAGCGGACCTCCCGGCGCGTCGATAACAGCTTCCAGAAGAGCAGCCTGAATGGCATGGCGGGTGATGGAGCCCATCTTGGGCAAAGGATAGGTACGGGTGGAAATGATCGGGTATTTGGAAAGGACCATTTCCCCATGCTGACGTCGGCGGTTGACCAGCTTGCCGTTTTCATCATGAAATGACGCGTCCATATCAAGGCCTGGGCCATAGACCCAGCGATATCCGCCAAGCAGATCCGCCAGTTCAGCGGCCTGATCCACATTTCCGTTTCGTTTCCAGAAGCGGTCAACTTCCTGCAGGCCGATGATGTCGGCCCCTTCAAGTTCTCCTGCAATTCTTTCCAGATCGACTTTACCGTCGATGCCGGTACCAAATTGAATGTTGTAGCTAACTATCTTCATGGGTTTTTCCGGAGGCTTTGTGAGCAACTCCTAAGGAGCCGCGCAGCTTGAGCGCGCAATTGACGCGAATATTGCGGGGGTGGTCAGGCGCCGTTCCATCCAGCCGGCTCAGCACGATTTCCGTCAGATGACGGGCAATCTGCTCAATGGGCTGTTCAATGGCAGTGATGCCCGGAGGGATCAGCCGGAACATGTCCGGGTCATCAAAGGTGACAAGATCAATGTCTTTGCCCACCTGTTTGCCGTTGCTGGACAAGCAATCCAAACCACCAATGGTCATCAGGTAATTGGAGAAGAACACAGCACTTGGCGGACTTTCCATGCCAAGGAACCTGTCCATGGCAGTGTATCCATCCAGCTGGCCCCAATTGCCAACGTAAACCAACTCCTCATCAACACTCAGGCCAGCTTGCTCATGGGCTTTTCTGTAGCCCTGCAACCGGTTTTGCCCTGTGCTTCCATTCAGGTCCCCTGTCACCACACCAATGCGGGTGTGGCCAAAGTCAATCATGCGGCTCACTGCGTCTTGCGCAGCCGCCTCATCATTCACCAGCACCTTATCCGTTTCCACGCCCGGCACATCGTTATTGAAGATGATGACCGGTTGTTCTCCGCTCAACAGCTCCTGCACCTTCTCCGTCACCTCATGGGTGCCGGACAAGATGATGGCATCGATGCGCCGCGAGGAGGCTGATTCCAACGCCTCGTTGATGGCATCCGCTTCATCAGAATGGTGAAAGGTTACAATGGAATACCCACGGGCACGCAGAGAACGCACCAGTTGGGTCAAAATCCCCGAGTTGAACTCGTCAAACTTGGGAACCAGATACCCGACTGTGTTTGTGCGCTCTGTTTTCATGGCGCGGGCAAGTGTGTTGGCCCGGTATCCCAGATCGGCAATCGCTTGTTCGATCCGGGTCCGGTTGTCCTTCCTGATGCGTTGATCGTTCAGATAACGCGAGACTGTGCCGACAGCGACGCCTGCGGAATCTGCTACATCGAGGATGGTTGGTTTTTTCACTGCACTGCCCTTTATTCCGCAGCCACTGCGTCATCTGCCTGTGAGATGACGGCGGCCCCATGGATATGAAGGCTAGGAAAGACGATGTGCAGCTTTTTGTCGAGGCTGTCATACTGCCATGGCAGTGTTTTACCCGAATAAGCGCAGGTTACATCGGCAGGCTCTTCGTCCATACGCACCCACGCTTTGGCCTCTTTCAACTCCGGCGCATCCTCGATGATCTCAACCGCACGGGTCTGACCGTCATTATACGGCACACCGCTGCCACGCAGCTGAGTTGGTGCATAAAGCACGTGCAGCACCTGACGCTGCTCGTCCGCCTGCTTCATCAGCGACATGCGTGTGGCTGATGGCAACTCGGTGCCAATCAGCTGGTTTGGCATAAGGCGGTTGATGAGCCCGCGCACCAGATACTTGTAAAGCGTCTGGCCCGTTGCGCCATAAAGGCGGAACAGCGGATACGTCACATAAGCCACATTGCCTTTTTGCACGATCGCCGCGCCAATTGGCTCGGCATCCGGGTCTTCCGGCGTGTGAAGGTGTGAGCAGAACTTGTCCCATGTGCGGTTGAAATAGGATGGACGAACATCAGCCAGCACATCACCATCAGTTGCACGCAGAGATGCCCCCTTCTCGTACATAACAACAGAAGAATCGACCAGATCATCGTCCAGCTTTCCCCGACAGGACAGATAACTCGGGTCATACTCCATTGGTGTGTCAGACAGTTCTGCTCCGATGTCGAGGAGGTATCGCTTGCCCTCAACATCAAGACCGGACTCGCCAGTCGCCAGAATGGCACCACCAGCGTCTGTAAACGCTTTGAGGCGAACCGCAAGATCATCACTCAGGCGAATGCTGTCCGGCAAAATAATCAGCTTGTAGTCATCAAAGCTGCTGGATGAGGAGATGAGATCAAACGGGATCTGCATTTCCAGCAGCATACGGGCAGAGGCGGAATCGCTCGGCTCGCTGCGGTGTCCAAGGTGGCTACCAAGCTGGGAGACCTGCGCCTCGACAGAAAGGATCGCCACTTCCCGCTGATAGGTCGCGTTACTGGCATAAGGCTCCAGTGCTTTAACGCGGGAATATGCCGGGCGGATCAGGTCATAGGTGGCAAAATCCATATGTCCATTCGGGTGCAACTGGTCGCCGATGGAACAACGCGCACCCAGAGACACCATCAAACAGCACTCATAGGACAATGCATCAGCCCGCTTGAAGCCACCGAACTCACCCCAATGCGTGTGGAAGCGTCCCGTCATGCCAAGAAACGGCAGGTTCAGTGTATCAGCGTACCGTGCTGAGACAGGGAAATGGTCATAGCCCCAACCGCCGGTCGGCAGGCTCTCCAGCTCCAGATGACCGTAATACTGGTAGCGCTCATCCTGCCCTTTGTAGATGTGGCCAGAGTTGAAGAAAATTCGTGTATCCGGGAACTCGCCGTTGACGGCTTGCGAAAACCTTTCAAAAAAACGCAAAAGAACGCGTTTATCGTTGCTCTTACGATCGTCCGCCTTCAGCGGGTCCAAACCCTCTGATTTCATTGAGGAAAGGCAGGCGTTGCAGGTGCACTCCCAGGAGGCGAGGATGTCCATAAACAACGCAGGCGGATTATAACGAGCGCAAACTTCCAGAGCGATGTCGATCTGTCGCTGAATTGCGCCTTCGTGGTTCAGGCAGATGGTGTGCCAGGTGGGCGTAAGTTGGTTCATCGCGGACGGCTCTGTGCCCGGATAATTGGCAGCCGTGTTTTGCGACTGCATCACACGCCATTCCGGATGCTCCCGAGCTGTCAGCTCATCCCATTGAACTGTCAGGTAAATCGGGGTCGCAATGTCGGCCTCATGACAGGCTGTGATCATGTCACCCAGCAGGTCCGGGTTTTGCAGTTCCGGATGCGGCTTGCCCACGTTGGTGGGGTAATAACTCCAGCCGTGATGACAGCGGGCGAACAGCGTGACGGAGTCTACCTCGCCATGCTTCAGCGTTTCAACAAACTGCTTCGGATCAAACTTGGACCCGATCCCCGGAATATGCTCGGAACTATGAAAATCCAGATGAATCTGGCGGTATCGGAAGTCTTTTACTTCTTTTTTATGGCACATGATTTAGCCCTTGGAACCGCTGTTATTTTTGCCGTCAGCGGAGAAATACTTCTGGAAGAACAAGAAGATAACGAGTGGAAGGATGGAGGTAATAATGGTCGCAACAGCGCGCTGATCCCAGTTGGGTTCATAGGCGCCAGAGATCGTGGAGAGCATCACCGGCAGCGTTGCATTTTCCCGCAGGAACAACATTGGCAGCAGAAGGGAATTCCAGGTCCACATAAACTGCAGAATGCCAACTGCTGCCATCGCCGTAATCGTGTTTGGTAGCACGATAAAAAAGTAGGTCCGTAAGTGCCCACACCCATCCACCTGCGCCGCATCAATCAGCGACCGCGGGAAGTTGGAGAGGAAGTTTTTGACCAGCAAAACAGCCCAGGCAAACGACAGCCCAACAAACGGAATGACCACAGACCAGTAGGTATCAATGAGCCCAGTCTCTCGCCACAGCTTGAAGAGTGGGATGATAACCACCTGATTTGGAACAACAAATGCATTCACAAGGATGAGCAGCAAGATCCGGCGAAACGGGAACTTGAGGTAGTGAAACGCATAGGCCGCAGCTGGTGCAAACAGAACTGGAAGGACGGTTGCGAAGCTGGCAACGGCCAGAGAGTTGAGAAACGCACGGCCAATCGGGTAGTTGACCCAAACCTCACGCCAGGCATCAAGCGTGAACGTAAACGGTTCGATCGTCCACCATCCGCTGGTGATTTCCCCTTCGGGGCGAATGGACATGGCGATGATGCCAACCAGCGGAATGATCCAGACAAGTGCCACGGCCCCCAGCACATACACAGGCCATTTTGGAGTTTGAGTGATCATTTGCTCTCCGATGCCTTGTCCAGAATGAGTGGGATGGAACAGACGATAACCGCAAGCAGAAGCACCACCGTACTTGCAGCGCCATAGCCCTGCTTAAAGTAGATGACGGACTCCTGATACATAAAGTAACCTACTGTTTCCGTTGCTCTAATCGGACCTCCAGCCGTTAGAATATGGATCATATCAAACGCTTTGAGGCTGTTGAGCAGGTTGATGAAAATCGCAATGCGCACACCGGGAAGGCTAAGAGGCGCCATGATGTACCGCAGGATCTGGAAGTGAGAGGCACCATCCATATGAGCCGCTTCAAGCTGGCTTTTCGGGATCGCCTGAATAGCCGCATAGCAGGTGAGCAATGGCAGACCAGCTTGCGTCCAGACATAGGCAGCAACAACGCCCCAGATTGCGGTAGATGGTTCACCCAACCATGGCGAGGTCCAGCCTTCCAGCCCAACAAGGCGCAGAATGCCGTTGAGGAGGCCAAAGTCCGGTTGCAAAATACCCAGCCACATCAAGCCACTAGCAGTCTCTGAAATGCCATAGGCTGCAAAGATTGCCACACGGAACGGCGCGGTCTGCTTGGGAGCCAGACCAGAGATCAACGCAACACTCCAGCCAATAGCAACGGAGATGCCCGTACACGCCAACGTCCAGGTGAGTGTCACACGCAAGGCATTCCAAAAGTTCGCATCACTGAACAGCTTGGTATAGTTAGAAAAACCCGCAGGCTTGGGCTGGCTCAATCCGGTCCAGTCCAGAAAACTCACACGGATCGTCTCAAAAAGCGGATAGAGCACGCCGATGCTGAAGAAGATCAATGTTGGCGCCAACAGAGCAAATGCAATCCAGTCAGCGCGGCGCAGGTTACCTCCGAAGAGCCGGGTGGCGAGGCCCGCAAAGGGCCCCGCCTGGGTCTGGGAGGTTAAGATAGACCCATGTTGTACACTCATTGATAAAGCTCACTCGCTTTTGCTTCGAGTGCTGCTGTGACACTATCAATGCTCGCATCGCTTGGGTCGCGAAGGAACTTTTGCAAGCTAATACGGAATTCACCGCTCAACTCAGCTGGCAAAAGGTCATCAAGAACAAAGAAAACATCGACGAGCGGCAAAATCTGAGCGTATTTGCGCACAATCGGATCATAGGACGAGGGATCCACATTTGCACTCGGGGTTGCAAGGTTCTGCGCCGCGATAATTGCAGAGCCTTCCTTGCTCAGAACGAAGTCGATAAACAGTTCTGCCCCTTCCGGGTTCTTCGCTTGCTTCATCACAAGGAAGTTCTTGCCATCAACACTCATTGCATTGCCGTATTCCGGCTTGATCACCGGGAACTGCATGTATGAGTAGTCTTTGATTGGCGTCAGCCCATACTCATTCTTGGCGCGCTGGTTTGCCCAGGAGCCAATCAGCATGAAGCCTGCCTTTTTGTTTTTCAACACGGCATCCGCAGCATCCGTCCAGTGAGAGCTAAGCATCGCTCCCGGCTCAGCACAGCAGTCAGCTTCCAGCATGTCACGCAGATTGCGGAAGGTTTCCTTCACCCGGTCATCGGTCCAGGCCACCTTGTGTTCAGACAGCTCTTTCGCAAATGCAGGGCCAGCCGTGCGCAAAAGTGCGTTTTCAAACCATTCAGTCTGCGCCCAGCTTCTCGCACCGATGGAAACAGGCAACATGCCGATTTCTTTCAGGGCACTGAAGGAACTCAGGAAGTCTTTCCACTGAGTAGGCTCACCAGCGATGCCCGCCTTTGCCAGCGTATCTGGACGGTACCAGACGCCGGAACGGTTGCCCGCGATGAAGTAAGCGCCATAGGTTTTTCCGTCATGCTTCGCCAGATTACGCCAGCTGTCATTCAGCGCTTGAGACCAGCCATACTGCTCCCATGCAGCATCAATTGGGCTGATCAGGTCGGCGGCAACCAGTTCCTTCTCAAAGGAAGGCCATGTGTTGAGCAGCAGATCAAACTCTTCTCCAGACAACATCGCTGAACGAATGCCAGACCGCGGATCATCCCCACCTGCTGCCGGGTTGATGTCCTTGATCTCATAATCCGGATATTTAGCTGTGAAACCCTCTTCGAGTGCGATGATCAGATCACGCTCTGAACCACCCAACCAGTTGAAGATCACCAGCTCTTTTTCAGCTGCAAATGCGGCCCCCCCCGCAAATGTCATGGCGGCAATCGCAAGGGCGGATGCCGAATTCAATATTTTCATAACAAGCTCCCAAATATGAAACGTTGTCAACTTAGTTAGATTTCATGAGAGTTGTCTAGAAAAATTTACGTATTTTTGATGAGAGGTTAATGCTTGCTACGTCGAATTAGCAATTTTTATAAGACGTTATTGCCATTTGTGATGATCAAAATTTCTCATACATAAATTTTGGATAAATGTACTTTTCGACTAATCAGCCGCAGAATCTGACTCGTATTCTTGATGATATTAGCAACTTAAATCAGTTCTAATTAGAAAGGTTTCAACTTTTATTTTGCTGAAAAAACACCATCCGCACCTAAAATAAGATGCTCCAATTACAGCCTTTTGGGCTGACGATCAGCTCAGTAATGATGAAAAGAAGATTGAATATAGACAGGCCTGAAACATCGCTATTTTCACATGAGCCACGGCAATTTACCTTGGCAAAGTGTACTGCCACTGCCTGAAAGCTTTGAGAGGTGGAAGGCCCGTCTTCAGGCTGACAACCACGATGGCAAGCCCCCACTCACCAACGTTTTTACGCGCCCAACTCAACCTGAAAACGGACCTAAACGGAAGCATCGCCTCCTTTATCTGAAACAACCGGGAAACCCTGATCTCCAAAAAGCCGAAGCCGATCCAGCTGCAGGATCCACACCCTTTGCATAAAAACAGGCGATAAAAGGCACACCTGCTCCTTACGAGGTGAATGACATCCTGCTGTCAGCTTCATCAGACAAGCTGCCCGGTTGCTGGCTATCACCCTACTGCCACTGAGGATTTAGCCAATCCACGGATCATGGGTGCCGCAGTTTGAAGGGTCAGGATTGTTAGCAGGTAAATCAGTAAAGGCTCATGGCCCTGCCATTATCGTCACGTAGTTTTCAGGAGATGAATTACCTCCCTCAGATCGCGTTGATTGCGCCGATCCGGTTCTATGGTCTGATGCCTCCACCCAACCCAGGTCCAGAGATACTGCGGCGCAGCCCTCTTTAAAACTCGTTGGTGACGTTTTGGAGTGAAACATGGAAAATCCGACAGATCAAAACACAGCAACCACCCATGACAGTCGCTACGGAACTCAGCCAGGATATATGGTTGGGTTCGGAAATGATTTTGAGACCGAGGCTTTAAAAGGCGCCCTGCCTCAGGGACGCAATTCTCCACAGCGCGTTGAATACGGATTATATGCTGAGCAGCTCTCCGGCTCACCCTTTACCGCCCCTCATGCAACGCTCGAACGATCCTGGCTTTACCGCATTCGCCCATCGGTTAAGCACTTGGGCCGGTTGCAGAAAATCAATCATCCTTACTGGATGACCGCACCCAACAAAATCCCAGGTGTTGTTTCACTCGGCCAGTACCGGTGGGATCCAGCACCTTTCCCTGAGGACCAAAACCTCACTTTCATTGACGGCATCCGCACCATGACAACAGCCGGAGACGTGGGCCTACAAATGGGCATGGCCGCGCATGTTTATCTCGCGAATTCGGACATGGAAGACGAGTACTTCTACAGCGCCGATGGAGAACTGCTGGTTGTGCCTCAGATCGGGCGATTAAAGATCGCAACCGAGTTTGGCGTGATTGATCTTGAACCGCTTGAAATCTGTATTTTGCCACGTGGTATGGTGTTTAAAGTGAGCTTGCCTGACGGCCAAGCCAGAGGTTTCATCTGCGAGAATTATGGTGCCAAGTTTACCCTTCCCAACCGTGGACCAATCGGCGCCAATTGCCTTGCAAACCCAAGAGATTTCAAGACACCAGTCGCGCAGTTTGAAGACATTGAACGCCCATGTCATGTGACTATAAAGTGGTGCGGTGAGTTCCACCGAACGACTATTGATCATTCACCGCTGGATGTGGTCGCATGGCATGGCAACTACGCCCCCTATAAATATGACTTACGCCACTTCGCCCCCGTAGGCGCCATCAGTTTTGACCACCCGGATCCATCAATCTTCACCGTCCTCACAGCTCCCACAGCGGAAGAAGGCACAGCCAACATCGACTTCGTGATTTTCCCACCTCGCTGGCTGCCGCAGGAAGACACCTTTCGCCCGCCCTGGTACCACAAGAACATCATGTCAGAGCTGATGGGCAATATTTACGGGCAGTACGACGCTAAACCACATGGCTTTGTTCCCGGGGGCATCAGCCTCCACAATTGCATGCTGCCCCATGGCCCGGATCACGAAGCTTTTGAGCAAGCTTCTCACAACAGCTGGGACCCAGTGAAGCTGAAAGACACCATGAGTTTTATGTTCGAAACTCGCTTTCCGCAGCAACTCACTGAGTTTGCAGGCAAGGAAGCTCCGCTACAGGACGATTATGTGGACTGCTGGTCAGGTTTAGAGCGCAAGTTTGATGGCACAGCTGGCCTAAAATAACGCTTTTTCATGAGCTCTGTCGGTTTTTCAGGGTTCAGACTAAAAAATGACAGGTATTCACAGAGCTTACTTATAGCGCTATATTCGGTGATAGTTTTTCACGGAGATAGTGCATGAATAAGCCTTTTTCACAGGCTGTAACAGTTTTTCACGAAAGCTGGCTTCCTGTGCCCGCAACTCCGGCGGGCTATTCAGCACTTATTGATGCATACGAATTGAGAGTGCCGATCCCGCACACTCTATGCGCCATTGGCAATCGCCACAAGATCATAGAGCAGGACGGCTGGCGGATCTTCACACCTCGTCACGCACCAGAACCAACATTACTGGGTCACCTCACTTTTGCCTTGAAAAACGAAGGACTGGACCTCGCGGTATTGAAGCGCCTGTTCCTTGCATGCGGCCCTGAGCCTGTTGAGGAGTTGGTAAGATCTCGCCCGACGGGCCGTTATACAAGACGCATCTGGTTTCTCTATGAATGGCTTCTGGATGAACTGTTGGACTTGCCAGATGTTGAAACTGGCGCATATGTGGATGCGCTTGATACAACAAAGCAATTTGGCGGCAGCACAGTACCTTCTCCACGTCACCGCGTACGCAACAACCTGCCCGGCACACCTCAATTCTGCCCTCTCATCTTTCGCAATAAAGATTTGGAGGGCTTTCAGCAGGCCAAACTGCAAGAAAAAGCTATGGATGCGGCGGCATCCGTCCCTAAAGATCTGCTCGCCCGCACTGCAGCCTTCCTGCTTTTGAAGGACAGCAAATCCAGCTTTGCCATTGAAGGCGAGCGCCCTGCCCATGACCGTATCCAGCGTTGGGGCCGCGCCATTGCTGACGCCGGAAAAACACCACTGAGTATCGAAGAGTTTCTCCGCCTGCAGCGCGTTGTGATCGGCGATGACCGTTTCGTACATATGGGCTTACGAGAGGAAGGTGGCTTCGTCGGTATGCATGACCGCGAGACCCGCATGCCAGTGCCAGACCATATCAGCGCCAAACCGGAAGACTTGAGAAGCCTGATGAAAGGCATGATCGACTTTGCACAGGACTACGCCAAGCATCTGGACCCGGTTCTCGCCGCTGCTGTTCTCGCCTTCGGTTTCGTTTATGTGCACCCATTTGAAGACGGCAACGGAAGGTTGCACCGCTACCTGATCCACCACGCACTGGCACAACGCGGCTTCAATCCACCCGGCGTCGTCTTCCCGGTATCTTCGGTTATTCTAGAGCGAATCGATACTTACCGACAGGTGCTGGAGGACTACTCCTCCCGCCTTCTTGGCAAGATTGACTGGCACCCCACGGCGCATGGTAACCTGACCGTGACAAACGAAACAGCCGACTTCTACCGATTCTTTGACGCCACCGCCCACGCAGAATTCCTCTACGCCTGTGTAAAACGTACGGTTGAACACGATTTACCGGAGGAAGCGCGCTTCTTGCAGAACCATGACCACTTTCAACGCGAACTAAACCAAGTCGTAGACATGCCTACCCGCCTTGCAGATTTACTCTTCCGATTCCTGAATCAAAATAACGGAAAACTCTCACACCGAGCCAAGGCCAAAGAATTCGCAGCGCTTACAGATGAAGAGACAAAGAGAATTGAAGAGATTTATGAACGGTTTTTTGAATAGAAACACCTTAAACCTCATCAGAAACTTAGAGAAAAAAACTTCTCGACTTCGCATTCAAAAGTATAACTGAAGTCAGAACAGTTATCCTGACACGAGAAAAGAAACTAAAAAATAAAACTACATCAAAAAACATTTAAAACAAACACATACCATGCACTCCTTAAGCAACATAGAAGTTCATATTTTTATAAAATTCAACACAATTAAACTAACCACTTAGTTTGGAGAAACGAAATCTCCTCCCCTACATCAAGTGATATCAAAATATCTGTTGATGCGTTCTTTTTTGAAAGTACATTCGCGTCTAGGTTATATATGGAACTTTAAGTTTAAATGCAGGCATCACAAATCTAGATGCTATCCCCTGTTTGAGTGAGTTTTGCTGCGTGTTGGAAATTGTAGGCCTTTCAGTTCGTGTACCCGGAGCTTCAAATAAAGAAGCACTATGGCATTTGCTGAAATCAGGACAGAATAGCATTTCCGAAATCCCTGCTGATCGTTGGTCGCACTTCAGATATCTGCATCCACGAATTTCAGAACCCGGCAAAGCGTATACTTTTAAAGCGGGTGTCCTAGATAATTTGTGGGACTTTGATCCTACAGCTTTTGGCATTTCTCCCCGAGAAGCAGAGCAAATGGATCCTCAGCAGCGTATTTTGCTGCAGCTCACCTGGGAAGCGATTGAGGACGCAGGCATATCGCCAGATACCATAGCTGGTGATCATGTGGGCGTCTATGTTGGGGCATCTGCGCTTGATTATGCCAACGAAAGCCTGTTCGACCCTAATGTAGCAACCGGTCATTTTATGACTGGCAATACGCTTTCTATTATCTCAAACCGCCTCTCTTATATATTCGACCTTAAAGGCCCAAGTTTTACTGTCGACACCGCTTGCTCGTCTTCTCTGGTCGCGCTCCACGAAGCCTACCGTGCGTTGAACTCCGGCAGAATTGACTGTGCCATTGTCGCAGGTGTCAACGTGCTTGCCAGCCCTTTTCCTTTCGTAGGTTTCGCGCAGGCAACTATGCTGTCTCCTGATGGGCAATGCAAAGCTTTCGATGCGGGTGGTAATGGTTATGTACGCTCTGAAGGTGGCGTTGCACTTGTCATCAAAAGAAAAGACGCGCCGCGCTGGAAAGGTCAACGGTCTCATGCGGATATCGTCGCAGTTGACGTAAACTCTGATGGTCGTACCGTGGGTATGTCGCTTCCATCGGATGTCGAGCAGGCAAATCTTCTCGACCGTGTCTACAAGGCACACGGAATTGATCCCAATCAGCTTGCATTTGTCGAAGCTCATGGCACAGGAACCCGCGTTGGTGATCCGGCAGAAGCCGGATCAATCGGTCGTACGATTGCGCAGAAGCGACGCGCACCGCTTCCTATCGGCTCAGTTAAAACCAATGTAGGCCATCTGGAACCGGCTTCAGGACTTGTAGGTCTAGCGAAGTCTGTACTGGCACTTCAGAACGATCATTTCCCGGCAAGTCTTCACTTTAACGAGCCAAACCCAGACATTGACTTTGATGCTCTCAACATTCATGTCGCGAGCGAAGGTGTAGAGCTACCACGGAGTGAGAGCCCGAGATATGCCGGAGTGAACTCGTTTGGCTTTGGCGGAACGAACGCACACGTCATTCTCAAAGATCCGGAGTTAAAGACAGATAATGTCGAGCAACTCACTCAGCCAAAAACCGTAAGCTCATTGTTCTTATCAGCACCGACAAAGGAAGCACTGGTTGAGCTTGCAAGTGGTTATGCGCGTGATGGGGTTCTGACAGAGCAAAGCAACCAGAAGATTTGTGCGGCGGCCTTTCATCGCAAACGGATTTTTCCGGAAAAAGCAGTGTTTTCTGGGACTGATGTCGAGGCTCTTAAAAATACCTTGTCAGACTTTGCATCAGGTCAGAAGAATGCAAACGTCATTTACTCCAATAAAGCGACAAGCCCAGGCAAGTGCGCTTTCGCGTTTTCTGGCAACGGAGCACAGTGGGCTGGTATGGGTCGCGACGCCTATGCTGCCAACCAGACCTTCAAGATTGCTTTTGAGAAGGTTGATGAGCTCTTCACAAACCTTTCTGGCTGGTCTCTAAAAACCGAACTGCTCAGCGAGACACTTGACGATGCGCTGAAAAAAACGAGCATTGCACAGCCATTGCTGTTTGCGGTTCAGGTTGCTCTTTGTCAGGCGCTTGAGGACTACGCATTAAAACCAGACATGGTTCTAGGTCACAGTATCGGCGAAGTTGCTGCAGCACATGTCGCGGGCGCCCTCACGCTGGACGCTGCTGTAGCGCTGGTCTATCACCGTTCAGCAGAACAGGAAGTCGTCGCGGGCCACGGAACCATGGCAGCACTTGTTCTCCCTGCTGATGAGGCTCGTCAACTCATCTCCAAAAGTGGATTTGGCTCCCTTGAAGTTGCCGCGGAGAACAGTCCGAAATCCGTCAGCTTATCTGGCACAAAAGAAGACATAGACGGGTTTGCGAAGTTTGCACGGGCCAACCATGTCGCCTTTAGAAAAGTCGCGCTGAATTACCCCTTCCACAGCCAGCTAATTGAGCCCGTTGAACATCCATTCCGTAATGCAGTCGGGACTGTGACTGCCAAGTCTGCGCAGGTGCCATTTATCTCGACCGTTTCTGGGGCAGTCTCAGATGGCAAGGACCTCAATGCGGACTATTGGTGGCGGAACCTTCGCAAGCCAGTATTGTTCTCCAAGGCCGTTGCAACCGCTCTTGATCTTGGCGCTGAAACGATCATCGAGATTGGTCCAAAACCAATCCTGCAAAGTTATCTACGCCAGGTCGCTGCTGAAAAAGGCGGAAAAGGATCTGTACTTTCCAGCCTTTCGAACGAGCAACTTGGTGGAACAGACCCAATTATCAATCTCGTCGCCCGTGCTTTTGTTGCAGGCATCAATGTTGATACGGATAAACTCTTCAGCAAGAACCCGGATGAACCCGTTAATCTGCTCCCTCTCCCCTGGCAAAATAAAAGCTTCCGCTTTGAAAACAGTGGTGAGGCCAATATGGGCATTTTCAGGGGTGGAGATCATCCGCTTTTAGGTTGGCGTCCGAATGCCACCTATAACGTCTGGACCACTCATCTAGACCGCTTCACGGTTCCATTTCTAGAAGATCACGTCATTAACGGACAAATGATTTTCCCTGGGGCTGGCTATGTTGAAATGGCTCTTGCTGCCGGTTCCGCTCTTTATGGAAGTGTCGCTGTAGAACTGCGATCTATGGATATTTTGCAGGCGCTCGTATTGAGCGACGAATATCTGACCGAAGTTCAAACCGAAATCTCCGAGGAAACAGGGACTGTTAAAATTTCCAGCCGCATGCGCCTGAGCGGAGATGACTGGACGCTGCATGCCGTCGGCAGGGTTGCAAAACTGGAGACCCCTGCACCAAACATTCAACTCAACTTTGAAGCGGCCCAACTCATCAATACAGGTGAGGAGATTTACAAAGCGGCACTCACATACGGACTTGAATTTGGGCCACGTTTCCAACGCACCCAAAATGTCTCTCAGGTAGATGAGGGTACATTCATCGTCCACCTGTCTGCACTTGAACATGACGAGCAGGTTTCTTCCTTTGGCATTCATCCTGCTGAACTTGATGGATGTTTCCATGGCTTGCTCTCGCTGTTCAGGGAGACAACATCCCAGAACAGTCGCCCAAAAGCGTATGTTCCAATTTTCTTTGATAAGGTTCGCCAGTATCAATCAGGCGCGTCCCCAGCCTATGTTCGCATTCAGGTCAAACGTGCTTCTGAACTCTCTATTTTAGCAGACTTCCAGATTTTCGATGAAGATGACAACGTCATTATTGCAATTTCTGGTGGCCGCTTCCGTGCAACCGAACTGGGTCGTAAAGATAACCCGTCTGACCTGATCTATCGCGTCGAAGCAGAGCTGCAGCGAAACCCAGCGACCACAGTTGCAAAACTCAACCATAACTTCCCGGCAATTGAAGACTACGTTGCTGAAAAGTTCCGTACTGTTGAAGATGAAGCTGAGCGTGAAGCTTATCTGCTGCTCAATGCTGCGGCTCAAAGAACAGCATTTGATATTATCTCAAAGTTTGCGGATGGCGAACAGACTGTTTCGGTTGAGGACTTACCAAGTAATCATCGTCGGTATTTCGTCACTCTTTTGACGATCCTTCAGGAAGCTGGAGCAGCGACGGAATGCGGGGTAAATCGCTTTGAATTGAATAGCGATTTTGAGCTTCCTGATTTCGATCTTCTGGTTGAGAGTGTGCTGGAAGAAAGCCCGCAAGACATCGCCGCTGCAACCATTCTTGCAACCACACGCAAATTCGTTCTCGATAGCCTTGACCTTGATAGTTTTGAGGGCGATGACTTCGAACATTCCAGTGCGATGCTCGAGCAATACTGGTATTCCTCCCCGGAAGCACAAACACGAAGCCAGAGTATCTCTGAATGGCTTAGAACCGCGCTTGCGACCTGGGACACAGACACGCCGCTTCATGTACTGGATCTAAGCGGCTCAGGGCTGAATCTGGCCAAAGATATTCAACAGATACTCCCTAGCCAAGTAACAAAGGTTTCGATCGCTGACAGCAATCACAAAAGCGCTGCGCGTTTGTCTGCCAGTGTTTTGGATGAACCTAACATCACTGTATTTGATACGAGCAATCTGGATAGTAATCACACTTGGGGTGCTGCGTTAGAACAGGGACCATTCGATGTCATTGTATCATCTGGCCTTCTTCACGAAGCATGTCAGAGCGAGGCAAACCTCTTTGAAAAACTCGGGCAATCACTGACAGAAGGCGGACAGTTCCTCGCGATCGAACCGCTTTCAGATGTTTTCCATGATGTAACTTTTGGTCTGTCTGAAGACTGGTTTGCCGGCTCAATTTCCGACGAGTATCCAGTCGGCCCGCTGAAAACAAGCAATGACTGGCTGGATCAGTTTACCTCGACATCGTTCAACGCTCCAATCGCAATTGAGGCACTCAAAGAAGGTGCATCAATTGTTTTGCTGAATGCGACTGCAAAACCTGTAGACGTAAGTCAGCAGCTTGATCCAACGGCCGATTTACCTGAGAGCAAGGCCATGGTCATTCTGGCAGGTAACTCAAAGCTGGAGCAGGAAATTGCGAAGGCTATACAGAGTGATGAGAGATTAGCAGCCTGTAATATCAAGCTTCTAGATGCAGATAGTGGGCAGTTCGACCTGAATGAAGCCAGCGGTTGGAAGTGCGCGCTTGCTGGTTCTGCTTTCCTTGATGCTGAACTCAAAACCATCATCCATCTGTATGGTCTGGCAGAGGCCGGTGACGCCCCTGTAGACCAAGTCATGAAGCGCTGTGCAACTTGTGTTGGCCTCGTAAAGGCTTATCCAGGTTTAGCCGGTCAACTCGCACTTGTTGCTCCAGGTGGCAGCGGTCATAACGCTGAACTTGAAGCTCCTGCACAAAGTGCAGCCTGGACGTTTGCACGTGTTCTTGGCAATGAGGCTCCAGAACTGACACCTCTTACCCTTGATGTTTGCATTGAAAAAGGTGCCGAAGGCATTGCCTCCGACATATTGGAGGCTGTTTTCTATCAGAATATGGAGAATGAACTCCATCAGCCGCAAAAAAGCCGAGTAGTTTCACGTGTTAAATCCGGGTTTGGCCAATCCACCTGGAAACCTGCAGAGAATGTTGAACTAAACTTCTCAGAGGCAGGTTCTCTCAACCATCTGAACTGGCGTGGACAGCAACGTACTGAGCCATCTGAGGATCACGTTGAGATTAAAGTCGCCGCGACTGGCTTGAACTTCCGTGATGTTATGTGGACTTTGGGCATGCTTCCAGAAGAAGCACTTGAGGACGGTTATGGCGGACCTAATCTTGGCCTGGAAATTTCAGGTACTGTTACACGTACTGGTGAGAATGCCGGCGACCTGTCCGTTGGTGACAAAGTAGTTGCGTTTACGTCTGGTGGATACTCTTCCTATGTCACCTGTCCTAAATTTGCGGTGGCGAAACTGGACCAAAGTCAGGATCTTGTCTCTGCTGCGACTTATCCAGTTGCATTCCTGACTGCTTATTACTCGCTCATCCATCTTGGTGAACTCAAAGAAGATCAATGGGTTCTCATTCACGGTGGCGCAGGCGGCGTTGGTCTTGCAGCACTACAAATTGCAAAGCATGTGGGCGCTAAGGTCATTGCCACCGCTGGGTCTGAAGAAAAACGAGAGATCCTTCGTCTGCTCGGTGCCGATCATATTCTTGATTCTCGCAGTTTGCAGTTCCCTGACAAGGTCATGGAACTTACTGATGGAAAAGGCGTACATTCAGTCTTGAACTCGCTTGCAGGCGAAGCGATGGAAGCAAGCATCAATATTGTACGCCCGTTTGGCCGGTTCCTTGAGCTTGGCAAACGAGACTATTACGCAAACACCAAGATCGGTTTGCGCCCGTTCCGTCGCAATGTCTCTTACTTTGGGATCGATCTGGATCAGATCCTGCTGCATGATAGTGATCTGGCACGCAAGCTCATTGAAGATGTCTTTGAGCTGATCAAAGACGGTACTTTCACGCCATTGCCTCACCGCGTGTTTGAGGGTCGCAATGTTCAGGATGCCTTCCGGCTCATGCAACGGTCCGGGCACATCGGCAAGATCCTGATCACGCCACCAAAACCTGAAGAAGTTAAAGTTCCGCAAGAGCGTACCTCTCTCAAATTTGCTCAGGATGGTCATCATGTGGTGATCGGCGGTCTTGGTGGCTTTGGCTTGGAAATCTGCCGCTGGTTGGCTGATAATGGCGCACGGCGTATTACACTCACAAGCCGGTCTGCAAAGGTGAGCGAGCAACACGAAAAACTGTTTGAGACCTTGGCGGAAAAAGGCGTAACTGTCTCCGCGGTGAGCTGCGATGTCACAGATAGAACAGCAGTTCACGGCTTGCTGAGCGAACTGCGCCAGTCCGCACCACTCAAGAGCATCACCCATGCTGCGATGGTGTTGGATGATGGCATTATCCAACAGCTGGACGAGAAGCGGTTCCGCAAGGTGCTTGAGCCAAAAATTCAAGGTGCAAGTCTGCTGGATGAGCTGACACGTCAGGACGAGTTGGACCAGTTTATCCTGTTCTCCTCTGCAACCACCCTGATCGGGAACCCTGGCCAGTCTCATTACGTCGCTGCCAACGGATATCTCGAAGGACTTGCAAGAGCCCGCCGTAAAGCTGGCAAACCTGCAATTGCTGTCGGCTGGGGTGCGATCGGCGATGTGGGCTTCCTTGCCAGAAATGCTGAGGTTTCCGACAAGCTTTCCAGGCATCTGGGTGAAGCAACCATTAAGGCTCGTGAGGGTCTGGATATTCTCAAGCTTGCCATGGAGCAGGATGATGGGTCCGCACCAGGTGCAGTGGTTCATATTGGCCGTTTTGCATGGGCAGCAGCTCATCAATCTTTATCATTGTTGAGCAAGCCGCTCTTCCGCGAAATCGTTGGCCGCAGCGATACGGATGGAGACAGCGACAGTGCGACCGATATTCTGTCTCTCATTGAAGGCAAGTCGGATACAGAAGCCAAAGAGATTGTCGCTCATATTCTTGCCGGTGAAATTGGCCGCATCCTGCGCCTACCAGCAGAGGACATTTCTCATCAACGCCCACTTGCGGAGTTTGGAATGGACTCCTTGATGGGGCTTGAACTGAGAATGGGAATTCAGAAACGCTTCAATCTGGAGATTCCGCTGGTATCTATTTCGGGCGGAACGTGTTTGGATGACTTTGCTGCGCAAATCCTTCAAAAACTTCGCAAACGCGAAGGTGGAGAGGCTTCTGCTGAGGATGGGTCTCACAACGTTCTGGCCAGCCAACACCTTTCCGATGATCTGGATGACGCTCAAAAATCAACTGTGCGCGAAATCCTAGATACTCATCAGGACAAAACAGCAAGACTTTTGAATTAATGGCCAAATCAGACAAGAAAAAACTAAGCAAAGATGACCGGTTGAATGCTTTGAGCGCTGTCAGGCGCTCAAAGTCTGCCCTTCCAAAGCAGAAGACTGCCAAGCCTCAAGCTGATAAAGCAATCGCTCCAAAGTTTGCGGACCTTCCGGGATTTAAGGAAATTCGCCTTCAAAAAGCAGCGGCGGATCTGTTGCAGATCAACAATCCTTTTTTCCGTGCGCATGACGCACGCGCCGGGGCAACGACACTGATTGACGGAGAAACTTACCTTAATTTCTCCTCCTACGATTATCTGGGATTGAATGGGCATGAAAAGGTCCAGGAAGCTGCCAAAACAGCCGTCGACCACTATGGCATTTCAGCCAGTGCCAGCCGGGTTGTTGCTGGCGAGCGTGTAATCCATACCGAGCTTGAAAACCTCATTGCTTGGATGCACGGCGTTGAAAGTTCTGTTGCTTTTGTCAGTGGCCATGCAACCAACGTCACCAGCATCGGCCAATTGATGCAGCCGGATGATCTGATCATTCATGACAGCTATATTCACAACAGCATCGTCACAGGAGCAAAGCTTTCTGGTGCTGTTCGGCAATCCTTCCCCCATAACAATTTCGAGGCTTTAGAAAACATTCTGGAGCTGCGCGCCCATAAACACCCGCGTACACTGATCGTGGTTGAAGGCGTTTACTCAATGGATGGGGACTATCCGGATCTTCCACGTCTGATTGAGATTAAAAAGAAATACGGTGCCTGGCTCATGGTCGATGAGGCGCACTCCATCGGCATTCTCGGAGAGACAGGCCGCGGCCTCGCCGAGCACTTCAAGGTGGACCCGAGAGATGTCGATATTTGGATGGGTACATTCTCCAAGACATTGGCAGGGTGCGGCGGATACATCGCTGGCTGTAGTGATTTGGTTGACTATCTCAAACTCACAGCCTCAGGTTTCGTGTTCAGTGTCGGCATTGCCCCACCAATCGCAGCAGCGGTTTGTGAAGCCATTCGCCTCCTGGAAGCAGAGCCTCACCGGGTACAGGCAGCACAGTCAAACGGGCAGTATTTCCTTGAGAAGGCTCAGGCGGTAGGTCTAGATACTGGTGTCAGCCAAGGCTGTGCAGTTGTTCCGATCATGATGGGTGATTCATTAAAGGCGACTGTTTTGGCTGCGCGTCTGCTCGATCGCGGGCTCAATGTATTGCCAATTATCTATCCGGCAGTTCCAGAAAAATCAGCTCGTCTGCGCTTCTTCATCACGTCAGAACATACTGAAGAGCAATTAGATCTGGCGATCGAACTGGTGAACGAAGAAATAGCGAATTACGATAGAAATCCTATTTCGATTCAACAGGTTATGTCTGCTTAATTAGTGATATGAAATTAAATCAGCGCTGATAATTAAAGCGCTGATTTGCCAATCTGCGCAGTTTCCAGGGCAGCAGCTTTCCGATACGAATACTCAGCGCCAGCTGCCATGGGAACGCGTAAAACGCCTTTTTCCGTGCAATCGCTTTCATTATTGAAGAGGCAGCTTCCTCTGCCGTGTATTCATAAGGCCGCCAGCTTTTAAACTGATCGGCCATCGGCGTCAGAATATATCCCGGACAAATCACAGATACCGACACCCCCCACTTATAAAGATGGTCCCGCATCGCTTCACCATATGCGATCACGCCAGCTTTTGAGGCCCCATATGCAGGTCCATCAGATATCGGTTGCATTCCTGCCAACGAGCTGATCAACGCAATTCGCCCACATTTACGCTGCTGCATAAATGGTGCGACCGCTGTCAAAACATTGACAGCTCCCCCTAAGTTAGTCGCAATCTGAGCATGTGCTGTCTCTGCCGTCTCGACAGCGCCATCAACCTCATGTGACCCTGTGATGCCTGCATTAGAGATGACCAAATCGAGAGATGTGTGCCGCTCTAACTCTTCAACCCAGTTTTGAAGAGCCACCGCATCACAAACATCAAGCGCTTTCCAGAGTACATTGCTCCCTACCCGCTCAACCTCGCGCACAGTCTCAAGCAGCCGCTCCTCATTTCTCCCAGTCAAGCAAAGAGTTACGCCTTCACCCGCATAAGAAGTAGCCAAAGCTCTCCCCAACCCGGAGCTGGCACCTGTGATGAGAATCGATCTCGGAGAAAACATAAAAAAGGGGCTCCACACAACGCGTATTTCATATGTTTTGGCAAACAGATAGTTAACGTGCAACCTAGATTTCTACGGACTTCCAGAAAGTGTGACTTTCTCCAGAGAAAACAACAGGTAGTTGAACTCCTTTCCAATCACAAATTTGAAATCTATCTCAGATTGAGGTATTAATCTCTTCATTCGAGCTGGGTGTTTTTAACATGCGTATTTTTAATCCGGCAATAAAGTGGATAGAAGATTTATGAATTTATTACCCGACTCGACCAAGTTACGGTCGACCCAAGTATTTTCAGACTTCTTTAAATCCATTGCTGTCATTACACCCTTGCTGGGTCTCCTAGCTGGCTGCGCTGCACTACCTTCAGCTGGCCCTATGTCTGCAGAGATTCAGGCTGGTTCTTCTGATCGACGTGCGGATCCCTTCGACTATCATCTCATTGATCTTGACGATTCCGTTGTATCAGTGCTTTCAGCCTATCAACCTAATGGTTTGTCAAAAGTTTTCACGGGTGAAAAATGGGCTCCAAAACATATCGTTGGCATTGGAGACACTGTTTCTGTTGTCGTTTGGGAACAAGGCATTGATCGTTTATTTACACCGACAGGACAAGCCGGAGGTGTGGAGTTAGGCCCATTCGTGGTAAGCCAAAGTGGCGCAATTACTATACCATATGTAGGAAAGGTAAATGCGCGTGGGAAGTCTGTTGAGCGGCTTCAAGAAGCGCTCCAAGTCGCGCTAGATCGCAAAGCAAATAATCCGCAAGTAATTGTAACACTTGTACAGAACGCAAGCAGTTTAGTCACCATAAATGGCGCTGTTAAAAATCCTGGGCAATATCCCTTAGATCTGAATGGCAAGCGATTGCTCGATGTTGTCGCGAATGCTGGCGGAAACTCACTGCCTGCAACAGAAAGTTATGTGTCGATTACGCGTAATGAGCGTCAGGCAAAGCAGCTGTTGAGCACCATCTTTCTGAAAAACTACGAAAACGTGTATATGCGACCAGGAGATCGTGTCTTCATCACGCATGACCCCCAGACATTCACAGCTTTTGGAGCAGTACCAAAGGTTGGAGAATATCCAATTCAAGCCTCCAATGTATCTCTTATTGAGGCACTAGGCCGTATTGGTGGTCTCGACGAAGCATCTGCAGACTCAAAAGGGTTATTTGTTTATCGTTATGAGAAACCAGAGATTCTTGCAAAGTTGAGCTCAGATTATAAGATTGTGAATAACGTCGGTGTTCCAGTTATTTATCGACTTAATATGCGCGATGCCCGCTCTTATTTCAAAGCGCAGCTCTTCACGTTAAGGGATAAAGACGTGGTATATGTTTCCAGCGCCTATGGGGCCGAGTTAAATAAGTTTGTCAAAATTCTAAGCGGAACTTTGGCGATTGGAAAAGTAGCTCGTACGTTCTGAGTTTGAGGCCAATAAGACACAGCGCACGTCATGTGTCTAAAGCGAAACCAAAGCATATTTCTCAAACTGAATAGTCATGTTATGTTCTATTATGATCATGCTGAGAGTTTGAAATAGGCATTCCCTCGACGATTATATGCACATTTGAAAAGGTGAAGACCTAATATGGAAAAAGGGACAACCGCAAAAGTTGCAAAGATTCGTCGTGCAGATGCATCCGCTCCAGATCAAATTGCGCAATCTGAAAACTCTACTAGAGCGAAACCTGCCGAGCGTCCTGCAAGATCTAAGTCTTCACCCAAAAAGGCAGCTTCAATCGTCGCACTGCCAATTGATACATCAAATAAGACGAAAAAAAGAGACACTGAATCACAAGTTTTCTTTCGAAGTTTGAGACCACAACAACTGAGGCGAAGAGCGTTAGCTCTTTCATTCGCTTTGATGGTTCTTTTGCCTAGTATATTAGGTGCTACTTACTTTCTGCTTATTGCCTCTGAGCGCTACGCATCGTCGATAGGATTTTCAGTTCGTGGAATGGATGGTACATCCGCTGGGGGCGATTTCCTAGGAGCGTTGACTGGATTAGCCAGTGTAGGAACGACAACTACAGACTCCTTTATTCTAATGGATTATCTGGAAGGTAGAGAGGTCGTAGAAAAGCTCTCTAAAGATATCGGTATTGTTAGCCACTTCAGTAAGGATAATGTAGATTTTGCCTATCGTTTGGATCCAAACCTACCAATAGAGGAATTAGTCGCCTATTGGCAAAGTATGATTACAACGAGCTTTGATAATACCTCGAGCATTATTGAGGTAGAAGTTCAAGCATTTTCACCAGAGATGAGCGAGCTTATTGCTTCACATGTTCTTTCTTATGGGGCAGAACTTGTGAACACACTTTCTCAGAGTGCACGTCGTGATGCAGTAAAGTTTGCTGAAGAGGAAGTCCTCCGCGCAGAATTACGCTTAAAGATGATCCGTAGGCGAATAAAGGATTTTCGAAGCGCTGAAAGCTCAATTGACCCGACAAAAAATGCTGAAGTTCAAATTGAGCTTATTGCTGGGCTAGAAAAGCAGCTCTTGGATACTAGGTCGCGACTTGCAACACTTGTTGGAACTATTGATGAGAGTTCCCCGACAATCCGGCAGTTGCGGAAACAAGAAGAAGTTTTAATTAAGCAAATATTAAATAAGCGGGATGAAATAAGCGGGAAAAACCTGACGCGTCTTCAGCCTTTAGCTAGCGGATCAGATCGTCTTTCCTCGCTATCCGCACTATTGGCAAATTACGAAGAACTGGTAGTAGAGCAGGAGTTTGCCCAACAAGCCTACACTTCAGCACTTGCTGGTTTGGAACGCTCGCGCGCGGAGGCAGATCGCCAGCAACGATATCTTGCAGTTTTTCATCCTCCAGCAAAACCACAAGAAGCAATTTATCCGAGGCGCTTGGTCAATTCTCTCATTCTGTTTCTTGGGTTACTCGCCGTTTGGGCACTTGCTATAGTGATTGCTTATTCCATCCGTGACCATCTCAAATAGTTAGTGCATATGGAAGGCGTTATCACCACTCAAGTACGTGTCATTGGTGCATTAGTTCTACGAGAAACTAGAACCGCATTTGGCGACACCCAGTTGGGATACCTATGGGCAGTTGTCACTCCGACTCTAAGCACTCTTGTATTAGTCTTTATTTTCTCTACTGTTGGAAGGGCCCCTGCATTCGGAACAAGTTTTGCTTTGTTTTTTGCCACGGGTGTTTTCCCTTTTCAGACATATTCTAAGTTATCAAATTCATTGATGACGGCAATTAGTTCTAGTCGCGGTCTGTTGAGCTACCCACTAGTCAAAGAAACCGACATTCTATTGTCAAAGTACATTTTGATTACCTTGACATATTTCATGATAATCATTGTTTTTTTTACTACATTAGTTTTGTTCAATGATGCACCTATACCTGTTCGAGTTGAAGAATGTGGAATTGCTTTCTTCATGCTTACGTTACTTGGGTTAGGAGCCGGAGCAACAAATGCAGTCATTTTTAGATTGTGGCCAACCTGGAAGCAATTGGAAGCTATTATAAGCAGGCCTTTATTTTTTCTTTCTGGGATATTCTATGTACCTAGTGATTTTCCGACTGATATTGTAAAGTTATTGTCATGGAATCCCGTTCTTCATGGCATCGAGTGGTTTCGAGAAGGCTACTACGGGAATTATGATAGTATTGTTCTGGATAGAACTTATCTTCTAACTGTCGCTACAATACTTCTGCTTATTGGCTTCTTTGGCGAGCGCCTCTATAGAAAGAAATCTATTAGATGATAGAATTTCAAGAGGTCCATAAAAGTTATCGCCTCAAAGGCGTGACTAAGACAATTTTAAACAAACTCACAACTAGATTTCCAACCGGCAAAAACATCGGCATCTTAGGACATAATGGAGCTGGCAAATCTACACTTATGCGTCTAATCGCTGGTGCAGAGTTGCCTGATAGTGGTCGGATAAAGCGCAACGTGAAAATATCATGGCCTCTAGGATTTGGCGGCGGCTTTGCAGGAAAGATGACTGGTATTGAGAATGTGCGTTTCGTGGCGCGAATGTACGGTGAAGACACTGAGCGCATGGTAGAATTTGTTGAAGATTTCTCTGAGCTTGGCCCTTCGATGACACTTCCGATTCAGACTTATTCTAGCGGTATGAAGGCACGCCTCGCTTTCGGAGTTAGCATGGCGATCAATTTCGAGTGCTATCTTATTGATGAGGTCACGGCCGTTGGAGATCGGCGTTTCAAACGAAAATGCGACGAAGTATTCGAAAGCAAACTTAAACACGCCAATATCATCATGATTTCTCATTCAGAACGAACGATAAAAAAACTCTGCGATACCGCTTGCCTGTTGCATGAGGGTGAGTTGATTATGTATGACTCTGTCGATGAAGCGCTTGCTCAGCATCGCGAAAATCAGCTTAAGTAGCTGGGTGTGGATGTTCTAGTGGATCGATCAGTTCTTATTCTACAATCCCACCCTTCTGCCTTTTGTCGGGCGCTTGTTGAAGAGTTTGAAGCTCGCAAGGTCAAGTACACCATTGTTAATTTTTCTCTCAGTGACTGGTATTTTCGCGTTGGGTTGGGGGCGAAAGCTTATTGGGGGCGGTTGAAGAACTGGCAAAGCAAGCTGGAGCGGTTGATTGATGAGAATGGCATCACGGACATTCTGTACTATGCGGATCGGCGACCGTATCACCGGGTAGCGCATGATGTTGCCATGCAACGGGGCATCAACACGTTTGCCTATGAGTTTGGCTATATGCGCCCGGATTGGATCACGCTGGAGCGTGGTGGCATGGGAGTGTATTCGCACTTCCCGAATGATCCGGCGCAGATTAGACAAAGCGCCGCTGACTTGCCGGAACTGGCAGCTACAAGCCGTTTTCCGCATGCGTTTTTGCAGGAGGCGACCAATGAGGTCATCTGCAACCTGATTCCGATCTTCTTCCCGTATCTGTTCCCGTTTTATCAGCGGGATCGCTACTATCATCCGTTCAGGGACTATTTCAGCTACATTCCGCGCCTGATGCGCCAGAAGCGGCTTGGGCAGGAAGCGGAAGAAGCAATCAACACGCTCATAAAAGAGCAGGCCGAGTATTTTGTCGTTCCCATGCAAATGCAGGGCGATTATCAGATCAGGCATCATTCGCACTACAAGCATCTGTCCGGTTTCATTCGTGAACTTTACAGCACGTTTTCGCAAAGCGCCTCAGCTGCGAGCAAACTGGTATTCAAGCTTCATCCGTTTGACAACAACGTTGAGAACTGGCCGAAGGTCATTCGCGAAATTGCAGCAGAGTTCGGTTGCTTGGAGCGCACAATCATTATTGATGGTGGCAATCTAAATCAGTTGCTCAGGCATTCGCGCGGGTGCGTGTTGGTGAACAGCACGGTTGGCATGGAAGCACTGAAAAGCGGCGTACCAGTGAAAGCCATGGGTATTGCTGTCTATGATATTGCCGGATTGACGGACCAGCGGTCTCTGGATGACTTTTGGAGGGAACCAGCTCTACCGGATGCTGACCTTTATCACGACCTGGAAAAGCTTATGGGGCACACCATTCAAGTTCATGGAAGCTTTTTTAATCCCGAAGGTCGGAAGATCGCGGCGCAAGAGTTTGTGAAACGTATGATGGAGGATGGTGTCAACGGACATGGTGCGTTTGTTGAAACGCCACCGCGTCTGGCGCAAGCCAAAGCTGCTGGCGTTCCCATCCCGGAAAATTGTTACTGGAGTGACAAATGACTTCAGAAAACAAGCGCTGCATATTGCTGCTGCAAGGTCCACTTTCCAAATACTACGCCCGCACTGCACACCATTTGGAGAAACTGGGCGCAAAGACGCTTAAGGTCCATTTTTGTGGCAGCGATGTCCATGACTGGGAGCAAACAGAAGCCATCCATTTTTCTGAACCTGCTGAGAACTGGGCTCTTTTTCTGGAAGCCTTGATTGTTGCGCATGGGGTCACTGATATTCTGCTTCATGGAGACCGGCGCTACTACCATAAAGTGGCCATCGGCGTTGCCAAGCGCTTGGACGTCACCATCATTGCAACCGAGCTTGGCTATCTGCGTCCGGATTGGATGACAGTCGAGTATGGTGGCTGTTCTGCGCTTTCGCATTTCCCGCAGAACAAGCAAGACCTGATGGCGCTGGAGACACAGCAGGCGGATGACACGTCCACCGTCCTTTATCCGGGCAGCTATAAGCAGATTGTGCTGCAAGAGCTCGGTTTCACATTCTACAACGCAGTTCATGCCCGCAAGTTTCCGCATTACCACAATCACCGCACGGAATCTCGTGTGCAGGTTTATGGTGGCTGGCTCAAGGCTCGCCTACAGGCCAAGCGCCGAAAGCAGGAAGCCGATGTTATCTGGGACCAGTTGAAGCAAAGCGGCACACCTTATTATCTCTTTGCCTTGCAGCTGAATGGGGATTTTCAGATCCGGGATCACTCTCCCTTTGCCAGCATTTATGAGGCCATTGAGAAGGTCATCACCTCTTTTGCCCGCAATGCACCAGAGGGGACATTGCTGTTGCTCAAGAGCCATCCGCTTGAATACCGCTTCAAGGAGCTGTCTCGGGCAATTGTTGAGGCCAGCCGGAAGCATGGTGTTGAAGAACGAACGCAGCTCATTCATGGGCAGACGATCAAAGCACTTGCTGAACCATCCCTTGGGATGCTGACCATCAACAGTTCTGCCGGCATTGAAGCGCTTGAATATGGTGTGCCCACCTGCTGCATTCTGCCAACAATTTACGATATGGACGGCCTGACGCATCAGGGCGATTGGGAGACGTTCTGGCGCTCAGCAACACCGCCGGAGCCAGATGTGTTTCGCAAGTTTATCGATGCGTTGAAATCCACCATTCAGGTGCGCGGGTCACTTTACAATGCGGCTGGCCTGGAAGCTGCGGCAAAGGGGACAGCAGAAAAGATCCTCTCCACCTCCTACGCAGAGCAACGCCTGAAACGGGTAGAGCCGCCAAGGATGGAAAAAGCACGGAAAATGGGCGTCACCTACGACTACTTTATGTAGTTGACGACCACACTATGCAATTGGGGAGTACGCATGCAGATCTGTCTTGTTTCCAACGCCAGCGTTTACACTGATGCTGCTTTACATTCTTTGCTGGCATATCCGGAAATCAAGATCTGCGGCCTTGTGAAGTGCACCGCCGTATCTGGCAAGCGCAATGACTGGCGGGCTTATAAAGACCTGATGCTCCGCTCCGGTCCGCTTTATGCGGGATACCTGGGCGCCGTGACAAAGCCGGCCTACCGGATGCCACATGTTCCCAAATGGAAGAGCATGCGGACCTGGGCTCATAGCCTGCAATGTCCTGTTTTACCAACGAATGACGCCAGCGCGCCTCAGACTCTCGACTTTATCGAGCGTTGTAAGCCGGATTTGATCCTCACGGTTCATCTGGGGCAGATTTTGAACGCGGCATTTTACGAGCGGTTTTCCGGCAGGACCTACAACATCCATCCCGGTAAACTGCCGATCTACAAAGGGCCGGATCCGATCTTTCATGCAATTTTGGAGAATGAACAGGCTTTCACCCTCAGCCTGCATGAGAGCATTCAAAAGATTGATGCTGGTAAAGTGCTGGCGGAAACGACTGTGGTGCCGGAAAAGAGAACGCTCTTTCGCACCAACCTTGACCTGTTCCGCAAGACAGGGAAGCTCGTCGCCTCCCATTTCCTCGGCAAGAACGACTGTCCACCAGCGCCGGATGACCGGGCGCCGCGGTATCGCAGCTGGCCCACCAATGGTGATATCCTGAGGTTTTTGGCCCGCGGCAACCGGCTTTAAACCGCACGGTAGGCACGCGGCACGTTAGTCGGCGCGCGCAGCCACTTCCTCTGAGGTCTCGGGTTCAACTCCCGTTTCCTTCTCAGCCGCACGGATACGCTGGCGAGACAGCGAGAACAGGCCTGCACCCACCACGATGATTGCACCGAGAATGGTGCTCCAGATTGGCAGGTCGGAGAACACTAGGAACCCGATCGGGATTGACCAGACCAGCTGAAGATAGTTGAACGGCTGAATGTCGCTTGCCTGTGCCAGCGAAAGAGCTTTCATCAGCAGAAAGTGTGCGGAGGTCCCCGTTGCGCAAATGCCGAGCAGCAGCGCCCATTCCACCTCATCAAACGCCATCATGTGTTGAGAGCCGATGATGGTGGAGAGAACTGTACCCACAATGCCAACATAGAGAAATGACGTGAGCGCGCTGTCATCCTGGCTCGCAACACGGGTAAACAATTGGTAGAGCGCAAAGCTGACCGAGGCAGCCAGCGCCACCACAGCGCCCCAACCGCCGATATTGCCGTCCGGCTGCAGCATCACCAGCAAGCCTGCCATACCGCAGAACATTGCCAGAATGCGGCGCCAGCCAACCGTCTCGCCAAGGAAGAGAGCCGCAAGTCCCGTCACGATCAACGGATGGGCCTGAAAAATTGCCGTTACATCGGCCAGTCCCAGCATGCTGAAGGCGAAGGTGATCAGGCAGATTTCTGCAAACAGTAGAAGGCCGCGAATAATCTGGAGCAACGGACGTTTGGTGCGCACCACATTATAAAGCCCTTGTTCACTGATCATGGCCCAGCCAACCGCAATCACCAGCAAAACCCAAAAGCGCACCATCATGATGAACCAGACCGGATGGTCTGACACGAGCTGCTTGGTGATCGCATCCTGCATCGCGAAGATGAGCGTAGACAGGATTGTAAGCGCGATACCCATGTTTCGTTTGCCGAGGAGCTGAGCCATTTTGTGTCCTTGTTAGCAGCACAAATCCGCTTACCGAGGCGAACCGGAAAGCGAATACAGTGGGAGGAAATGTGCTGAAAAGAATTCTTGGATGCCAATCGACATCAATACTGCACGTATACTGTGATGCATCACAAAGCAAATGCAAAAAGCAAGGGACACTCCTTTTTGCATCACAGTTAGGTCAGGTGCTTTGTTTTTTGAAAAACGGAGCTTAGCAGCCTTCCGTCACTTCCTGCAGGTCGGCAGGCTCGTCACATACTTTCACAAGCTTCGACAACAGGGCGATCACCAGGGGAAAGACCAGCGAGCTGATAACAACAGCAAGCGCGAAGGCGACAGAAAACGACTTGAACCACAGCACAATAAAGTTTTCGACAAACCCGAGGTTCAACACCAGCATGGCAAATGACATCATTATGCTCATGAAGAATGAAATGCTGATACGCAGCAGGTAGCCATAGGTCCGTGGGGAAACATTCATGCACTTATCTCTATTTTTTGTTTGAGGTCAAACTATATGAAATCAAGTCAAACTGTCAAGATACCGTAGCGCATAGCAGTTATGCAGAGCCGTGGTTTCATCATCTCACCAAAACCACCAGTAATTGCATTGTATTTTCAGTATGATCCGACATTAAATTCAGCGAATTATTAAAGCGGCAATGCCTACACTCGCAAATCGGGTCATTTCCCGCGAGGACCCTCGATGTGACCATCATGATGCAATCGAGTCAGGCTCTATGGATACAAACAACAGCTTATATCGCCCTCCGGCACCTCACCCATACACTGAAGGCACGGGGGACTTTGATGGCGTTGAGACAAACCTCCTGAGGCACCTCCCGGAAGAACTTTACAAAGCAGATATCGTTGACATTTCCACGGCAGAGCAACCCAATTACCTGATCAACGACCCGGACCTCATCTCCGTAATTTTTGAAGAGAAACCCGAGATCTTCGTCAAAGCCGAGGGAATGATTGAGCTGTTGCGCCCGTTGCTGGGCGATCATCCTATTGTGACGAGCAACAACCGGTGTGTAGACCAGCGCGATATGATCCGGCCCATCGGCACCATGCGCACCCAGCAGGTGAATTTTGAGCACATCCAGAACTCAATCAACCGGTTCGAAGATTACTGCGAAGAAATTCAAAATGAAAACCGGGTGATAGACCTGTCTTTGCTGCTCAGACGCCTGAATGCAGACATCGCTTACAGAATGCTGTTTTCCAACGAGCTGCCAACAGATGTGTTCAACGAGATCAACTCCCATGCCCGTGACTTTGAGAAGCGCATCTCACAGGTGATCCGTGAGACGGCAGAACAAGGTGTTGCCTGGCAGCTGCCCAAGCTACCGCAAACAGCCATGTATGCGGCCCAGCAACTACGATATCTGGTCAGTATGCTCATTGATGGCAACATCCAGCACAACAGCTTTTCCCATCACAGCTTCTTACATAAGTTTCTCATTGCCCGCTCTCCAGAAACCAATATCCCCTTCACTCGCAAGCAAATCGTGGACCACGTCACCACAATCCTGAACAGTCAGGAGCTGGCTGCCGCAGCTTTGATGTGGGCGTTCTTTGTGCTCTCCCAATGCCCTGAGGCCAAGCAAAAGATCCGTGAAGAGGTCAGCAAAGTGGGCGGGCAGGACAATATTCAGTTCGAGCAGCTTTCACGCCTCAGATATACCCGCAATGTCTTCCGCGAGATCCTGCGGCTTTACCCGCCTATTCCGCACCTGACCCGTCGCGCCAGCAGACCAATCAAACTGGGTAAACTGGACTTGCAGGAAGGTGCGCAGATTACTGTGTCCCCATGGATTGTGCATCGACATCAGCAATACTGGTTCAATCCGGACCGTTTTGATCCTGAACGCTATATGCGCAAAGACCAGCACATCATCATGAAGAGCTTCCTGCCCTTTGGACGCGGCCTGCGCATGTGCACCGGCGCAAGCTCCGCCATTCTTCAAGGCACGCTTATTCTGGCAAACCTCGTTACCCGGTTCGACATAGACATCCTCAACGCCGACAAAGTAGAGCCGGAAGGTGTCCTCTTCCTCGAACCCACCCGCCCCATCGTCTGCAAAGTCACACCACTCCGCAGTTAGGCGGGCATTCCAACATCACAACCGCTCGACGCCAGTCCTCATTCAGTGCTAATGCATTGCTCTGCTGAGTAGCTCCGACATGTGAGGGTGGTTATGTCTGTTGAGTTGAAACCGATGGTATTGGCGGAGGTGCCTGTGCTGAAAAATATGTTTCAGCTCTACCTCTATGACATGTCCAAATACATGCACTGGCCGGTTTCTGCAGCGGGCGGGTTTGAGTTTGATGAGAACATCGTGCTTGCTTACTTCCGCGAAGCCAACCACCATCCCTATTTCATAATGCAGGCTGGCGAGATCGCAGGTTTTGCGCTGGTGCGGCAGTATCCCTATGACACCACGCTGATCGACATGGGCCAGTTCTTCGTGCTTGGAAAGTTCACACGGCAAGGCTTGGGACAAGCGGCCCTGAAAGCCTGCCTGAAGCTGCATCCGGGAGACTGGCAAGTGCGCGTGCTGCCCAAAAACTCTGGAGCACTGGCGTTCTGGACAAAAACAATCTCCGAGTTGACCCATGCCAGCCACACGACCCGCTCCGGTGACTATCAAGGAACAGAGATGACCTTTCTCCACTTCTCCAGCCAAAGCGCTCTGGCCTCCACCACCTAACCAACAGTTGGTGCAAAAGCGTAGCAGAGCATTGCCAACATCAATCACAATGGGTTGAAGGGGCTTTTCGACGGGCGAGCCTCTCCCTATTATCTCATCAAAATTTTAGTGATGATTGAACTCGATCCTATCGGAATGGAGAATTGTATGAGTCAGCAAGCGTTTAAGGCGCATAGCCTTCTTGGTGCATTTGTTGCGGACGCCGCCTCGCTGGGGCTGCACTGGCTCTATGATGTTGATCGCATCCATCATGTCACGCAGGAGCACGATGACTCTGCTGCTTTCGTGCCGCTGACCCCATCTTACTTTGAGGGTGTGCCAGCTTATTTCGCTCATGCCAATCGGCAGGACGGCCAGTTCACCCAATACGGTGAAAACCTTCATCTGGTACTGAAACACTTGCTGGCTCACGACAAACACCTGAAGATGGAAGAGTTTCAGCAGGCCTTTACGGCTCACTTCGGCGCTGGTGGCACCTATAACGGCTATATTGACCGCCCAACACGGGGTACGCTGGAAAACATTGTTAATGAGAAGCTCACCCCCTCTGGCGTAGATGATGATCAGCTTCCTGCGCTCTCCAGGATTCCGGCCGTGCTGTTCGCCTATGAGCAGAGCGAACAGATGCAGGATCAGGTGGAAGCGATTATCCGCTCCACAAATGACAATGAAGAATCCGTCGCTTACGGCTTTATGTTTGCCGATCTTTTGGACCGTGTTGTGAACGGTGATGACTTGCAAAGCGCCTTGTCCGCTGCAGCTGATGCCGCCCATCCTGATATTCAGGAGAAGCTTTTGGCTGCTCTTTCCGCATCAGAAACGGACCCCGTTGCATACGGTGAGAGCACGGGCCGTGCTTGTCACCTTGGCATGGGCGTGCCGCTGAGCTTCCACATCCTCAAGAACACAGGTTCTTATCGCGAAGCGATTGAAGCCAACATTCTGGCAGGTGGAGACAGTGCTGGCCGTTCCATTCTGATCGGCGCAGTTCTTGGCGCAGTACACGGCCTGAATACCAACAAAGGCATTCCACTTTCATGGATTTTGAAAGTCCGGAACAATGCAGAACTCTGGCAGGAATGCTGCGACTTAACCGGGCATAACTAGGGACAAAATCCGAAGATCGTTCCTGGTCTTTTGGGCGGAATAAGTGCAGCATCGAATAATTATGCATGCTGCGCGTATTCGTATGAACGCAGTGTGTTTTTAGCTGCTTGAATGTCCCAAAACGCTTTCTCGGTTTGTTAGGGCTGTCACTGAGTTTCCCTTGTGGGTTGCGATAAAACACCTCAAGGTTGCAGGCGCACCTCTTTCAAACCAAAGTGTTTCCAATGGTCTTTCGCCCCCGCAATAGCAGCCTTAACCGCAGGAATTTCCTTAAAACTTCAGCCTCTTCCGTCGTTGTTGCCGGCCTGTTTGATCTGAACCTCAACAAGCCAAACGTTTCATCCAGCGGCAAGAGTGTGATCATTATTGGCGCAGGCATTGCGGGCCTGACAGCGGCCCGCGAGCTGATGGATTCTGGCTACACTGTGCTGGTGCTGGAGGCGAGCAACAAGATTGGCGGCCGCATCCGCACCAACCGAGCGCTCGGTGTTCCCATCGAGGAAGGGGCCGGTTGGATCCATGGGCCAGAAGACAATCCGATCATGAAACTTGCGGAGCAATCCGGCCAGAAAACCTTTGTTACAAAAGATTCCAACTTTGCCGTCTTCAACCACAGAGGCAAAAAAATTTCTAATCAGATGATCTCCGAGATGGGACAGGAGCACCGGCAGATGCTGGATCTGATTGGCTCCGGCATGACAAAAGATATGCCCCTTTCCGAGGCGCTGGAGCATATGGCGCCGAAAATGTCTCGTGACCCGATCTTCAAATGGATGACATCCGCTTACACCGAGTTTGATACGGGCAGTCCGGTCAACGAACTTTCTGCCATGTACTTTAATCAGGATGATATGTTCCACGGTGAAGATGTGGTTTTGGTAGACGGGTACGACAGGCTTTTGGAACCTCTCACCCATGGGATCGCAATACTCACCCGCAAACCGGTGCGCCGTATCGCGTACCATGATCGCGCTGGTGTCTTTGTACAAACGGACAAAGAGATTTTTGAGAGTGATTTCGTGATTGTCACAGTACCGCTCGGCGTGCTCAAGGCGCAGGACATCGAGTTCATTCCGCCCCTGCCCGAAATACATAGGAACGCAATTGAACGCGTTGGTATGGGAGACGTCACAAAAGTGGCGATGAAATTTGACGAGCTCCACTGGCCTGAAAACACACAGTATTTTGGCTTAATGACGCAAACTCAGGGCCGCTGGAATTATTTCCTCAACCATAAGCCCTTTATCAACGCAAACGTACTCACCGCACTGAGCTTCGGCAACTATTCCCGCATGATAGAGACCATGGATCACGACTATATGCTTGAAGATGCTATGAAAGCCGTACGCACCATGTTCGGTTGGGACACGCCCGATCCCCGTCACTACATCGCAACCCGCTGGTCGCAGGATCCTTACACAAAAGGTGCTTTCTCCTACGCCAAAGTTGGCTGTAATCCCTATGATTTCAATGTGTTATCCGAACCTGTCAGCAGATGCCTTACCTTAGCCGGAGAACACACAAATTTCCAGTACCACGGGACCGTTCACGGCGCTCACCTAAGCGGTAAGAAGGCAGCAAAAATCGCAATGGAAACAATGATGTAGAGGAATGCTGTTTTCTGGAAATCTTGAGTCTACACACAGAAAAAGCCGCAGGAGAGCAATCCCGCGGCTTTATCTTTTTCAAGAATTACGTTGTTAATACAGTGCTTTACGCCTTCGCGTCGATCTCTTCGAGCACATCCAGAAGCTGGTGCGGAAGGCCAATTGTGTAATCCGGCTCTTCATCCACATTTGCTGGCTCTGTCGGATAGCGCGGTGTCCAGTTGATCCAGACAGATGTCATCCCTAAGCGGTTGGCGCCCGCCACATCACGCTCAAGGTTATTCCCCACCATGACACAGCCTGCGTGGTCCGCTTCTTCCAGCCCCAAAAGCTTGACTGCTTCAAGGAACATCCGCGGATCCGGCTTGTGGCAACCAACGGCTTCTGAGATCGACCGCGCATCGAATTTATGCCAGAAATCCATAGCCTTATGGACATTCTCAAAGCTCTCCACCAGACCATCAGCAACCAGCGCAACCATGTAGCCACGCTCCTTGAGCCAGTCCACCAGCTTATCCCCGCCCGGGATCGGCTCCGCAGAGAGCACTAATTCCCCCTCAACGAAAATCTGGGAGCCCTCGTCGATCAAAGTATCCCCGCTGTCGAGGAACACAGCCTTCACGCCTTTCGCCTCTTTTCGCAGCTGAGCCAGAACAGAGCGAACCCGAGACGGAACAGAAGCCTTCAACTCTTCCCAAGGCATCATCTCAACAGAGCGCAGATCGAGGATCTGGTCGAAATGATAAGACGGTTTGAACGCCTTAGATTCCATATACTTACGAGCGACATGATGATCATAAGGCTTCAGGTCAGCCAGCTCTGCAGCAAACATATCCTGTACAAGAATGGTACTTGATCCCGCCCGCTCACCACAGCAGATGCAAGTCACCGCAAAGTTCGCCCGCAGCGCTTCAGAACTCGCTGCAAAAGCGTGTTTTCCCGGTTCAGAATAAAGGATTACCCGCCCTTCTTGCAGCGGCACCTGATGGTCCCAGGTGCTCAATTCTCCCGCACAGCCATGCGCACTGCCTTCAACACGCATCACCTCACCGGCTTCACTAAGGTAAACCCAGATGTGCTCGAGCTCATACAGGTGTTGGATATCCCAGTCCCACCAGATGGCATACTCGATTGCAAGCGCAGCGCCATTTAGCTTTATTTTATGGGCGCTTGAGACGGATATGCCGTCCTGATCATAGAGCGTATACCCCAGTGCTGACGGGAGGAAAGGTTCTTTGTCGTCAAACCGAATAACAGGCGCATGCTGCTTCACCAGCTCTGCAATATCTGCCGATGTTGCCTCAGAAAAAGACAGAGGGGCTGCGGAAATGCTCAATTGAAACTCCTTGATCTTCTTGTCCTGCAAGAAAGTTGGCGCCTTACGCAGCACCTTTAGAAAGAGGAAGAGAACCCTTACGGGGATGGGAAACGGAACGCCGCTGTTTCAGCTCAACCGGCTTGGTCTCATGCAGACGCTTGCTGGAAGGATTGCGTATCTTTTCAATGATATAGCGGGCAGCAGACGCTCCCATCTCTGCAATTGGTTGCTGGATAGTGGAAAGCTGCGGTGAGGTGATACTGCTAATCGGGATGCCATCGTACCCGAGAATGGAAATGTCCTCTGGCACACGTAAACCACGGTCAAAGCACGCATGCATCGCACCAATGGCCGCTGTATCCGTAATCGCAAAAAGCGCCGTGATTTCAGGGTTCTGATCCAGCAATTCATTGGCGGTTGCATACCCCAGATCATAACGCTTACGCTCATTAGGCTCTGGCAGGTAGACAGACTTCTCAATCTGATATTCGCGGGCAACTTCCAGTATGCCGCGCATACGTAAGTTACCAACGCTCTCACGACGTGGATCATGATCGGCTTTGGTCGCGAGCACGCCGATATGTTTATGCCCCAGAGCAACGAGATAGCGCATACCAATCCGGCCCCCCTCAGTGTTGTCGCAAACCACAAAGGATTCAGAGCGACGCCCCGGAAGAATATCCACGTAGACCGTCGGAATATCATTGGCTTGCAAGCGCTTAACGTTCTTCAGTGTCTCAGCTGCCGAGTTGGACGGACGAACGATTGCACCAGCCACCTGCATCTCGATCATGGTCTGGGTGTACTTGCGCTCCCGCTCCGCTTCTCCCCGTGTGCAGCAGGAGAGGACCTTGAAGCCTTCGTCATGCAGCGTCTTCTCAATGGAGGCATAAAGCATGGTTGCGAACGGGGATTTCTGGTTCTCCAGGAACAACGCGACCAGATTGGAATCTTGCCGGCGCAAAGAGGTTGCCAGACGGTTGGGGCGATACCCCAACTCATCAATGACAGCCTGAATCTTTGCACGGGTTTCATCCTTTACCCGCTCATCCTTGTTCAACACACGAGAGACGGTTGCCGTTGAAACACCTGCTTTTTCTGCTACATCCCGGATACTTGCCATCAGTGCTACCCCGCCATCGCTTCAAGCTGGTCTACTGGTGTATTTTGCACCACATCGGGATGATGGCAAGCAAGCAGATGGTCCGTACTGACCTCACCAAGCGAAGGATCAGAACTCTCGCAAATACTTGTGGCATAACGACATCTCGGCGCGAATGGGCATCCCTTTGGCAAGTTGGCCGGGTCCGGTACATTGCCTTCCAGACGGATGCGCGTGTCATCCGCGTGGGCATTCGGCACCGGTTCCAGAATCGCACTCATCAACGCTTCGGTATAAGGATGCCTTGACGTGTTGAAGATCGTCTCCGTATCTGCCAGCTCCACAATCCGCCCTGCATACATCACAGCAACACGGTCACTGATATGGGCGACCACGCTGAGATCATGGCTGATGAACAGGTAGGTGAGGTTCAGCTCTTCCTGAAGGTCTTTCAGCAGGTTGAGGATCTGCGCCTGTACGGAAACATCCAGAGCAGAAACCGCTTCATCCGCAATAATCACCTTCGGATAAGGAGCCAAAGCACGTGCAATTCCAATACGTTGACGCTGACCACCACTGAAAGCATGCGGGTAGCGTTTGAGGAACTCTTTTGAGAAGCCAATTTTATCCAGCACCTCAAGAACACGCCCTTCAATGTCCTTTGAGCTCTTCAGCTCCTGCCCAACTCGCAGCACTTCGGCGATGATATCATAAACCGCCATGCGAGGGTTGAGTGAGGAGTTCGGGTCCTGAAACACCATCCGAATATCCGCCCAGTATGGACGCAACTGACTGTCCGTTTTGCCAGTCAGCTCAACGTCTTCCTCGTTTGGACGGAACAACACCTTGCCCGTGGTCGCCTTGTGCAGGCCGATAATCGTCTGACCCAATGTGGACTTGCCGCAGCCAGATTCCCCAACAAGACCAAGGGTTTCACCACGCCAGATGTTGAGCGAAACATCATTCAGCGAGCGCACTGTTCCCGTTTGACGGTTGAAGAAGCCTGAGCGGATCGGGAAGTGTTTGCTCACGTTCTGTAGCTCAAGGATTGGCGCAGCTGTGCGGTCTACCGGGTTTGGGACATGCAGGCAGTCATCAACTTGGGAGGTCGACGCATGTAGTGGGACAAGTTCTGCCTGTGCCCCAAACCCGTGACAGCGGACGCTTTGCACCCCACTGATCGCGGTAAGCTCTGGTAGTTTTTCGTTACAAAGACCGGTGACAAAGTGGTCACAACGCTCTTGAAATGGACAGCCCCTGGGCCGGTTCTGAAGGCTTGGTACAACGCCCGGAATGGCATTGAGGCGTGCACGGCGTTTTCCATCTGTGTGAGGCAGAGAGGCCAAAAGACCCTTTGTATAAGGGTGTTGCGGGTTAGTGAGGATCTGCTCAACAGGCCCCTGCTCCACCACATTGCCCAGATACATGATCACCACCTCATCGGCGATATCTGCCACCACCCCCAGATCATGAGTGATGAACAGCATGGACATATTGCGGGTCTTCTGCAGATCACGCATCAGGTCCAGAATAATAGCCTGCGTGGTCACATCCAGCGCGGTGGTTGGCTCATCGGCAATGAGAAGGCGTGGGTTACAGATCAGGGCCATTGCAATCATGGCACGTTGGCGCATACCACCAGACAGTTCAAAGGTGTAGCTGTCGAACCGGTCAGCAGCAGAGGGAATGCCCACCAGCCGCAACATCTCAATCGCCTGAAACTTGGCTTCTTCCTTGCTCAGGTTCGTATGCCAGCGCAGCACTTCTACAATCTGATTACCAATGGTGTAGAGCGGAGACAGCGAGGTCATCGGCTCCTGATAAATCATGGAGATCTCATTGCCTTGAATGGCGCGAATATGCTTGGCTTTTGCAGGACCTTGGGCAAGATCAAGCAGATTACCACTCGCACGCTGGTATTCTATGCTGCCGCTTTCAATGGCAGCGTGGTTGTCCAGAATACGCAGTAGCGCCTTTGCGGTGACAGACTTTCCGCAGCCGGACTCCCCCACCAGACACACCGTTTTTCCCTCGGGAATGGAAAAACTGATGTTGTCCAGCGCGGTTACTTTCCCATCATCTCCTGAGAAGGAAACACTGAGATCCGTGACGTTAATCATGGGTTTCATGGTTTCAATCCTCACTTGGAATACGGGTCGGCAGCATCACGCAAGCCGTCACCAAAGAAGTTGAGTGCAAGCACAGCGATCACGACCATCACGCCCGGCCAGAACAGCCATGGAGCATTGGCGATAGAGCGGATGTTCTGCGCTTCCTGCAGCAGGACACCCCAGCTGACCACGGGCTGGCGCAGGCCAATCCCCAGGAAGGACAAAGACGTTTCAGCAACAATCATGCCCGGAATGGCAAGCGTCACCACCGCAATGATATGACTGATGAAACTTGGTACCATATGGCCTACCAGAACACGTGGAACAGAACATCCGTCCAAACGAGCGGCTTTTACGAAGTCCTCCGATTTAAGAGAGATAAACTTGCCGCGCACCACACGGGCCAACCCTGTCCAACCGATGATCGACAGGATTACCGTGATCAGCAAGTAGGTCTGCAAAGGCGGAGTATCTGGCGGAATTGCAGCGGCGAGGCCGATCCAGAGCGGGATACTTGGTAAAGATTGGAGGAACTCAACAACACGCTGCGTGACCGTATCCACCCAGCCCCCGAAGTAGCCGGAAAGACCGCCGATCAGCACACCCAGCACGAGGCTCAAGGCTACGCCTACAAGACCGATCGTCATGGATACGCGCGTGCCGTGGATGGTGCGGCTCAACACATCGCGGCCAAGACGGTCCGCTCCCAGCAAAAACATGCGATCACGTTTTTTGACCGGCCCAAACAGGCGGCGCTCAGCAGGAATCAAACCAAACAGATTGTAAGGCTTACCTTTGACGAAAAAGCCCAGCTTCACAACACGGCGCGGGTCTTCAACAAAGGTACGGCGCCCTGAGTTGTAGTCAATCTTGGAGCGGTATCCCAACACATGCGGCTGAAACACTGTACCGTCCTTTGTTTCCAGCAACCAATGAATGCTCTGCGGCGGTGCATAGGTGTTGCGCACGCTGAAATCATTGGGGTCATGAGGCGCAAGAAACTCCACGAACACAGCGATCAAATAGATCAGGAGTGTGATGATGCCACCCAACATGCCGAGTTTATGTTTGCGGAAACGGCGCCACATCAGGCGCCATTGGCCCTCATAAGCGCGTGAACTTGTTGGTGCACCAGCGAAATCAGTAGCGCTCATTACAGCCCCCCATTGTTGAACTGACGACGGATACGCGGATCAAGCCAGGCTAGTAGAATGTCAGAGAACAACGTTCCAATCACAGTCAGGAAACTGAGGAACATGATAAGGGCAGCAGCCAGATACATATCCTCCTGACGCAACGCATCAAACAATAACGGGCCTGTGGTTTGCAAACCAAGCACAATGGAAACAATGGTGGAGCCAGACACGATCTGCACAAACAGTTCGTTGAGACTGGACACGAACGGGTTTAACGCATGACGAACCGGATACTTGGTGAGCACCCAGTGCTCCGGCATGCCTTTGGCGCGGGCGGTGACCACATAAGGACGGTGCAACTCGTCCAGCAAGTTTGCTCTGATGGTGCGGATCACGCTTGCAGTTCCAGCAGTCCCTAAAACGATCATGGGAATCCAGATATGGGCCATCAAATCACCGACACGGGCAAAGGACCACGGCGCATTGACATAATCCGGTGAGAACAGCCCACCGACATTTTGGCCAAAATAGCGAAACGAAACATACATCAGCACAAGCGCCAGCAGAAAATTTGGCACAGCAAGGCCGATAAAACCGAGGAAGGTGGCGACATAATCGCCAAGAGAATATTTGCGAACAGCGGAGAAAATACCAACGGGAATGGCGACAGTCCAGATGAAGACCATGGAGCAAATCGAGAGCAGCGTTGTCATGCCCAGACGGTCCCAGATCAGTTCTTCAACCGGAAGCTCATAACTGAAAGAGCGCCCGAGGTCTCCATGCACTACCATCTTCCAGACCCAGTCAAAGTACTGAGCCAGAACGGATTTATCCAATCCATATATTTTCCGCAGACCTTCGGCTTCAGCAGCGGTGATGTAATCTCCATCCAGCGATGCTTCCAAAACCAATCGGTCAATATAGTCTCCGGGTGGCAGCGTGATCACCAAAAACGCGACGAGTGAAATCGCGAGCAAGGTTGGGATCATCAGCAGGACCCGTTTGACAACAAACATTCCCATTTAAAGCAGATATCCTAGTTGCAAGGCTCTGCCCCTCCACGCGAGGAGGGGCAGTTTGGTTCAGGCGATCGATTACTTCTTGGAAGGATCGATGTAGAAGCTGGAGAAGTTCACAGGTGCAGGACCCGGATACAGCCAGCCTTCCAACAGTGTGTCAGGCACATTACGCAGCTTGTTGCTGATGGAGCGGAAGCCACCGCCCGGCAACGCAATGCCCATGGACAGGAAGTTGTCTGCAGAAAGCTGCATGAACTCTTCCATCAGCGCCGTTTGCTCATCACCCACCCTGGTTGGCACCAGATCAGTAATTTCGTACATGCGCTTCACGCCTGCTGGCGGCTCGGTTGGTACAACGCCCTCACGAACGGTTGCGTTGGCATCCTTTTTCAGGTCATGCCATGCATCCCAGCCTTCCCAGTTGCCATGCTCTTTAAAGTTGGTCAGGCGCTCAAGGTTCACCAGTGGGAACTGGCCGCAGCCATTTTCACCTACCCAAATGGTGATCTCTTTGTCAGCACGACCCAGTGTTGCCATGTGGATCTCATCACTGGCCACACTCACCACAACCTCAAGACCCTGCTCCTGCCAGTCTTTCGCGATGATCTGCATCATATCCACCCAGTCCGGGCGGAAGCCTTCATTCACATGAACAATGAACTTGAATGGCTTGCCATCAGGGCCGACACGCTTGCCATCTGGACCCATCGGCAGAATCTTATCGAGATGTTCCGCTGCCAGATCAGGATCAAACTCAGTATACTGGCGCGCCAACTGATCGTTGTAATACGGCGATTCAGGACGCGGGCTGACCTGATACGGTTCCCCCTGCCCCAGATACACTGCATCAATGATCAGGTCGCGGTCCATGGCAAGTGACAGACCAATACGGAAGTCTTTGCTCTGGAACACCTGCGCCTTGACCGGGTCAGGGTGGTTCATGGCAAACATGAACTGAGCATTGTTGTAGTTACAGCTGTTTGCTGTCACGAGGCGGTAGTCACCGCGCTCTTTGTTATCGAAGAAAACAGAGCGATTTGGCGGCGTTGAAATGTTGCGCGGAGAGATGTCGATCTCGCCCTGTACGGTTTTCAGCAGCGCAACTTCCGGATCTTTCGCCAGTACCCATGTGCGCTTGTCGATGTAAGGCAGCTGGTTGCAGGAGCTGTCGACTTTCCAGTAATACGGGTTGCGCTCAAAGGTGAACCGCTCTTTGCCAAGAACCGCTTCTGTTGGACGCCATGCAAGCATGGTTGGGCGATTTGGATCATTGTGCTCGGCGTTTTTGCCGTAAGTACCGATACGACCCAGCCACCATTTACCAAAGTCAGCCTCACCCGCATCTGCCATCATCTTGGCAACGCCGTCCGGATTTAGGTCTTTCATGAAGTCTTTGACATAGTGCTCAGCAAACTGAACTACGCGCTGGCCATACGGGGATGCCATATCCAGCATGAAGACACCGTTTGGCTGGCTCCATGAGAACCGCACTGTTGTGTCGTCCAGCGCTTCAACCTTCGCTTCTTCGCCATTTACGATGAACATCTTGCGAGGACCCTTGGGGTTGATCTCGCGGTTGGTTTCAATGTGGTCCCACCAGAACTGGATGTCCTTGGCAGAAAACGGCTTGCCGTCAGACCATTTCAGGCCTTCGCGCAGTTTGAAGGTGTAGGTGGTCGCATCCGCTGAGATGTCCCAGCTCTCAGCGATGTTGGGCAGGACCTCAGAGCCATCTGGGCTCCAGCGTACAAGTGGGTCGTATCCGTAACGACGGTAATCACCGATACGCGAACCGGCATAAACGTCGGTCATCTCACCACCATAGGTGCCAATGCCCTCAATCCCGTCTACAACGAGTGGATTAACCGGCAAGCGCTCGGCAACAGTTGGCAGACCCGACATCTGGTCCAGAAGTGGGGCCTGATTATATGCTGAACATTGATTGGCAGAAGCTGCTGCTGTGGCTACCACAAGGGCCAGCGCGCTCACTGCTCCGCCGAAAACCATTTGCCGACTACGTTTCAAACTCATTGCAAAATTCCTCCGCAAGCTTTGTGTAAAGACTACCAGCAATTGGAATCACTGTAATCCTTTTCACTTTTTTGCTTCTACATATGACACTCATATGACGAATCGGCGTCTTATATTGAAGCTTGCCAGCAGGTCTCCTCCCATACCTACACCCCTAGGTGATCTATATTATTCGCAGAATTGCAACAGTTGTGAGTTTCAATTTCACTTGTTACGCCCCGAAAATTAGTATAAACCCATAAATCACAGCCATGAAACATCAAAGTGTAACGTTTACATGTTTTTGGTCGTATTTTTACATGACTGTTTTATGAAACTCTGATTCATAGAGACCCGCTCCCACGCTCTTATGAGTGTTACATAATAATATATTTTCGCGAGGACTTTTTTGGCATGACAGATATTCGTCGTGTAGCTGAGGTAGCGGGCGTATCCACGGCCACGGTGTCGCGGGTCGTCAACAACACTGGCCCAGTGAATGCCAAAACCCGAGAAAAAGTTCAGCAAGCCATCCTTGAGTTGGATTATCGGCCCAACAAGCTGGCCAGCAGTTTGCGGCAAAAAGAAACCCGCATCGTCGGCATTCTTCAGACTGATCACAGCACACACTTCAGTTCAATTTTCGCAGATGCTGCCGAAGACACGCTCTTCAATCATGGCTTCACTACGATCATGAGCAACACCTACGGTGAACGGGCAATGGAAAAGGAGCAGATTGAGTTTCTGCTCGACATGCGCGTTGGCGGTATTCTGCTGCGACCATTTAAAGACACCTCGCACATCCCTTCTCTTATCCATCGTCTTGAAAAAGCGAATGTGGCCTGCGTTCTGGTGGAAAGTTATCCCGTCGATCCGTTGCAGTTTCACGCCAACCTCAACAATGTGCAGGGTGGACACATCGCCATTCAGCATCTGCTTGAGTTGGGTCACCGCTCCATCGGTATGCTGCTGCCGTTTGAACCGTGGCATACGGAAGGCCCGCATGACTTACGCCTGGCAGCCGTTCAGCGCGCAATTGCAAAGTTTCCAGAGCCCGTTGAGCTTCACATCAGACGGGACAATGCGAAAGATCAGGTCGCCTTTGGATTTGAAGCCACCCGTGCTCTGCTAAAGACTTCACCCGGCATCACGGCTATCTTCGGGACAACAGACCTGCTCGCTGCCGGGGCTCTCCATGCAGCGCAGGAGATGAACCTCTCCGTCCCCTCAGACCTTTCGATTATTGGATATGACGACAGCTATGTCGCCTCCTCCATGCATCCCCGCCTGACTACGGTTTCCCAACCCATTGACGCCCTCGGTGAAGCAACAGGAAAACTGCTGCTTTCCGCTATTGAAGACCCCACAATCCCACCTCGCTCCATTTCCATTTCCAACATTTTGAAGGTTCGAGACAGCTCCGGACCCGCCCGTACTTCCTAGGACATTTCATAATGATTACAGATTTCTTTCCAAATGCCGATCCCGCTCATACTCTCTGGTACGATACATCCGCCGCTCACTGGAACGAGGCCTTGCCACTCGGAAATGGTCACCTCGGCGCAATGGTCTATGGCAACCCGCTAAACGCCCGCATTCACCTCAACGAAGATACGCTTTATTCGGGAGAACCAACGCGTATTTACCCCGTTCCAGAAATTGCGGATCAAATTGACCATGCTGAAAAGCTTTTGAGAGACGGAAAACTCTTTGAGGCGCAAGAGTTCGTGCGTAAGAATTGGACGGGGCGACAAGGTCAAGCTTACCAACCAGTCGGCAATCTGTTCATCGCGATGGCAGACCAAGGCGAAGTATCCAACTATCACCGTGCGCTGGATATCCGTCACTCATTACATCATGAGTGTTTTGAGCAAGGTGGCGTGAAATACACACGCACCAGCTTTGCCAGCTATCCGGATAATGTCATCGTCGTTCGCCTGACAACAGACAAGCCGGGCACACTCGCCCTCAGCTTGCGTTATGACAGCCCGCACCCGACATGCCGTACAACGCAGGAAGCTGACAACACGCGCTTGCATCTTCGCGGCCAAGCACCCGCCTTTACCAGCAGCCGTGTGATTGAGCGCATCGAGAATGATCAGGAACAGACCCGGAATCCCGAGATTTTTGGCACAGACGGCAAACTCCGCCCCTTTGCTGAGAATGAGCAGGACGGACATCGCGGCGGTATTGTTTACAGCGAAGATGGCTTGGGGGAAGGTACGTATTTTGAGGCAGGCCTTTCTGTTGAGTTGGAAGGCGGGAATATTCGCCCAGAACGCGGTGAACTGCATGTTGAAGGCGCAACAACCGTTACCCTTCGTATTGCGATGGCAACCAGCTTCAACGGACCGGACAAAAGCCCTAGCCGTGAAGGAAAAGATCCGGCTCCTATCGTAAGAGAGGCATTGGAAGCTGCAGGCTCTATTCCTTATGAGGGCATGCTGCAAAAACACATGGATGATGTGTTGAAGCTGTTTGACCGTGTATCGCTCAAACTAGGCAATGATCCCATTCCCGATCTGCCAACCAGCACGCGGCTGGAGCAGTTTCAGGACAAAGGCGATCCAGCGCTTGCCGCATTGCAGTTCCAGTATGGTCGTTATTTGTTGATTGCGTCTTCTCGTTCAGGCAGTCAGCCACCAAACCTGCAAGGCATCTGGAACAACCTACGCCGGCCGCAGTGGTCCTCCAATTATACGATGAACATCAATCTGGAGATGAACTACTGGCCTGCCGAGATCACAGGCCTTTCCGAACTGCATGAGCCGCTCTTCATGCTAATTGAAGAACTGGCAATCTCAGGAGCTCGCACAGCCAGGAAAATGTTCAATGCTCCTGGATGGTGTGCGTTCCACAACACCACCATCTGGCGTGACAGTGTACCATCTCCGTGTGACCCAGCCTCTGCATTCTGGCCCATGGCAGCAGGCTGGTTGCTCTCTCATATGTGGGAGCACTTTCTTTACACTGGCGACAAAGAATTCCTCAAGAACCGCGCTTACCCTTTGATGAAATCTGCAGCGGCATTCTACGAATGGTGGCTCTGTGAGAACAAAGAGGGTTATCTGGTACCGAAGGTCAGCACCAGTCCGGAAAACCGGTATCTGGACGAGGATGGCCATGTCATCACAGTCGATCAGGGCAGCACCATGGACTGCGCCATTATTCGGGAGACCTTCACCAACACCGCCGCTGCGGCCCGACTACTGGGACTTGATGACGTTCTTGCAGAGACATTAGAGACGAAGGCTGCACGGTTGTTACCTTACCAGATCGGAGCACAAGGTCAGGTGCAGGAATGGTCTCAGGATTTTAAAGAGTTCATGCCAACGCATCGCCACTTGTCTCACCTCTATGGCTTGTTCCCTTGTGATCAGATCGGCAAAGACACACCAAGGTTGCTGAAAGCTTCAGTACGCTCTCTTGAGATCCGCGGAGATCTGGCAACCGGGTGGAGCATGGGCTGGAAGATTTGCCTCTGGGCCCGCGTTGGTGATGGTGATCATGCCTACAAGATCATCCATAACATGTTCAACCGCGTGGAGAATGAAGCACCGAAGAGTGAAGATGGCGGCCTTTATGGTAACCTCATGATCGCGCATCCGCCATTTCAGATCGACGGCAACTTTGGTTACACGCGCGGCGTTGCCGAGATGCTGATGAACACGACCCACAACGGCATTCAGCTCTTGCCTGCTTTGCCAAGCGTGTGGCCGAAAGGAGAAGTTCGTGGTCTGCGTGCCCGTGGCGGTTTCGAGATCGATCTTATCTGGGAAGATAACAAGCCCACTCAGGCCCAAGTCATCAGTCACCAGGGAGGCGATCTGACTTTGCTTTGTAAGACGCCATTTGGGGGATCTACTTTTGATCAGACCCTACAACTTTATGTGGCGAAACAAAAAACTGTCGCGGGAGAAACGTTGGCACTGGCCTTTGACGAAGCCCTACTGGCCTCCTAGTCCGTAAAATCTGCTAGAAAATGAAGTGACTAATTGTAGAATTCAACTGAGAACTTCGCGTTACTTAGACGGATTCTACAGTTCGCAGTAAATCGGTTGCACTGCAACAAATGTTTCGGTGAATTTCTTGATATTTCATTGGCATTTCATACCAAGGTTGAAGCAGAGTTGAAGTCAACCGCGTTCTGCGGTCCCAAGACGCGATAGCATCGCACCTACAAAAATGAACAAGTCCGCAGTCTTTCTCGCAATGGGGAAGGCCCTTTCCATATCTCCGTTTTGTCTGGCCCTCAGGCAAGACACTCCACATCTATCGGAATACGCCAATGATTAAGACCATTGTCTGGGGCGAAAACGTCCACGAGCAAAAAAACAAAGTTGTTGCCGACATCTATCCTGATGGGATGCACAATCACATTGCTGCTGCTTTGAACAATGATCCAGAAATTTCTGCAACCTCCGCAACTTTGCAAGATCCAGAGCACGGCCTGACTGAAGAACGTCTTGCAGACACAGATGTTCTGATCTGGTGGGGCCACGCAGCGCACGGAGACGTTTCTGACGAAATCGTTGAACGTGTGTGTGAACGTGTCTGGTCTGGCATGGGCATGATCTTCCTCCACTCTGCGCATTTTGCAAAACCTTTCAAGCGTTTGATGGGCGCCCCCTGTAACCTGACATGGCGCGAAGCTGGCGAGCGTGAGCGTCTTTGGGTTACATCCCGCAACCACCCAATCACTGCAGGCATTCCAGACAGCTTTGAGCTGGAAAATGAAGAAATGTATGGCGAACCATTTGGTGTGCCGGAGCCGCTGGAAACCGTCTTCATCAGCTGGTTCCAGGGCGGTGAAGTCTTCCGTTCCGGCCTGACTTACAAGCGCGGTGCAGGCAATATTTTCTATTTCCGCCCAGGCCATGAGACTTATCCAACATACCACAACGAAACCGTACAGCGCGTCATCGCCAACGGTGTGAAGTGGGCCTACAACCCGCAACCACGCATTGCTGATCCGAATGCGGCTCCAAATGTGCCAGTAGATGAAGCACCAGAGAAAATTGAAGAACGCGGACCACGCCTGCACGAAGCAGGCGAGGAAGGGTATCGTTGATGCGTCTCGTTATTGTAGGAACCGGCGGCATGGCAAACAGCCATGCCAACAAGTTCGGTGAAATCGACGGTGTTGAAATCGTTGGCGGCGTTGACCGTAATGAAGAACGCCTGACGGCCTTCTGCGATAAACACAACATCGCCAAACGCTTCACCTCACTGGAAGACGCTCTTGCATGGGGCGAATTTGATGCGGTGGCAAACGTCACGCCTGATGCTGTCCATCACCCAACCACAATGCCGCTTCTGACAGGTGGCAAACACGTCTTCTGCGAAAAGCCACTGGCAAGCAATTTTGCCGATGCTGACGAAATGGCAACTACAGCCGAAAAAGCCGGTCTGATCAACATGGTCAACCTGTCTTATCGCGACGTGTCAGCCCTTCAAAAAGCTCATGAGCTGATTGCAGCAGGTGAAATTGGTGAAGTTCGCCATTTCGAGGCCTCTTATCTGCAAAGCTGGCTGACCCAACCTGCATGGGGTCATTGGGACAAAGAAGAGAAATGGCTCTGGCGCCTTTCTGAGGCGCACGGGTCACTGGGCGTTTTGGGGGACGTCGGCATTCACATTCTCGACTTTGCCGGGTTTGCGATTGGCGCGCCGTACCAGTCTATCTCCTGCCACCTGAAGACCTTTGACAAAGCACCGGGCAATCAGATTGGAGAGTACAAACTGGATGCCAATGACAGCTTCACCATGATGGCAGAAACCACATCTGGCGCTGTTGGTGTTGTTCATGCCAGCCGTTTTGCTTCCGGGCATATGAACAATCTGCACCTTCAGGTTCACGGCACCAAAGGCGGCATCAAGGTCACCAACACCGGTGGTCTGGGTGAGTTGTTCGTCTGTTCAGGCCCAAACCTTGAGAAGGCGGAATGGGAGCAGATTGAGCTTGCTCCAACACCAAACAACTACCGTAAATTTGCAGAGGCCGTGCAATCTGGTGTGAATGGCCACCCAACCTTCCGCCATGCAGCGAATCTTCAGCAAGTCCTTGACCTCGCCGTTGAAAGCAGCACGGCCGGCGGGCGGCGGGATATCCCGATAACCGCACAGCTGCAGAACGCATAATCAACAAAAAGGAGAGCAATTGCTCTCCTTTTTTGATCTGCAATCTACCCTTGTATACTCCGTGAAAACTATGGACAATAATTAGAACTAAAGCTCTAGTTATAAATGTAGTGGTAAATATTCTTTTCCAAACACCCAAAGAAACATCGGTACGATGTTGAACGCAAATTCTATTTCAACTCAAATGCCGCATAAGACTTAATGTTGCGCAAAAATGCACCATGCAGTACTAATACATCAACAAAATTTATAATATAAATACACACCAATACTTACGCATACTTCGGTGTTTAGATTTCATTATTCCTAAACGAAATATTAAAGACAATTATAACTAAATCTTTCCCTTAATTATCTGAAGTGAAGCATTGCGATTATCTTTGAGTTTAATTATTCAGTGCATGCAATTTTATTTCGAGTCTAGCCGAGGATCTTGTGCCAGTACCTCCTGAGCTTCTTTCAGTTGCAGTAGAGCAATGTTCTGAAACCATCATGGTTGCAGATCATGAAGGTACAATTGTCTATGTGAATTCGCAATTTGAGAAAGCGACCGGCTACTCCGCAGAATACGCTGTTGGTCGAAATCTGGACTTCCTGCGCTCCGGTAAGACACCACGAGAAACCTTTGATGATCTCTGGGCAACCTTGAACCATGGCAAGCCATGGGAAGGTGAATTCATCAACCGGCGCAAAGATGGCTCCGAGTACGTCGAGCACTCCAAGATCTCTCCGGTTGAATGGCAAGGCGGCAGCGCGAACAAGAAGTACTATCTGGCGATCAAGAAAGACATCACGGCTAAAAAAGAGAGCGAAGAGGAGCTTTCCAAGCTCGCTTACACGGATGCTCTGACCGGCTTGCCAAACCGCGCGCACTTTCTGCAAGAGTTGGAAAGCGCTGTTGCGACGACTAAGGATGGTTCAAACCAATGCGCTGTCATTTATATGGATCTGGACCGCTTTAAAGAGATCAACGATACATTGGGGCATGATGCTGGCGATCAGTTCCTGGTGCAGGCCGCTAAGCGCTTTGAGAGCGTCTTGACCAAGAATTCCCTGCTCTCTCGCCTTGGTGGTGACGAGTTTGTCATTTTGCTGCGAGATACTTCCAACGCGGAAGCCGAAATGACGGTTCACCGTCTGGAGACAGCAATGGTCGCCCCGATTGATTTGGGCGAGCAATCTCCAATTCTTTCTGCAAGCATCGGCGTTGCTGTGAGCCAATTGGCAAGTGCGTCCAGCAGCACCATGCTCAAGCAAGCCGACATTGCCATGTACCATTCCAAGTACAACAATCTCGGCTTCAGCTTCTACACCTGTCAGATGGAAGAAGCCGTCGTTCGCAAAGTTCTAATTTCCGAAAAGCTCACAACTGCGATCGAGGAAGGCAACTTGCGGCTCAAGTATCAGCCAATTGTAGAGTTGAAGAACGACAAGCTTTATGGCGTTGAAGCGTTGATGCGTTGGGAAGACCCGGACCTTGGTGCGATCTCCCCCTCCGAGTTCATTCCGATTGCCGAATGTCAGAATATGATCGACGACATTTCAGACTGGCTCTTCCGCGAGACAGCCTGCCAATATCGTCAATGGGTTGCTGAAGGGTTCGAGTTCGCAGGCCGCATCGCAATCAACCTTTCGGAACGAGAGCTGGCAAAGCCAAATCGTGTGGTCGAGATTCTCGCTCTGCTGCAGAGCCTGGAAGTTCCACCAGAAATCTACGAGATTGAATTGAGTGAGTCTGCATTCATCAACGAAACAGGCCATACTCAAACCAATCTGGATGCCCTTGCCAATGCTGGCATGATCATCGCCATTGATGACTTTGGCACCGGCCATTCTGCGCTTTGGCAACTACGCACCCAAAAGCTGGACAAGCTTAAGATTGATCATAGCTTTGTGCAGAGGATGGAAACAGATCAGGCCACACGCGATATTGTTGAAGCAATCACCGCGATGGCCAGTCTGCTCGACCTGAAGGTTATTGCAGAAGGCGTTGAAAACCTGACGCAAGTTGACCTGCTCAAAGATATCAAATGTTGCTATGCGCAAGGCTATCATTTCGCCAAGCCTCTAACGGCAAAAATCTTTGCCACTGACTGGCTTGGAAAGGCTCAGGCAGTCGCCTAAGCCTTCAGTTCCGCGAGTTCAAACTCACGACCATCTTCACCCAGAGAAAACTCCGCATAATCCTTGATGGCTTCAGCCACGGCAGGTCTGGACGCATCATCAATGTGGTACAGCACCCAGCGACTGCCTGCTTTTCGCGGCAAGTCTTTTACATCTGCCCAGGAGCCATGCCCGTTTGCGGCAGTCATGTACTCGCACTCTATGAAGGCAAGGTCCGCCTGCGCAGCAAGCTGCTCCCCTTCTGGAGACAAAAGGCCATCGCCTGAATAAAACAGGGTTACAGTTTCGCTTTTGAGCTGCAGGCTGCGGTTTGGAACTGAATGATTACTGGCGGTGGTCGCCGCATTCCAAGGCCCAACGACTGCCAAGCCCTCAGAATCTTGCCAGTGGAGGTCAAACCCCAGGTCTTTTTCCGGCCAGTACGCAAACTCCATAAGCCGATACAAAGCCTGATGCTGAGAAGCCTGACGAAAGATAGTCAACGGCTTCGAGCGCTTGAACGATTTCATGTAATTGAGCAGCGTTGTTAAACCAAGACAATGATCCGGATGGCAATGCGAGATGTAGATGCAGCTGATATCTTCAGCTGTCATGCCATTTGCAAACAACGCCTGAGGCACGGTTGGGCCGCAATCAATAAGAAGCTTGAACTCACCTTCTGAGATCAACAAAGATGAGTTCGTTTTTTGCGGATCATACGCGTCGCCACAACCAAGCATTTTCACATGCATACTGTTCCCCCTCGCAGTGATCCCCCAGTTTTAAAGCAGAGAGTTTTAACAATCAAAGCATTATGCCGAACTGGTGGCTGATCTACGCCGCTCCCCCCAAGACTTTTTCCAGATGCCACATATAAATGGCGGACCCAAAGATGATGGCAGCGCCAACAAGAGTCAGTCCGTCAGGAAACTCACCAAAGAACATCAACCCGATCAGCATCGCCCAAATAAGGCTGCTGTAGCTGAAGGGTGCGATGGTTGAAGCCTCACCAAAAGAAAATGCTTTCACAATGGCGTAGTGCCCAAAACCAGACACTGCGCCGATCAATGTCAGCAGAGCCCAACCCTCCAAATCAGGCGCCTGCCAGAAAATCGGCGTAAACAGAGAGGTAACGACAGCTCCCAGCAGAGCTGTATGAAACAGCACTGTCGACGGACTATCAAACTTGCTGGCGTACCGCGCCACGATATGACCTGCGGAATACACCACAATGGTCGCCACAGCGATCAACGCGCCAAGATCAAGTACACCTGCACCTGGTTTTACAATCAACAGCGCTCCAATGAACGCCACGAGAATTGAAGCCCAACGCCGCAAACCTACCTTTTCGCCAAGAATTGGAACAGACATGGCCGTCACCATCATAGGAGAAAGCAAGGCTATGGCGTGAAGCGTTGCGACGGGGATTAGCTGCGCAGCAGCGACCGAGCCAATTGTCATAACCAAAACAAGAATTGCACGCAGATACACGACTGACCCGTTGTTGGGTGTGATCATGGTTTTCACGCGGGGCGCCAAGAAGATCAGCATGAACAGCAGATGGAAAAACATCCGGCCCCAGACCACCTGCAGCACCGGATAGGACAAAGACAGATACTTGCCGACACTATCGACAATGACGAACATAAACATGGCTGCCACCATCCAGAGGATACCAAATTTAACGTTCCCCTGAGCTGGGGCATGCGAAACCATCTCACTCATAACTGGCCTGCGAATTCCGGGATTGTGCCGTTGTTCCCGCAGAAATTCGCCAGCGAGCGACACATCATTAGATTTTGAGGGAAGGTGCTGAAACTTATGTCCAGACACCAAAGAATAGATTGCCACCTATCGCAGTTTTTCTTGGTTTTCTATGACTTTCTGCCGCTGAATGTTGAATAAATTGCAGCGTTTGGCAGATCTATTTTTTGGGTGCCAATTGTTATTGTTTATTACCAAAATGACGCGCAGATATATTTGTAAATTACTCAGCCTGTGAGCAACTTTCTTCGTCTCTCTTTCCAAAAGCACTTATCTCTCCCAACCAAAAGCAAATCCGACAATACGTGAATCAGCCGTGCGGGTTGACGAAGCTCGAATTTTCACTTAACAATTACGTTAATTAAAGAGATGGTGAAATGAATACACAAACCAACTTGCCGGAAGTTTTTGGAGCTTTGGCCGACCCGACGAGGTTTGCCATTGTCGAACGACTTCTCAATGAAGGAGACTTGCCAGTCGGACAACTGGCCGAACCCTTCAAGATGTCTGCTCCAGCCATATCCCGACATCTTAAACTGCTTGAAAGCGCTGGCCTCATCGAACGACGCGTCGAAAAGCAATGGAGGGTGTGCGCATTGAAGAAAGAACGTTTTGCAGACCTGCATCAATGGATCGAGCGTTACCAAGCCTTCTGGAACACCAGTTTCGACCGATTGGAAGCGTTACTCGATAAACAGCAAGGGGAAGACAATGACGGCAACCGATAGCATGACACAGGACGAAACCATACTGCGCATCACACGGGACTTCAAAGCTTCTCCCGAAAAAGTCTTTGATGCCTGGACAAATCCAGAGATGCTCGCGCAGTGGTGGGGACCTGAAGGTATGACCACACCAGAATGCGAAATGGATGTACGCTCCGGTGGCAAATGGAAAACCACCATGACGTCCACCAAGGAAGGTGGAGCTTATACGGTTTCGGGCATCTACAAGGTTCTGGATCGTCCTAACCGCCTTTGCTTCACATGGGGCTGGATAAATGATGGCGTTCGCGGCCACGAGACAGACGTTGAGGTCACCTTCGAGCCGATCAAGGATGGCACCCGGATGACCATGTTACAAAAAGTATTCGCCGATCCAGAGCAGACCAAAAACCACAACCACGGCTGGAGCAGCAGCTTCAACGACCTGCAACGCTTCGTCGAAAGCTAAGACGCTCTCCCCTCCTAAAAAGCGCCCATTCACGATCCGATATCGTGGGTGGGTGCAGCTAGCTAACTTTCATAATTCATCCCACTAAAACTAAATTACAGCTTAGACAAGGTAGCTTTCATGTTGATATGCCTGTTAGAAACCCAGCTCAGAGTTAATCAACACATCGAATAAGACGACCCATCACCAACTTTTCTTTGCAAAGTACGAGCAGCCTAAATTTATAAGTGCATTACAAAACTGTAGTAACTTTATAGTTTGTTGCAAAACTGTCGTACAAGATGTATCGCAAAAATAAAATCCGACTTTAACCTTAGAGAACAGTCCCTTGATCAACAACCTGCCAATCTCTGCCTTCATCATTAGCCAAGATGAAGAAGATCGTATCTTGATGGCAATCAATAGTGTGAAAACGTTGGTTGATGAAGTAATTGTTGTAGACTCAGGATCAACAGACAACACAGTCGCTCTTGCAGAAAAAGCTGGAGCTAAGGTCATCTACAATAAATGGGACGGGTACGGTAAGCAAAAGCGCTTTGCTGAAGATCAATGCAGAAACACTTGGTTACTCAACATAGATGCCGATGAAGAAATCACTTTAAAACTAGCTGATGAGATCACAGAAATTTTCACATCAACTCCGCGTGCAGATATCTACAAAGTACATATCGTCGACGTTTTCCCGCATGAAAAGACAGCAAAAAAGTGGGCATATGGTTACTGGCAATATCGTCTTTACAACAAAGAAAAAGGTCGTTTTTCATCCTCGAGTGTTCACGACACAGTGAGACCACATGAGGAAGCTAAGATAGCAAGATTAAAAGGCAAAGTTGATCATCGCTCGCAACGATCAATTCAGTTTACAGTAGAAAAATTCAATCGCTATTCTGATATGCAAGTTCAGGATATGATTTCCAGAGGACGACGAATATCACCGCTGAGATTACTAACAGAATTCCCTCTCGCGTTTTTGAAAAGCTATTTTATACGTAGAGGTGTGTTTTATGGGCTATGGGGCATCGTAGATGCTCACAACTATGCCTATTCCAGGTTCGTTAGACTAGCTAAATATTACCAGTATCAATTGATTGAAAGGGCAAAAAAGGCTAATAAGAAGCGATGAAACATATGTAGGTTTGTACAGGTACCATCGTGAAGCCGCTCATCAGTTATTTATTAACCGTATATAATAAGGAACAAGAACTTCCACAAACAATCCAGTGTTTACAAAACCAAAGTGGTTTAGACGGCGCACAGGTAGAGTTTATCTTTGTAGATGACTGTTCATCTGATCGTTCAATCGAATTTCTCAAGATTGAAGCGGCAAAAGATTCTCGTATTAAGATAATTGAGAACAAGCAAAATCGCGGTCCATCAGTTCGAATTAATCAAGCTGCTAAGCATGCTAGCGGCAGTTACTTAATTCCACTCGACGCAGATGACTTCCTCACTTCCAATGGTACCCGCACCTTACTCAACATTGCAGGAGACACTGGAGCAGCCCTTGTTTTCGGAAAATCAAAACGTGGTTTTCAGACGCAGGCCCTCGTCGATGTCAGCTCACTTGTCACTGTTGCAAAAGATCCATTGGCCTATTGCGCTCGAAAACAGATCGTACACATGGGCTTTCTTGTTGACTCTCAACTATGGAGAACAGCTGGTGGAGCCGATGAACGGATATTCATCCAAGACCAGTCTTTGCCCTTAAGCTTGAGTGCAGCTGCTAATCGACTCGCTTATATCCATGATGTTGTGTATTGGCTGCGGCCCCAAACGCGCAACAACTTAAGCGCGAACACAACTCAACAGCACCATGATCGTTTCTTTTCTGCCCTCTTCCAATTAGAAAAGGCAAACATTTCGTACCCAGCAAAGCAATATTTAACAAAGCAAATTTTCTCATCTCGTTGGAAGCTGTTACGAGATACAAGAAAGATAAACTCTTATTTTTCTGAAGCTTTTTTGAGCTACATCTGTAATAAATTATCCCCTAATGCTGAAATATCTAATGAAAAACTACAATATTACATAAAAGAAATGTTATCCCATAACGGTGTCAGGCGGCTCAGTTTTTCGTAAAAATTCAATAAAAGAAAGAAAATTCTAAGGCAAATTTATAAAGAATGGTTAAGCAGAACCAACCAATTCAACAATGCAGGCATGAGCTGGTGATCGAACTCTTCTGGGCCCTCCATCGCACCGAATACGTGATCTGTGTTGATGACAGCAAGTTGCTTTGGTCCCGAATGGCGACGCAGCCAGATTTCACTGACGGTTGGTTGAGGGAAAATGACTCGGTCATTTATGGCAGCAACGACCAACATCGCTCCGGCAAAGCCTGATTGTTCAAGAACTGGCGGGACTTCGGGCAAGTCGTGAAAAAACTGGGCTTTAATCTGAATCTTGGTTCCCCATGGAAACTCCGCGGAAACCAGTCTATCTGGATCTGATAAGGCCGAACAGGTTCTGACTTTCTCACCAACCAAATGCCGGAACGTCTTCCTCGGGTGCACAGTTGGCGCCAGTAAAGCAATGCCATCAAGATCAGGCCGTTTGGTTGCTGCGCAGCCAGCTATGTAGCCACCTTGGCTCCATCCAACCAGGATGAGTTTGGAAAATGAAAATTGATTTTGCCTGCGGACCCAATCAATAACTGCAACAGCATCATCTCTCTGGCTGTCGAATGTAATATCTTCCCAAGCCCCGTCACTGTCACCAGACCCACGAAAATCAATGCGCAAGGAAGCATAGCCAACTTCGGCTAGTATACGAGCCATACGAGAGAAGATGCCTTCCTCTGTCCCTTTGATCGCCAGCTCATCGCGGTTTCCATGAAAGCCATGCAGAAGGATCAACAAGGGTGTCGTTGCCTCCGTCGCACCAGCGAGTGTCCCGATAATCTTTTGCTCTCCGATTGGGATCGCGACTGTTTGCTCTTTTAGTTTTACATCCAGCACCTTGCTTGCCCTTAAGCTTCCATCGTATTGCAGCACAAAGCTTAGTGGAACATTGGCAAAACTATACTGAAAGTTATTCAGCTGCGATCAGCTGCCTGGTGTAAGCAGCTGATCGCGTTCTGCTTTAAAGCTGCGCGTCAAACCATTCTAAGATATCCGGAACGACGTGTTCATCAATCATCTGCGGGCCTTCAAATGCACTCCAAACATGATCTGTATCGAGCACGATGAGCTTCTCTTCGCCATCATGATATGCCATCCACGCCTCACCAATTGCTGGCTGTGGTGTGATCAGAGCATCCTTAAGACCCATCATTACAAGCAATGGCCCGTCGAAGTGCGCCATCGCTGCTAATGGACTGGTGATTGGCATTTCCTGATAGAACCGGGCTTTCAGTGTTGTTTCAACACCCCATGGCAAGCTTCCTGTGATCGGCGTTTCAGGATCAGCAGTCATCGCTTTGTTCACCAACTCCGTTCCGAAGAGACCCGTAAACGTCACCAACGGATTGGTTGCGGGCGCCATTAAAACTACGGTGTCCACATCTGGTCGTGCAGCAGCTGCATGGCTGGCAACAAGCCCACCCTGGCTCCATCCAATCAAAGCAATCTTAGTGCCTTTGAATTGCTTCTGGGCACGCACCCAGTCAATGGTTGTGACCGCATCCTTAATCTGCCCGGAGAACGTTGTGTCCTCCCACTTTCCATCACTTTCGCCTGAGCCCCGAAAGTCAATCCGCAGCGATGAAACACCGCGCTCGGCCAGCAAACGTGCCATGCGAGAGAAGACACCTTCTTCAGTTTCCTTTACCGGTAGCTCGTCACGCGTTCCGGTAAAACCATGCAACAGAATTGCGATTGGGGCGTTTTCTTGTGCTGCGGTCTCCAAAGTACCGACCACACTCTGGCTGTCGACAGGAATGGAGACAACACGTTCTGCGGCGCCCGCAGATTGCATCATAAACAAGTTGATTAAGCCAAGTACTCCAACGCCCGATGCAATAAACTTATTCGACAAATACATTTCAACTATCTCCCTCAAAATTCTTAATTCAGAAACACGCAGGAGTATAACCAGCAAAATTTGCTCAGCAATGGTTGAAAAACTCAACGCCATTTAGGTCAAGTAAAACACGGAGTTCCTCTTGCTAATCCCGTGACAAATAAGGGAATATAGCCACGTCAATCAGGGGAGGTGTTTGATATGGCTAACGGGCGCAATGTGCTCTGGATCATGTGTGATCAATTACGGTTTGATTATCTGAGCTGTTACGGTCACCCGCATCTGCACACTCCACATATTGACAAACTGGCGGAACGAGGTGTTCGGTTTAACCGCGCTTATGTTCAATCTCCCATTTGCGGCCCATCTCGCATGAGTTTCTATACAGGGCGTTATGTGCGCTCTCACGGCAGCACGTGGAACGGCATACCGCTTCGTGTCGGGGAGCCAACGCTCGGGGATCATTTGCAAGAGATTGGCGTGCGCAACGTGTTGGTTGGCAAAACCCATATGCGTGCAGATTCTGACGGCATGGCCCGCCTCGGCATCTCTCCGGAAAGCTTCATTGGTGCCCGCGTTGCTGAATGCGGGTTTGAAGTGTTCGAGCGAGATGACGGACTTCACCCCGATGGGTTATACTCTCCAAATCCGCAATACGACAGTTACCTCCAAGCCAAAGGATACCATGGCCCAAACCAATGGGAGCAATGGGCGAACTCCGCTGAGAGCGAGGACGGTGAGATCCTCTCCGGCTGGTTGCTTGGTCACGCTGACAAACCAGCGCGGGTTCAGGCTGAACATGCCGAAACGCCTTACATGATCCACCGGTTCAAAGACTTTGTTGCCGTTGCTGGTGAAGAGCCATGGTGTGTGCATCTTTCACTTATCAAACCTCACTGGCCCTATATCGTTCCAGCCCCCTACCATGACATGTATGGGGCAGATGATGTTCTGCCTGTCGTTCGCTCAGATGACGAGAAGCAAGATCCGCATCCTGTGTTTCAGGCTTTTATGGGTGAGCGCGTTTCCAAGGCGTTTTCCAATGATGAGACCCGAGCAAAAGTCATTCCTGCCTACATGGGCCTGATCAAACAGATCGACGATGAAATCGGCAAGCTCATGGCGTTTCTCGACGAAAAGGGCCTGACAGACACCACCATGATAGTGTTCACCTCCGACCATGGAGATTACTTGGGCGATCATTGGATGGGCGAGAAAGAGCTCTTCCACGAACCATCTGTCAAAATTCCGCTGATCATTGTTGATCCAAGAGCAGAGGCTGATGAGACACGTGGCAACGTCAGCGAAGAGTTGGTCGAAGCAATCGATCTGGCGCCGACCTTTGTCGAGTTCTGTGGCGGCACGCCCAAATCAAACGTGCTTGAAGGCCGCTCTCTCTTGCCGTTGCTCGAAACTGTTGAACCTGTTCAGTGGCGTGAGTTTGCCATTAGTGAGTACGATTATTCCATGCGCAATGCGCGGATGGATCTTGGGTTGCCGGTGGTAGATTGCCGCCTTGCGATGATCATGGACAAGCGCTGGAAGTTCATCCATGCAGAAGGCTTCCGCCCTATGCTCTTTGATCTTGAAGAAGACCCTCAGGAGCTGAATGACCTTGGCGCTGATCCCGCATTTACTGCAGAACGGGAACGCATGAGCGAGGCTTTGTTTGCCTGGTATCGCAAGCATCACACTCGCATTACGATGACCGACGAACAAATCAAAGCCAACGCAGGCAAAGAGCTTCAGGCCGGTATTCTCATCGGATATACCGATGAAGAAGAGTTGGAAGAGGCCAAGCGCGAGCAAGGCCTCCTCTGATTGCATGGAGAGGGAGCTTCACAGCTCTCTCCGTTTACAGCTTCAAGAAGCGTGCGATTTCTTCAAGAATGTCCTCATGGATCTGTGCCCGATCAGTTCCTTCAGGATCATCACATACCGGATCATCATTTTCAGCTGCCAGCACGGCAGGCCCTTCTGGCTTACACTCCGCCAGAAATGTGAAGTGATGTCCGGGTTTGACGACAGCAAGGTTCGCATTTTCCAGCTTAGCTACCAGGTTACTGCCTTCTGGTCCCACATCAGCCGCTTTCCATAGGTTCTCTTCACCAATGTTTAGCAAGAGCACAGGTTGCTTAACCTCCATCAGGCTTTGTTCGTCAATGACATAAGTAAAGCCGGGGTCGACGGCAATCGCGGCAGTAACCCGACTATCTTGCGCCTCTTTTGAAAAGCCTGCAGGTAGTCTCGAAAAATCAACGCCGCCCTTGGAGAGAAAGACGCAGTCTGCTTGTCCCTTGCCAATCCCGTTGCAGTACTCGTTGTACTGATCGCCCTTAAACCGCAGACCTGCCAGGTTCAGTGCGGTCGCCCCTCCCAAAGAGAATCCAAGTGAGGTAATACGACCTTCATCAATATAGTCAGCAAAAGCCGGATCATTCAGAAGCTCATCCAGTGCGGCCGTCAGATCTTTGGCACGCTCATCAAGGCGCAGTGACCGGCGGGGCGAGGAATCGCCGGAGGTGCTGCCCGGGTGATTGACAGCGAGGACCATTGCGCCTTTCAGTGCCAATCCGGATGACAGCCATGAAAGCCCATCCATGTTACCGCCGGAGCCATGCGAGAGCACAATAAGTGGATGCTTGCCCTCTTTGATTGCGGCGCCAACATAGGCGGAGGTGCCCTTAAACACCGCGTTGTCGCCAATCACATTGCGGTAGGTTGGTGTTTTGATCGGATACCACACAGACGCTGCAACAGCAGACGTGCGATGAGAGGCCGATACGATAAGGCGGTCATAGCCTGCAATCTGCTGATCCGCCAAAGCAGACGTGCAGGCCATTGCTAAGAGTGTGCCAAGAACCAGAGTTTTCATGTTGCTATCCTTTGTTGTGATAGCAATGTGGTAGGTGGCTCAGTCCTTTAGAGCGTCCTGAAACGCGAATTAGGTCTCCCATATCGTGTTTCAGGACAAAGGAAGTATCAAGTGCGCATCTCGCTGTTGCTCAGCGGGCCGTTGCGCAGCTCGGTGATGTACTCGGTCACAGCGGAAGACAGCGATGCAATCTGCTGGTTCATCTCAACCGCAGATCCGATCACATGCTCAGCAGCATTTTCCGTTTCATTCGCATAAGTCGAAACATCCGCCACGTTGCTGGCCACAAGCCGTGTACCAGAATAAGCCTCGGCAATATTCTGGGCGATCTCGGTGGTCGCTTCTGCTTGCTGTCTTGCAGAGAGCGAAATGGAATCCGTGACGCTTTCAATCTTGGAAATGGATTCTGCTACCTGCTTAAACGAGACAACTGTTTCTGCAGTCGCTGACTGGATGGCCTCAATCTGACCGGAGATCTGACCGATTGCATCAGAAGTCTGACCTGCCAGATCCTTTACCTCACCTGCCACAACGGCAAAGCCTTTGCCCGTTTCCCCTGCCCGCGCTGCTTCAATCGTCGCATTGAGCGCCAGCAAATGCGTCTGCTCAGCAATGGAGCTGATGAGTTCCACAACATCGCCGATGGTCTCGGCGGCGGCGCTCAAGCTGCTGATCTTGGTTTCGCCAGCTTCAACTTCCTGAACAGCTGTTCTCGTAACATCAGCAGTAAATTTCACTTGATTGCCGATCTCTGCGGCAGAGGCAGAAAGCTCCTCAACAGCAGCAGATACGGTCTGCACATTTGCGGATGTCTCTTCAGACGCCACGGTCACGGCAGATGCGCGCTGAAGGGTCAGGCCGGCGGATTGTTCCATCTGCTGCGCATTGTCGCTCATGTTCTGGCCCGAGCTGGAAAGCAGGTCTGTCGCATTGCGGGTCAGCTGTTCAAAAGCATCAGTTTGACCAGAGAAATCACAGATCCGGTTTTGTACCTTCGCGATCGCCTCATTCACCTGAGTTGCATAAACCAGAAACGAGCCTTGCAGCCCGCGCGTGACAACGCGGCGATAATACTTGTTCGCTGACAAAGCGTGCGTGGATGCCACCATTTCGCGAATAAAGGAATCTGTCTTGTCAGTGGAGTAATTCACACTCGCAAGCAGGTCCTTCAGTTCACCATGATCCATTCCCACAAGAGTGCGTGCTTCCAGATCACCACTTGCCTGCAAGGTCGCGATTTCTGTCACATGCTTCAGCACGCGCCGTACCTTAAGCACGAAAAATAGTAAGAGCACTGCTGCCACACCAGCCAGACCAGAGAGGATTGAAAGCAGGTTGCTCTCCCCTCCCATTCCCTGAAGCGCAATACCAACGCAGATTGCAGCCGTCAGGCAACTCAGGAAGACACTCTTAGAGAGTGAGGATAAATTCATCATAGGTCACCCGATTATCGGAGAGGTAGTTCGCCAGAAACTCAGAGCTATTGTGTTGCCCGTCTTTCCGGCTCTTTGGAGCCTGCTCCATCTCAATGAGCTGCTGGTAGAACGGAATGATCGCGTCATTGAGGATCTTTCGCTCTGGCACTCTGCGTGTTGAATGATATCCGATGATCTTTCCTGCATTGTCGAAGGTGGGAGTCACATGGGCGAACACCCAATAAAACTCACCGCCCCGGCAAAGGTTCTTCACATACGCAAAGACCTCCTGCCCATCCGCAATCCGCTTCCAAAGAAGCTCGAAGACGCACCGAGGCATGTCTGGATGACGAATAATGCTGTGTGGCTGACCTATGAGTTCCTTGTAGGAGTATCCCGCAATCTCGCAAAAGATCTCATTACAGTACGTAATGCGGCCCTTTAGGTCGGTCTTGCTAACAATGATGTCTGCCTCACTGAATGTTTTTTCAGTATCGGACAGATGTGCACCCGGCGACATAGCTGCCTCTATGTTTTTCTATTTCGTTACTTAAGTGAATAAAATTCAAGCAGACAGAATATGTATTTCATAAATTGACGAGCAGTTAATATAAAAAACGATTATTATTAATTCACCAAGTCATTCCTTAGTATATTCAGCATGCATATGTTATTCTATACATATATATCAGCGTTTTGTATTTATCTTTGCGGCACAACAAAGACAAAATACTTACGTGCAATTCTATAAATTCGAACTATTACAACTCTAAAATGCTATTCCTCCTGGAAATATATAAATGAAATCATTTTGTTTAATCAGGACAAAATAAAAGGCAGCTTAGAATATCTAAGCTGCCTTCCAATTTTTAGAATTTTGAGTGTGTTAGCCGACTTTCGCGACCGCAGTCAGGAAGTCATCAACTTCTCTGCCTAGCGCACGCGTACTTTCAGTCACCTCTGTAGAGGCTGTCAGCACACGTGAGGACGCGGTATTAGTTTCACTCACTGCATCAGAGACCAACGTCATATTCTCGTTTACGCTGGATGTTCCCACAGCAGCTTCCTGCACGTTGCGGCTAATCTCAGTTGTCGCAGCCCCCTGCTGCTCAACAGCCGTCGCAATTGCAGAGGTAAATGCGGTAACCTCATCCATTGTATGCGAGATGCCCTCGATGGAGGATACAGCATCTGTTGTGGAGTTCTGAATCGCAGAGATCTGGGAACTAATTTCCTCTGTAGCCTTGGACGTCTGGTTGGCAAGTTCTTTCACCTCAGCCGCAACTACTGCGAATCCCTTACCAGCTTCTCCAGCACGCGCCGCTTCAATGGTCGCATTCAGAGCCAGCAAGTTGGTCTGCTCGGCAATTGCCTGAATCAGCCCGACAACCTCACCAATCTTGACTGTGGCATCGGCCAGCTCATTGATGCGGTCGTTGGAAACGTGCGCACTCTCAGTTGCTTTGGCAACAACAGAGGTTGTCGCGCTCACCTGACGTGCAATTTCCTCAATGGAGCTGCTCAGCTCTTCTGCGGCGGCAGAAACCATCTGCACGTTGTTGGCAGCATCAGTGGAAGAGGCCGCTGCCCGCTCTGTCTGATCAGAGGTACCGCGAGCAAGATCTGCCATCACGCTGGCTGTCTCGCCCATCTCACCCATGCTGTCATTCACAGAGGTCAGCAAGTTTGCGGCTGTATTTCTGAAGTCAGTGATCAGCTGCTCAATTTCGCGCTGCTTTTCAGCGTCCTTTTCAGCAACATGTGCCTGCTCTTCGCGCAAACGTGCACGTTCCAAAGCGTTATCACGGAAGACCTGAACCGTGCGGCTCATGTCACCAATTTCGTCTTTGCGCTTTGCGCCGGCAATCTCAACATCGGTATCGCCATTTGCCAGACGCTCCATGATGCCAGTCAGACGCTTGGTCGGACGAGTGATGGCAAGAGACAGGCCCAGTGCAATCAACGCACCAAGTACAAGACCAACAGCAACAGTCGTTGCAATCAGATTGGTTGCAAGGTCACCAGCTGCACTCGCATTTTCAGCCTCAGAGGCTGCAATGTCGATGATCTGTCCCTGAACTGTTTCAGATTGCTCAGTGAGCTTTGTAACAAGGCTGGCAAGTTCTTTCTTACCGTTTGCCATTGAGCCGAAACCAGAGCGGATCGCAGCGATTTCTTTGATGGCATCTTTAGAGGCCTTCACGCCGCCTTCAATGTCTTTCACACCCGCTTTAAACTCGCGGCCTGCTGCGCCAAGCTGATCAATCTCCTTGGAGACTTCCTCAGACTTCACACCAGACCCTGCACGCAGGAAGGAAAGAGAAGACGAGCTCACAGCCAGTGTCTGGCGTGTGATGTTGGAAACTGAGGCCAGTGCGGCATCAACCTGCTGCTTACGATCAACCGCTTCAGCCTGCTTCCTGTTCGCATCATCAATAGAGCGATAGGTAAAGCCGATGACCAGCTGAGCCGTTTCGCCGAGCACATCAATACTTGCAGTGATGTCCTGGCGCAGCGAATACATCTCGGAGAAGTCCGTAGAATCGCGCAGGGCTTTCAGTTTATCAACCAGCGTATCTGAAACACCTGCCAGACTTTGAAGAACCTTGGCATCCAGATGTGACAGCTGGATTTTTTGCAGTTTCTTGATCTCACGGCGCGCTTTCGCTGCGCTGAGCAATGTCTTGCGCAGTGCGCCTTCTTCAGAGCTTGTTGTCGCCTTCACGAAGAAGTAGCGCATGTTCAGGGCCTGGCTCTGAATAGTCGCAACAAGACGGCCTGCTTTGTCAGCTTCTTTCAGCTGCTCTTTGGCCAGCTTGTCCTGCTCAGTTGCCGAGGCCGCAATCTTTGAGATGTCAGCCTGAACCTTTTTGCCAATCATCTGAAGATTGGCAACAGCAGACATCATCTTGGCAACCTGAGATTCCTGAATATCAGTCGACATACGAACACGACTGAACAGACCTTTCAGAGCCCGCACATTTTCGTGGGTCTCTTCAAAGGCGGTACCATCTTTGCCATCTGCAACAACCTGCTCATGAAGAGCTTCCAGATCTGCGCCCAACAGATTCAGCTCATCAGCCGCAGCGGTTGCATCATACTTGCTCAAGCTGCGCAAATAAGTTTCGCGCGCTGATGTCGTATCATGCAGGCCCTGCATTAAACGCATGGTTGCATTTGTCATCTCTGTTTGCTTGGTGAGCTGAGAGATAGAAAAGATTCCGATCCCACCAGCTGCAGCGGAAAGTAAGAGTACAATAATGAAGCCACCGCCGATTTTCATCGACAGCTGCAAATTCGTAAATAGCTGGAGGACCCGCCTCATGACCCGATTTCTCCCGAATAGAAGTCATTGCCCATGACTTGGCGGCATCCTAAGCTTGTAAATCTCAACCAGTGGTTAACCCGTGGGTATTTAAGGCATTAATTGAGTAATTTCTGAAAGTTTTATCGTTTTATGCGCTCATCATCTATTTATTATAAGTGCAATTAATCATTACATTTTTAACAATCAAGAATCAACAACCTGTAGTAGAAGTGCCTCAAGTGCAGTACGCAGATTGCCGGAGAGCGCTTGCGGCCTGCGTGTCGCACGATCTACGTACACATGCGTAAAAAAACCTTGTGCGGCTGCTCTCTCAGCATCTTGCGCAAACAAGGCCAGTTCGTATCGCACGGAGCTGTTGCCCAGGTGCCCGACACGCAGCCCAATATCGATCTTTTCCGGGTAGGCAATCTCAGAGAAGTACTGGCAGCCAGATTCCACAACCAGCCCTATTTCATCCCCCTCATGTATGTTGAGGGCATCGTTTTCGATGAGGTAGGCGTTCACAGCACTATCGAAATAGCTGTAGTAGACCGCATTATTGATGTGCCCATATACATCGTTGTCTTCCCAACGGGTTTGGACATCACTGAAGAACGCGTAATGTGCACGGGTATGCGCAGCCGGCTTTTTGGGTTTGCTCATCGTCTATGGTCTCCGCTTCAATCCGTTCTCAAAGAGCCTGCTGGTAGATCTTCAAGGCGCTATCCTCATCCACCTCACGTGGATTATTCACCAGCAACCGCGTTTGCTTCATCGCCTCACTGGCCAGGTTCACGACGTCCTGCTCACCAATACCCACTTCGCGAAGCGTTGTTTCAACCCCTAGAACTTTGGAAAGCTCTGCCAACCGGTCTGCAAATACGCTGCCTCGATTATCCGCCGGAATTTCTGAAAGTTCCGGAAACACCAGAGGGGCAAGCTCAGCATAGGCCTGCGCACAGGTTGGCAAGTTGAACCGCATCACATGCGGCAGAACCAGCGCATTGGAAACTCCATGAGGCACATGAAAGATGCCACCAATCGGATAAGCCAGCGCATGCACAGCCGCCACCGGGGAATTGGCAAACGCCTGCCCTGCCAACATAGAACCAAGCAACATATTGGAACGTGCCTCTTTATCCTGCGGCGTGTTCACGGCTTTTTCGATATTCGCACCCAGCAAACGCAAGGCTTCCTGCGCCAACACTTTAGACACCGGGTTGTTGTTTGCAGATGTCGACGTGTAGGCCTCAATTGCATGCACCATCGCATCAATGCCAGTTGCAGCCGTGACATGTGGTGGCAGGCCAACCGTGAGATCCGCATCCAGTATTGCCACGTCAGGCAATAGGGTCGGAGACACAACGCCCTTCTTCTCGGCCTCACCCGTCGTAATGATGGAGATTGGCGTCACTTCAGACCCTGTGCCAGCCGTTGTTGGGATAAGGATCAGGGGCAATCTTTTCCCTTTAGCCATTCCAACACCGTAGATGTCAGCGAGCTGCTCTCCTCCCCCAACGAGCAGTGCGACAAGCTTGGCAACATCCAGCGAGGACCCACCGCCCAGACCGATAACACCGTCCACATCAGCCGCTTTTGCCAATTCTGCAGCGTGCAAAACGATGGCTTCTGGCGGGTCAGCAACAACATCATCGAACAAGGTGACGTCTATTCCAACAGTTTCCAGCTGAGCGATCACAGGCTCGACAAGACCTGCCTTCATCAGTCCTTTATCACTCACCAGAAAAACACGCTTGCCGATGGTTTTCAGCGTGAGCTCATCCAACTTCTGAACCGCACCGGGCTCACATACAACGCTGGCCGCCGTGTTAAATACAAAGCCTGTCATTTCATTCCCCCCTCATTGCTCAGCGCAGGTGGCAGATTTGAGCAATGCAGCGAGAATGCCTCAGCCATCAAGCAAGGTCGAGCACAATTAAAGTCGTAACTGCTTGATGGAATGCTTAGACAACTTCCTCTGAAATCACGGGTTCCACGTCTGGCGCTTTGCCGAGGTTAAGTACGGCAAGCAGCCCAATCAACGCTCCACCACACATAATAGCACCGCCCGCAAAGAAGGGCATGGATACAAACCACTGCTCTGCCAAAAAGGCGCCGATCGGAATCGCAATCAGCATGAGACCCGATTGCAACATCTCGCCAACCGAAGTGATACGCCCCAGCAAATGCTCAGGCGTTTGCTTAACAACGATTGCCCCAAACGGCACCGTGATAAAGCTGGTAAAGGCGCCGCCAACGAACCAGAGAGCCATCTGTTCCTGCATCCCAAAAGGCACTGAACTGAACGGAATCCAGCCCACGACTATGGTGAGAGCGCCCCCGAAGAAAGAGCCAATCACCATCAGCAGGTGCAAGTTGACACGATCTCCTATCTTGGCCGTCAGATAAGTTCCGATAAGCCCGCCAACGCCAATCGAACCCAGGATAGGTCCAGCCGCACTCTCTGGCTGACCGGTTTCCTTGATGAGGAGCAACAGGACAGCCTCATAAAGAAAGACGCTGAATATAAAGAGGCAGATGAGCGCCATGCCTAAAAGAAGACGCGGTGTTTTCCAAAGATAAGCCAAACCAACCTTGGCATCATTCACCACACTGCTTTTCTCGGTGCTTTCCTCTGAGGCATCGTTAGCGTCCTTTTTCAGCACCCCTAACAAGCTCAGGCAAATCAGAGAAGCTACGGCAAAGCTCGCGCCCCCCAACAAGAAGACAGAGTGTGGGCTCCAGATGGCAAGCAAAGCACCACCCAAAACTGGCGCAAAGACCTTGGTAGATTGAATGACGAAATGATCCACGCTGACCGCTTGTGTCAGCATGTTTGACGGCACGATTTTCTTCAACGCCAGTTGCTGCGCAGGCATAAAGGCGGCTGACACCGTGGCTTTGAGAAACACAAAAGCGATAAGGAGCGAAAGACTGGTTGCAAAGAAGAACATGCCAACCATCAACCCGGCTCGGATAAGCAAACCGGCGATCAGCACAGGGCCAGCACCAATCCGGTCAACCAGAACACCGGCTGGCAGGCCGAAGATCACACGGGGCAAGGTCGCAGCCATGATGACACTGGCAACCTCGGTCGCGCCCATTTCCCAGCTGTAACTGACAAGCACCATGATAGCGATGAAATCGATCCAGTCCGCGAATGCTGCCGGAACAAGAACACCAAAAAATCGACGAAACGCGCTCAGCTTGAACAATGCCAACACGGAAGTATTTACTGCCTCACTCTGCGCCACGAAGCCCGCCCCAATTTCATTTGATTGATAACACCAGAAAAATCAGCGCACAAAATATCGCGCTCACCAAATTTGCAATCCCGTCAGCTTAACTGAAGCTAATCCAGATACAAGGCGTGTATAGGTGAAGAAAATTGGCCGAAATACAGCAAGCAAATGAACTGTAAGTGAGAAATGAGGCGAGCCTTTCTCAATCAGTGGCTAGTTTAACAAAACAAGCCACTCATCTTGGCTAGATCAAATCTTGTGGCCGTCACTGGAACTATCGCCACTTAAAATATCGAGGTGGCGATCTAACCGCCGCCTTATCCGCTTCTTGTTAAGATAGTCAATCTTATGAAGAGGCAGCAATTGATGGTTCAGGTACGGTTTTACGTCAAAGCTCTTGATGTACTTATTGCCTGCAGTATCGAGAACAATGCCCATATTTTCTGGTCTGTCGGCAAAACAGGAAACGTGGTTCTGACGTAAGATTTTAAAGTAATCAATCAAAGCGCGAATAAGTTCTTTGTCCTCAACCCGGCCATGGCGACTGATGTAATCCCGGATACTTCGGATTTCCGGGTGCCAAAAGTTGTCGATCTTCTCGGTCAGCAAAGCAGGTCCGCGATCCGTCTCCACAATCCCGTAGACTTTCGCAAAAGACTGGTGGTCTTCCAAACCAACATCCTGAATGTGCTGCCACCCCAGCAACTCATCCTGATTGCCGCTTAAACGCTGTTTCTTGTAACCTAATTTCGCACGCACCGACCGAAACAGGTCTTTCAAAAACCCACGGCTTTTGACTTTGCGCTCACCAGCCTCGTACCGGTCAAACTTCAGGAGCTTCGTTGGATCAGACGCACATTCATAAGTGTCGCGGAATCCGCCCCCACGAATGAATTCTCCCACCTGAAACACTTGATCTTCCTGAAACACAGTCAACTTTAAGCCAGTCTTTTTTGTAAATTTGAGCCACTTACATAACAAATTATAATGGTTTGAAAAGCATCTTTCTTGCCACACATACTTAAAGCATTGCTTCCAAAGATCTTTATTTCATCTGCATGCGCCTTAACCGGACTTTTCAGGGTTTGAGGGATAATTGGTTCAAAGACAAAACGGACACGAACTCCGGGAACCAGCAGGATGCAGATCTGCAGTGCGCGTGAAATTGCGGCCTTTGTGGAAGATGGCGACACCATCGTCATTGGCGGCTGTGGGCGGGGCCTTGCAACGCCGGAAGCTTTGCTGGAGGCCATTGAGCAGCGGTTTCTTTCAACAGGGCAACCCAAAAACCTATTCATCATCAACTCGCTCTCCATCGGAGATGGTGACAAACGGGGGCTGAACCGGTTTGCTCATAAGGGAATGCTGCGCGGCATTATCACCTCTCACTTCGTTCTCACTCCTTCCCTCCAAAAACTGATCTCTCAAGACAAGCTGGAAGCTTATTGCCTTCCGGCTGGTGTTATTCAGCAGTTGATCCGCGAAATTGGTGCGGGTCGTCCCGGTCTCTTCACCCGCACCGGACTGGGGACGTTTGTTGATCCCAGACATGGCGGCGGTAAATGCAGCAAGTCTTCCAAGCATGAGCTTGTGGAACTGCTTCATCTGCATGGTCAGGAATACCTCCGGTACCGCCCGTTCAAGATCGACCTTGCTCTGATTTGCGGGTCTGCGGCGGACACGAAAGGCAATCTCAGCCTTGATGAAGAAGCCGTCACACTTGATTGTCTCAGTTTGGCGACGGCTGCGCATAACAGTGGTGGCCATTGTTTTGCGCAGGTTAGAAACGTGGTGCAGACCGGAAGCCTACCTGCCCGCTCTGTTGCGGTTCCGGGAGTGTTTCTGGATGCGATTGTCGAAGCCCCCGGCCAGACTATTGCCTATGACACGCCGTACAGCCCTGCTCTCAGCGGGGATATCAAACCCTCTCATACAAGAGTTCAAAACGAACCCAGCGAGATTGCCCGCAAGGTGATTGCTCGCCGGGCTGCGGAGGAGTTGATTGAAAACGCAGCCGTGAATATCGGCTTTGGCGTTCCTGCTGGCATTCGCTTTGCTGAGCAGCGCAAGCAGTTGGCGGAAAGGATCTGGCTCTCTTGCGAACACGGACATCACAACGGCCAGTTTCTGGGAGATTCTCTTTATGGCGCAGCTCTGGGGTCTGAAGCACTGCTTTCTTCACTGGATCAGTTTGATTTTTATAGCGGCGGCGGGCTGGATATTGCCTTTCTGGGCATGAGCGAAGTGGACCGGCATGGGAATGTGAACCTGTCCAAAGTGAATGGTAAAATCGTTGGGCCGGGCAGCTTCATCGACATCTCACAAAACGCCAGAAAGCTCGTGTTTTGCGGTTTACTGACGGGCGTGGATTCTCAGGTTGAGTACCGCAAAGACAAACTCAAGGTGACGCGCAATGGCACCCACACAAAGTTTGTGGAGCAAACAGACCACATCACCTTCAATGCCTTAAATGCCAAAACCAATGGGCAGGAAGTGCTTTATGTGACCGAGCGCGCCGTCTTCCAGCTGGGGCCTAATGGGCTAGTGCTGACTGAAGTTGCCCCTGGCATAAAGCCCAAGCGGGATGTACTGGCGCATATGGGGTTTGCCTGCAAAGTGGATGTGCAGCGCAAGATGCCGGAGCACATATTCAACGCATTGTAGCCGTTACAAACACGAATAGCACCGCACGGCTATGCCGGCAGTGTTGGAGCTTAAATTCCCGAAAGACGGGAGGAGCAAGGCGAGCAGGCAACACCTGCGCTACTTGTTGTAGTTAGTT
>NZ_LMCI01000008.1:288304-352204 GCF_001623145.1 Pseudovibrio sp. W64 | reverse complement strand
CGCATGGTTTGAGGGGAAGGGCCCAGGACTATAGGGTATCACGCGGCGACGGATACAATAGCACCGGCAGGGAGACTTGCTTTTGCAGATGTGTTTGTCAAAGACGGAGGAACTGTTCGGGCAGGGAAACCTGACTGGATAAGCCACTGTCTTTCCGGGAAACCGGCTATCGTGCCTTATAGGCAAAAGAGGCGAGGTTGTTCATTCAAAGAAAGCCCGGGCAAGGCGTGTAGCCAATGCCGAAGAAACTATTTCAATAAGTAGCGCAGGTATTGCCTGCCGCCTTGCTCATCCCGACTTCCGGGAACTCTGGTTCAACACTGCATGGATTGCCATGTGGTGCTGTTGGTGTTTGCAGTATAAATGTGACAGGTTCTGGTGCGCATCCTTTGCGCAAGTTTTCAGGGGGATATTCCGGGGAGCTGTCAGAATACAATTAATCCAAGTGGGTTAGGTTGGTTCTGAAAGATGCAATGAGTAGAGGGCTTGAAGGCAAATGGTGATCGCATTCATCATCATTTTCATCATTTTCATCATGTTACTCGGTATTTATGCCGTGTTTGTAGAGCCTTGGCTGCCACCGAGAATTACCCGGCATAAAGTTGTTGTTTCTCCAGAAGCTCTTGACCAAAAACCTTTGCAAATTGTTGTTATGACTGATCTGCATGCCTGCTGGCCATGGATGCGTCCTGAACGGATTACGCGCATCGTAGAGCGCGTGAACAGTCTGGAGCCTGACCTTATTGCGCTTTTAGGCGACTACCACACAGCCATGCATCCTCCTTTTGCAAAGCCGTTAGCCTCTGCTGCAGCTTGGGCGCAGCCTATGCAGCATTTGAAGGCACCTCTGGGTGTTTTTGGTGTGCTGGGCAACCATGATTGGCTTGAAGGTGGTGAGGACGCCAGAGAGGCATTGGAAGCTTCTGGAGTGACTGTTCTCGAGAATAGGGCTCAGCGGGTATCTACACGAGGCAACTCTCATGTCTGGCTTTTGGGACTGGATGATCAGTATGGCGAGGCCTGCCAGTTGCACGGGACGGGACGCCGGGATGATCTTGAGGTGGCCTTAAGTCAGGTTGAAGATGACAGCGCCCCGCGGATTTTGCTTGCCCATGAGCCGGACATCTTTCTTGAGGCCAATAAATCCGTAGATTTGACAGTGAGCGGGCATACGCATGGAGGGCAAGTTCGCTTGCCGTTTATTGGTGCATTGACAATACCATCGCGGCTTGACCGGAAGTATGCGAAGGGCGCTTTTGAGGAAAATGGAAGCACTCTCATCGTTGGCAGCGGGCTTGGATGCTCGGGACTTCCAATCCGTTTTCTTTGTCCGCCAGAACTTTTGCTCATAGAAATATATGCTTAGGCTACAGGGTATTGATCGCATCAAAGGGATTGTTTGATTGCGTCTAACTTGCTTTCATTACCTTTCCGTCTTGAGAGAATCTCAAGGCAAAGAAGCTTGATATTTTGGTGATCTGGGCCGATTAATAGAGCCAGTATAGCGGGAGCTTCGTTTGTAGTTGTTTCCGTATTTTCAAGATTTATGCGGCCGCAGAGAGCTGCAAGTAATAAGTGAGTGGTCCTGTTTTCTCGGATCTTGAGCGCTTGGTAGGTGCGATCAGAGCCGAATTTGAAACAAGGATCATTCGTTTCCAGGAGACAAGCGCAATGTCGCAGGCCAAAACTCTTTACGATAAGATCTGGGACCACCATGTGGTCAGCACGCAAGAAGACGGTACTTGCCTGCTTTACATTGACCGCCACCTGGTACACGAAGTTACGAGCCCACAGGCATTTGAAGGCCTGCGTATGGCTGGCCGTCAGGTTCGTCACCCAAAGCGTACACTGGCTGTTGTTGACCATAACGTTCCAACCACTGATCGCTCCCAGGGTATTGATGATCCTGAAAGCGCGTTGCAGGTTGATACGCTTGCGAAAAATGCTGCTGAGTTTGGCGTTGAATACTATTCAGAGCTCGATCAGCGTCAGGGCGTGGTGCACATCGTGGGTCCAGAGCAGGGCTTTACGCTGCCGGGCATGACGATCGTTTGTGGTGACAGCCATACATCCACGCATGGCGCGTTTGGTTCTCTTGCACACGGTATTGGTACTTCTGAAGTTGAGCACGTTCTGGCGACGCAGACGCTGATTCAGAAGAAAGCGAAAAACCTTCGTGTGACTGTGAATGGTCAGCTGCCGGAAGGTGTGACCGCGAAAGATATCGTACTGGCGATCATCGGAGAGCTGGGTACTGCTGGCGGTACCGGTTACGTCATTGAATACGCTGGTGAAGCGATCCGTAACCTGTCTATGGAAGGTCGTATGACCGTCTGTAACATGTCTATTGAAGCTGGTGCACGTGCTGGTCTGATTGCTCCGGATGAGAAAACCTTTGAGTACCTGAAGGGTCGTCCTAAATCACCTAAGGGCGCCGCATGGGAACAGGCACAAGCCTACTGGGAAACTCTGTTTACTGATGAGAATGCAGAGTTTGATACAGAAATCGTTCTGGATGCAGCGAACCTGCCTCCAATCGTGACCTGGGGCTCTTCTCCTGAAGATGTTGTTTCCGTTACCGGTGTTGTTCCTAATCCGGCTGAGATCGAAGACGACAACCGCCGCGCTTCAAAAGAGCGTGCGCTTGAGTACATGGGCGTTGAAGCGGGTCAGAAGATCACTGACATCAAGGTTGACCGCGTGTTTGTTGGTTCTTGCACCAACGGACGTATCGAAGATCTGCGCGAAGCTGCTGCCGTTGTTAAAGGCAAAAAGGTTGCAGACACCGTTAGCGCGATGATCGTTCCGGGTTCTGGTCTGGTGAAAGCACAGGCTGAAGCGGAAGGTCTGGATGAGATCTTCAAAGACGCTGGTTTCGAATGGCGTGAGCCTGGTTGTTCCATGTGTCTGGCGATGAATGCTGACAAATTGAAGCCGGGTGAGCGTTGTGCTTCAACTTCCAACCGTAATTTTGAGGGCCGTCAGGGCTTCAAGGGCCGTACGCACCTTGTTTCTCCAGGAATGGCGGCAGCGGCTGCGATTGCCGGACACTTTGTTGATGTGCGTCACTGGAAGTAATCGCAGATAAAATTTTGCAAATGAGCGGGAGTAGGTGACTATTCCCGCTTTTTTATTTTGGGACCGACATTGCGACAAAGTGTGTCGTGACAAGCTAATTGTCTGATCTATAGCGGGTTTATGCTGATGTGCTTTGTCTGTATTTCGAATTCCTTAGGGTAAGGAGGATTGTCAGACTTCACATAGCTGTCATTTGCTGACTACAATATCAAAACATCTCAAGATGATTTCCGCTCAGGCGCTTGTGTTCTGAGCGAGACTCGGGAGCATGTTGTGAACGCAGTCGTTTCAGAAGGCGCATTCCCGGCGCTTGTGTTGAATGCAGATTATCGGCCTCTGTCTTACTACCCCTTGTCTCTGTGGGGGTGGCAAGATGCGGTGAAGGCTGTGTTTTTGGATCGGGTTAGTATCGTCTCTGAATACGATCAGGTTGTGAGAAGCCCAAGTCTTGAGTTTCAGCTCCCCAGCGTTGTTGCGCTGAAGTCCTTTGTGGAGACAGAGCGAAACCCTGCCTTTACACGGTTTAATGTGTTTCTGAGAGACAGGTTTCAATGCCAGTATTGCGGATCCTTAAACGACCTGACTTTTGATCACCTCATCCCTCGCAGTAAGGGTGGACTGACTACTTGGGACAACGTCATCACGGCTTGCTCTCCCTGTAATCTACGCAAGGCAAACAAATCCTGGCAAGAAATGAACATGCGACCCAAGCAAATGCCGTTTATTCCACGTGTGTATGACCTACATAACAATGGCCGCCTGTTCCCACCCAACTACCTGCACGAGAGCTGGTTAGATTTCCTCTACTGGGACAGCGAGCTTGAGCCGTGAAACGCGGTTAATGTTTTGTTAGCCATTAGCCCGAAAACTTTCAGTAAAGTTGAGTGATTAATACCCGAGATACTACCCTTATATTATGCTAGGCATAATTACATGGGCGTCGATGGTGGGCATCTCGATGGGTTATTTCAGACAATTCTCTACACTATTCAAAAGATTCAACCGCTCCGAAGACGGGATGGTGGCGGTTCTTGTCGCAGTGCTCATGGTTTTGATGATTGTGTTCGCTGGAATGGCGATTGATTTCGGCATGGGCTTCAACACTCGCCGCGCAGTAAATCAGGCATTGGATGCAGCAGTGCTAGCTGTTGCTAACAAACTCACTATTACGGAGATGAGTAAAGCAGAAGTGCAGGAGATGACCGAAGAGTACTTCGAGGCTAATATTAAAGATTCAATCGGTGAAGATGTTGAAGTAACTAAGCCGATCGTTAAGTATGAGATTGGTGGCGATACGATCTCCGCGAGTGCATCTGCAAAACTCAATAACAGCTTTTCTCCAATGATTGGCCTGCTCACTGGTGGTAATGGCGATGAAGCTAGTGAACTTGCTGTTGGTAGTAGTTCAACTGCAAGATTTCCACGGAGTAATGTTGAAGTCTCGGTGATTGTAGATGTTACTGGGTCAATGAGCTCCCACATTGGCGCTCTAAAAAGGGCATCAACCAGTTTGCTTGATGCACTGTTGCCTGAAGACACCGATATAGCGAAGAGCCGTATTCGTGTATCTTTCATACCATATAGCAACGGGGTGAAACTAGACACGGCACTTGCTGAAAAAGCGACTTTTGATGTCAGCTACTATGGCTGCGTACATGAGCGGATTATGGATCAGTCCACAAGTGAAGTTCCATATGACTTTGAAGATGATGAGGGCAACACAGATTATATCGGATCTGGTTATAGTTATTGCCCACGGAATGCAAAAGTAGTTCCGCTGACTGCAGATCGAAATAAGATTAAAAATTCAATTAGTAGATTATCTGCAGGTGGCGGGACAGCAGGTCAAATCGGGATAGCTTGGGGGTGGTATACAATATCTCCGAGATGGTCGAATTTTTGGCCTTCTGATAGTGAGCCACTGCCTTATGAAACAGACAATATTCGAAAGTACGCGGTGTTTATGACTGATGGTGACTTTAACGTACACTATCGAGATGACTATAATTATAGTCGCGTAGAACAGGCGCGCGAAGAGAAAATCAGAGAAAAAAAACGAAATAACACTTGGACTGAGGGACCGAATCCTGATGGGTCTAACAAGTTTACCTCAGATGAACATGAAGAGTTCGCTAATTTAATTGAATGGAGGTACGCGTCTTCATATGGTGAGTACGGTACTTCATCTGTTCGTGCTAAAGAAATATGTAAGAATATGAAGGAAAAGAACATTACGGTGTATTCTGTTCATTTCGGGAGTTCTTATGCTGCTAAAAGAGTGATGCAGTCTTGCGCAACAAGTAACAGCACCTTTTATAAAGCTGATAATGAAAGTGAACTGATTCAAGCCTTTGAAAAAATCGCTAATGATATCAAGAATATATATTTATCTCAGTAGTTTTAGCGTAATAAAAAACCCCGCCAAATCAGCGGGGTTTTGTTTTCTGGGCTGAATTCAATACACGTCGCCTACACGGTTTCAGCTTTGTTTTGGCGGTTGTCGATTAGGTCGCCTACGACGGTTGGGTCGGCTAGGGTTGAGGTGTCGCCCAGGTTGTCGAAGCTGTCCTCTGCGATTTTGCGGAGGATGCGGCGCATGATTTTACCGCTACGGGTCTTTGGTAGGCCCGGGGCGAACTGGATGAGGTCTGGGGATGCAATTGGACCGATTTCGGCGCGAACGTGCTTCACCAGTTTCTTTTTCAGTTCTTCAGATGGTTCCAAGCCTTCCATGAGGGTGACATAGGCGTAGATGCCTTGTCCCTTCACATCATGCGGATAGCCGACTACAGCAGCTTCTGAGACCTCTGGGTGGGCGACGAGGGCGCTTTCAACTTCAGCAGTCCCCATGCGGTGACCAGATACGTTGATCACATCGTCAACACGGCCCGTGATCCAGTAGTAGCCATCTTCGTCACGACGGCAGCCATCGCCAGTGAAGTAGAAGCCTTTGTAGGTGGCGAAGTACGTTTGGACGAAGCGCTCATGGTCTCCGTAAACAGTCCGCATCTGGCCTGGCCAGCTGTCTGTTATGACGAGGTTGCCCTCAGTTGCACCTTCCTGGAAGTTGCCTTCAGCATCGACAATAGCTGGCTGAATGCCGAAGAATGGGCGTGTCGCAGAGCCAGGCTTAAGATCGGTTGCACCTGGTAGTGGTGTGATCAATATGCCGCCAGTTTCGGTTTGCCACCATGTATCAACGATTGGGCAGCGCTGCTCGCCGACCACATTGTTGTACCATAGCCATGCTTCTGGATTAATTGGCTCGCCTACCGATCCGAGGACGCGCAACGATTTGCGGGATGTGTTGGTTACATATTCATCACCTGCGCCCATCAATGCGCGAATTGCGGTGGGGGCGGTGTAGAAGATGTTGACGTTGTGTTTGTCACAAACTTCCCAGAAACGACCTGCTGTCGGGTAGGTTGGAACCCCCTCAAACATCAGCGTTGTTGCGCCGTTTGCTAGTGGACCGTAGAGGATGTAGCTGTGGCCTGTGACCCAACCAACATCAGCAGTACACCAATAGACCTCGCCTGGGTGGTAGTCGAAAACGTATTGATGCGTCATGGAGGCATAAACGAGGTAACCGCCAGAGGTGTGCATCACACCTTTGGGCTGGCCTGTTGAGCCTGACGTATAGAGAATGAAGAGCGGGTCTTCAGCATTCATCTCTGCCGGTGGACAATCTGCAGAAACCTTCTCGGTTTCTTCATGATACCAGAGGTCGCGGCCGTCCATCATGTTGACGTTGCCACCGGTGCGTTTCACAACGAAGACCTTGTCGACATTGCCGCATTTTTCGATTGCGCGGTCAGTGTTTTCTTTCAAAGGTACAGTTCGGCCACCGCGGACGCCTTCGTCAGCTGTGATGACAAAGCGTGATTTACAGTCTTCGATACGTCCGGCCAAGCTGTCAGGTGAGAAACCGCCGAACACAACAGAGTGCACTGCGCCGATCCGGGCACACGCAAGCATTGCGTAGGCTGCTTCAGGGATCATTGGCATATAGACAGTGACGCGATCGCCTTTTTGCACGCCACTGGCAAGCATCACGTTTGCGAAACGGTTCACTTCTTCCGAAAGCTGTTTGTAGGTGATTGTCTTGCTTTGATCCGGCTCATCACCCTCCCAGATGATTGCAGGCTGATCACCGCGTTCTGCCAGATGACGGTCAATACAGTTGGCTGCTACGTTCAGCGTGCCGTCTTCAAACCATTTGATGGAAACATTGTGGTAGTCATAGGACGTGTTTTTGACCTTGGAATAAGGCTTTATCCAGTCAATCCGTTTCCCATGCTCTCCCCAGAACCCGTCTGGATCCTCAACGGACTTCTTGTACATTTCCAAGTACTGCTCGTTGTTGAGCAGAGCGTTTTCGGCAATCTCAGCCGGTACTGGATATACATCACCAGTCATGGTCAATCTCCCCATTTCCTCCACGGGTAATCACATACCCAACTCCTGTGGCGTATTATGGGCAGCTGCCGTTGGGGCGTCTAGCGAATATGCTTCGAACTTTCGTAGGTCCCATTGTCTCTAGGTTCGTTTGGCCTACGAAAATTCAGCAATACGAGATATCAAGTTACCCGGAACTAGCCAGAAATCAGCGCATAAACTGCGCCTTGAACCATCAAAACACCGAGCCAATGGCCAGCATCGATGAGCGTCAGCATCCATGAAGCCCGTTGGAATTTGTGATTGACGATCAGGCCTGTGAGTACAAAGCCACCCCAGATTACGATTGCTGCAGTCACGCCACTGGCAATGATGACTGAGCCTGAGTAAACGAGGATCCCGGCAAGGAAGAAAGCCATGATCATTTCGCAGAGAAAAGTTATGACGTAAGTGGAAGGAGACATTTGAACGTCTTCTTCTGATATGCCGACAGCTTTCATCCAAGAATATGAAAGCACATAGTACCAGATAGACCCGAAAATATATGAAGCGATTCCCGCAGCAAGCACACCCGGTAAGTAAATTCCTTCAATCATATCAATACACCTTGTAAAAAAGATGGTGTGCACATGACTTGAGTATCTATTATTCGAAAAATGTATTGAAAATATTTGGTAGCTTCAAGTGCCAGCGGATTTGTAGCTGGCCGTTGAAACAATAGGAGAGGGTGGACAAGACCACCCTCAAAATTTGAGTAGGTTATTGCATTACCGCAGCTTTTTCATTGGCCTTTGCAAGAGCTGGGCGACCTAAAACTCTTGAAAAATATTCGCTAACGGGTCCTTCCGGCCATTCGAACTTGGAGACTTTGGCCCAGATTGCACAATGACCGATGATGATATCAGCAATTGTGAAGGTGTCGCCCATTGCCCAAGTGTTTTCGCCAAGGCGTTTTTCAAGCTGCTGCATCGATCTGTTCCACTCAAATCGGCAGGCGGGTTTGATGTCTGGTACGCGTTGGTCTTCTGGGTGAATGAATGAGTGTTTTGCAGCCATCCAGAGAATGGAGTCCATTTCATCGAGCGCAAAGTTGGTAAAACTATCCTGCCGGGCACGATCTAAAGTTCCTGATGGGAACGACAGGCTGGAATGTTTGTCTGCCAAATAGGTACAGATTGCTGTTGAATCGTAGATGGTTTCTCCATCAACGATCAGGGCAGGGATCTTGCCTGATGGGTTTACGGCATAAACATCTTTCTGATGAGGTTTGCTAGGCACGACCTCGTAAGGCAAGTTCAGTTCTTCCAGCAACCAGAGTACCCGCATGGTTCTTGATTGTGGGTGGCCAATAACTTTGTACATAAGTTCCTCCTCTTGGATCTGATCATCTGCGTTGATTACGAAAAAGAAAAGCAAGAATGAGTGTGACTTGAGGATAAGCTTTCAAATTACAAGGCACGCAGCGTTTAATAGGCAAAGTTGATCGATGCTGAGGTGAGTAAAAAGAAATGCCCCTTACAACTGAAGGGGTGATTACGACAGTGTCTCTTTGGTAGTTTGATTTCACAAAATAACCATCACAAGAAAATGCCTTGAAATGTTTGGAAATGGCGGTCTTTTGCTGATATTGTCACCCTAATATTTCAGGAGAGACATCAATATTTATTCCCGGTGTCTGGTGACATAGTTTTTATTGTTTACCCCTACTGTATTTCCTAACGGTAGCTTGGGCTGTTCATGAAACTAAACTAGCAACTTAGCTATCGAAGACAGCTATGCAATGGTTGTTTGCTGCATAAACTGGTAGGCGTGGAGCGGTAAGATCGTGAATTTTTCGGTTTATTGGATTGCCCAGAAACTTCGATTTTTTGCTGTTTTTGCAATAGCTTTGGCCTCCGTGCTGACAAATGCTCGTGCAGATGTTGCTGCATGGCTGTTGATGGATGCCGACAATGGACACGTTTTGGAGCAGAATGGTGCTTTCGACCGTTGGTACCCAGCTTCCCTAACAAAGATGATGACCGCCTATATCGCTTTTAAGAGTATCTCTCAGGGTGAGATGGCCATGAGCGATATGGTGATGGTCTCTCAAAACGCACTCAACCAGCCACCAAGCAAGATGGGGTTTAAGGTCGGCACGACAATCACGCTCGACAATGCCTTGAAAATGATCCTTGTGAAGTCGGCCAATGATATTGCAGTAGCTGTTGCTGAACGGGTAGGTGGGACTGAAGAAAGCTTTATCAGCCAGATGAATGCGACTGCGCGTCGGTTGGGGATGACGCATACTAATTTTGTCAATCCTCACGGGCTACCAGATAATCGTCAGATTTCATCTGCACGTGATATGGCGCTGCTTGCAAGTGCGCTGTGGAACCAGTTTCCGCAGTATCGTTCTTATATGAGTCACCCGGGAATTCGATTTGGCCGAAGAACATTTCGGTCTGGAAACAGGGATTTTCTTCTGCGTACTGCTGGGGCTAATGGCTTGAAAACTGGATATATTTGTAATTCCGGTTTCAATGTAGCGACTTCTGCAACACGCAATGGAAGAACAGTTATCGCTGTTGTTTTGGGGGCTGCTTCCAGCCTGGAGCGCTCAGCGTTTGCCAAGAAACTCATTGATAGCGGTTTCAAGAAGACAGCAGGAAGCAAAATTACTGCTTTCCGCGGCAGTGGGAACATCAACCCACCAAAGGACCACTACTGCAAGCGCAATGCCAAGCCAACGGCTCAGCAACTTGTTGATCGCTTTGGGACAAAACGTGGTTCTGCCAGCATGATGGCTTATGCCGATGCCGGCAGTCCGAGCCCACGCGGAAAATCCATTCGTCTTTCCAAGAAGAAAGTGAACTGGGGTTTGGTCTATGAAGAAATTCTGGGTCCACAGCTGAAGTCATATGCACCGGTGACTGTGCGCATTGGCAATGAGCATCCGGTTGTCGCACTGAAAAAGCTTGGAAATGCAGTGCCTTTGCCAATACCGAAACCAGGGTCGCAAAAAGGTTTGGAGCCTGCGCCGATTGGAGGCATTCAGCAACTTAATGTGCCAGTGGGCAAGGGTGCTTCTTTGCGGCCTTTGAAATCGACTTCTAAACGAGATTTGTTTGGCAGCCCGGGTGGGCTCTATGCTAATACGTCTGCCTTCGGTAAAACGCAGTCACCGTAGCTACAGGCAGTGCAGAATTATGGCTAGTACCCAAGAGAGGCGGAGTCCGCCAACCCCGATCCCAATGAGCGTCATTACTGGCTTTCTGGGAGCAGGTAAAACAACGCTTCTTAATCGAATTCTCAAAGAGCCAGTGTTGGAAAATACAGCGGTTATCATCAATGAATTTGGTGAGATCGGTCTGGATCATTTGCTCGTAGATACCATTGATGATGGAATTATAGAGCTCTCATCTGGTTGTTTGTGCTGCACTATTCGTGGTGATCTCATCAACACGCTGGAAGATATTCTGCGCCGTATCGACAATGGCCGCATGAAGAAGATCGACCGTGTGATTATTGAAACAACCGGTTTGGCTGATCCTGCTCCAGTGTTGCACACTGTGATGCTGCATCCGTATTTGGTTATGCGATACCGTCTTGATGGCGTGGTGACATTGGTCGATTCCGTCAACGGTTTGGATACGATCCATTCTCATGAGGAAGCAGTCAAACAAGTTGCTGTTGCTGATCGTATCGTGATGACGAAGACGGATTTGCAGGAGCCTTCTGATGATTTACTGGCTGAGCTGAAGCATCTGAACCCTGGCGCAACTGTGCTTAATGCTCAAGATGGCTCTGCAACGGCTGCTGCTCTCATCAATTGCGGGCTGTACAATCCTGAGAGCAAAATCCCAGATGTTCAGAAATGGTTGAGGGAAGAGGCGTACAAAGATGAGCACGCTTCACATGATCATCACGGACACCACCATCATGATCCGAACCGCCATGGCAAAGATGTTCGTGCCTTTACGCTTGAGACCGACAGCGCGATCCCCAATGCTGCACTGGAGATGTTCCTAGATCTACTGCGCTCTGCACATGGCCCTAAGCTTTTGCGCGTTAAGGGGATTATAAAGACTGTAGAACACCCGGATCAGCCTTTGGTGATCCATGGGGTGCAGCATGTCTTCCATCCACCTGCACGGCTTGCAGAATGGCCTGATGCGGATCAGAGAACGCGGCTCGTCTTCATTACCAAAGGCCTTTCTGAGGGCTTTGTGAAGAAGATGTTTGATGCATTCACTGGTGGTGTTGCTGCCGACACGCCTGACCGCACTGCGATGATGGATAATCCACTTTCCATTGGTGGATTCAGCGGTACGTTTAAGTAACCAGCTGAACCGCAGCAATAAAAAAGCCCGCTCAAGTGGCGGGCTTTTGTGTGTCTTATAAACGCTTTAGCGCGTAGGGACTGGAACCTCACCGCGGTAGTCATAGAAACCACGCTGAGTTTTGCGTCCAAGCCAGCCAGCCTCAACGTACTTCACGAGTAGTGGGCATGGGCGGTATTTGCTGTCTGCAAGGCCTTCATAGAGCACCTGCATGATGGACAGGCAAATATCCAGACCAATGAAATCAGCCAGTTGCAGCGGGCCCATCGGGTGATTTGCACCTAGGCGCATTGCTGTGTCGATTGCTTCAACAGAGCCAACACCTTCATAGAGAGTGTAGATCGCTTCGTTGATCATTGGCAGCAGAATACGGTTCACCATAAAGGCTGGGAAGTCTTCTGAAACTGCAATCGTTTTATGCAAACCGAGGGTGTAGCCCTTGGAAAGTTCAAAGGTTTCATCGCTGGTTGCAATGCCACGAACAAGCTCAACAAGTTCCATAAGCGGAACCGGATTCATGAAGTGGATACCGATGAATTTTTCCGGACGGTCTGTAGCGGATGCCAGACGCGTGATGGAAATAGACGAAGTGTTTGTGCCAAGAATGGCATCAGGCTTCAAAATCGGGCAAACACTTTGATAAACCTTGCGTTTGACCTGCTCGTTTTCACTCACAGCTTCAACAACGAGGTCTGCATCGCTTAGGGATTTAACATCGTCAGATGTTTTGATACGGGTAAGAGCGAGGTCGCGATCTTCTTCAGTGATCGTGCCCTTTGAGATCTGACGTGCCATATTGCCATTGATGCTGGCCAGGCCTCTGTCGATACGATCCTGATCGATATCGTGAAGCACGATATCGTATCCTGCCAAAGCACTTACGTGTGCGATGCCATTGCCCATTTGACCGGCGCCAATAACACCGACTTTCTTTACTTCGACCACCATTGTCAGATCCAAATTCTTACAAGCATCGGTTAAACGTGCTTTGACGTTCTCGTAACAACATACATCGCAAGTCTTGCCTCAAACAGCAAGAACCCCAGAATGAAATATTAACATCCCGGGGTTCCTGAAAAGCTAATCAAATATGATTAGAGGGCTTTTTCCAGTTCAGGAAGAGCCTCGAACAGGTCTGCGACAAGTCCGTAATCAGCAACCTGGAAGATTGGTGCTTCTTCGTCTTTGTTAATTGCGACGATGATCTTGGAATCTTTCATGCCTGCAAGGTGCTGAATTGCACCGGAAATGCCGCAAGCGATGTAAAGATCAGGTGCAACAACCTTACCGGTCTGGCCAACCTGCCAATCGTTTGGTGCGTAACCAGCATCAACAGCTGCACGGGATGCACCGATTGCTGCGCCGAGCTTGTCAGCAACAGGGGTGATGACTTCGTTGAACTTCTCTTCGGAACCGAGAGCACGACCACCGGAGATGATGATTTTAGCGCCTGCGAGTTCCGGACGATCAGACGCTGCGATTTCTTCACCCACGAAGGAGGAAATTGCCGGATCAGCAGAAGCAGCAGCAGCTTCAATCGGAGCAGAGCCGCCTTCAGCAGTTGCAGCGAAGGATGCTGTACGAACAGTCAGAACCTTCTTTGCATCAGCAGACTGTACAGTTTGGATTGCGTTACCTGCATAGATTGGACGCTTGAACGTGTCCGCAGATTCAACGGCAATGATTTCAGAGATCTGCATCACGTCGAGCTTAGCAGCAACGCGTGGCAGAGTGTTTTTGCCATTGGTTGTTGCTGCAGCAACAACAGCGTCGTAATCAGCAGCAAGTGCAACGATCAGATCGCCAACTGGTTCAGCAAGCTGGTGCTCATAAGCTGCATCGTCAGCAACAAGAACTTTAGCAACGCCAGACAGTTTGGAAGCAGCTTCAGCTGCCGCGCCACAGTCTTTACCAGCAACGAGAACATGAACGTCGCCGCCCATTTCTACAGCTGCTGTCAGTGCCTTAGCCGTTGCTTCGTTCAAAGCAGAATTGGAATGTTCAGCCACAAGAAGCGTGGTCATAATGCTAACTCCTCTTGACCTATCTTAAAGAACGCCAGCTTCGTTTTTGAGCTTGTCTACCAGCTCATCAACGGAAGCGACCTTAACGCCTGCCTTGCGTGCATCAGGCTCAGCAGTGTTGAGAACCTTGAGGCGAGGGGTAGCGTCTACGCCATAGTCCGCCAATGTTTTCTCAGCAATCGGCTTTTTCTTTGCCTTCATGATGTTTGGCAGAGAAGCGTAGCGAGGCTCGTTCAAACGCAGGTCAGTGGTGACAATCGCTGGCATGTTCAGCTTTACAGTCTGCAGACCACCGTCGATTTCGCGGGTGACGTCTACTGTGTTATCGCCAAGGTCAACCTTGGAAGCGAATGTGCCCTGTGCCCAGCCCAGAAGTGCAGCAAGCATCTGACCTGTCTGGTTGCAGTCGTCATCAATCGCCTGTTTGCCGAGGATAACGAGACCTGGCTCTTCTTCGTCAACGATGCCTTTGAGAACCTTAGCTACTGCGAGAGGCTCCGCAACGTCGTCGGTCTGAAAGAGGATACCGCGGTCAGCGCCCATTGCGAGGCCGGTGCGGATCGTTTCAGTCGCCTGCTTAGGGCCGATGGAAACAACAATGATCTCAGTTGCTTTACCAGCTTCTTTCAGGCGAAGAGCCTCTTCAACGGCGATTTCGTCGAAAGGGTTCATGGACATTTTGACGTTTGCGAGTTCAACGCCGGAGCCATCCGCTTTCACGCGAACTTTTACGTTATAGTCAACGACCCGTTTTACGGGCACGAGAATTTTCATGTTCCTAGAACCTCCACTAGAAATGCAGGGGAGTATGCGTCGCCACCAAGTTGATAAGACACAGCTTCCGCCGGGCTACCAGAGCCAAAAGGGAATGCAAATTGCATTACATTTGCGGCGACCGTACTGAGCAATTTTGGGGCTGTCAACGATCGCCTAGGGTAAATAGGTATTGGGTTTCAACCAATGTATAAGGCCAAGTGGCCTTAAGGTGAAGATAGTTGCCCATAAGTGTTGATAGTTTACCTATTCGTCAAGCACCTTTGGTCGAATTCTTCATCAAAAAATCGCTATCTGTTTTTGCCCGCTACCCACAAAACATCGCCTTCGCCTTTCAGATTTGCATAGCGTGATGCAACAAAGAAGAGGTCGGAGAGGCGGTTGAGATACTGCAGAGCTTGCTTGTTGACCTTCTCTTTTTGAGAGAGTGCTGCAACGAGACGCTCAGCGCGGCGTGAGACGGTTCTGGCTTGATGCAAGTGTGTTGCCAGAGGTGTGCCACCTGGTAATACAAATGATTTCAACGGTGTAAGCTCAACGTTCATCTGGTCGATTGCGTCTTCCAGAGCGCTGACCTGATTATCTGTGATGCGCAGCGGTTCGTATCCGAGGTCTTCGCCGGTGTCTGGTGTTGCCAGATCGGCGCCGAGATCAAACAAGTCATTCTGAATACGGCCAAGCAGTTCATCCAATACTGGCATCTCTTTGGATGCGTGCAGGCGAACTATGCCAACGACTGAGTTGGTTTCATCAACGGTTCCGTAGGCCTCAATGCGCAGATCATGCTTTTGCCTGCGCTCTCCGCTGCCAAGTGCAGTGGTGCCGTCGTCGCCAGTTTTTGTATAGATCTTATTGAGAGTGACCATTTTCTACCAGTTTCAAACCAAAATCAGGATGTGCTTGCGAAGTAAACGGAAAGCATAATCAATATGATAGCTGCGAACTGCAACAGAACACGATATCTCATAAGCTTTTGCGAACGGTTTGGATCTCCACCGCGCATCATGTTCCAAAGGCCGAGGGCGAGGACCAGAGCGACGGCGAAAAGAGCAATAGGAACTAGAGTGGCAACAATACCGCTCATCAAAATCTCCAATAATAAAAGTCTCGATTGAGGCGTTGGATTAATTCAGAACCACAATAGAGGCATTCAGGACGGCTGCAAAGCTAACCCAAAGGAGATAGGGCAGATATAGCCATGCTGCAAAGATTTGCGCTCTATAAAATAGGCGGAAAGTGAAAAAACTTAGCGCGAGCAAGATGATAAGGACAATAAGGCCAAGTGCAGGGTTTTGCTGTCCGAAGAATGCCCAAGACCAAATGCCATTTAAAAACAACACGATAACGAAAGTTAGCTGAATGCTGGTTTTCGAAGGTGGTTTGGCTGCCTCGTTGGTGCCAGTCTGTTGAAATTCGGTGGCCAGCCAGATGCTGATGCCAAGAAGTGCGTAAAGAACGGACCAGACCGGTGCGAAAATCCAATCAGGTGGATTGAAGGATGGTTTGGTGAGAGAGGCGTACCATTCAGGGATGGCCGGTGCAGTAACGATGCCGCCGTAAGCTGCTGTTGCATAACATAAAAGTCCCCATCCAACGAGACGACTCCAGACAACTCTGTTCTTTAACTTGGCTTTTGTGGTGTCGCTAAGGGGCACGGAAATTCCTTTTGAAAGGTTTTGTGCAGAATTGCGTTTTTTGCGCATATTCCGCGTTGATTTGCGTTGTTACGTCAGCAAACGAGGTTGTGTTGTATTAGGTGCTCTACACAGCTTGCATTTTTCTAAAATATCACGCTAGATATTTAATAGGTCGTTTTTCTCTCTTCAAAGCTTTTTCCATGACACAACAAGCAGTCCTTGGTGCGCGCGATGTGAATCTTATTCGCGGCGTCTTCTTTCTTCAACCCATCGCGCTTGGCGCCTGGTTTCCACGCATCGCAGAAATTCAGCAAAGACTTCAGGTGAGTGAAGGGGAGTTTGCCCTTGCTCTTGTCGGAATGCCGGTTGGGCTGCTGTTCATGCTGATGTTTGCCGGGCGGCTGACGGAGAAGTTTGGAGCGCGCCAGCTTTTGATCGCGGGCCTGTTTGCGTTCATCTGTCTGATGCCATTGCCGACGTATGCCGAATCCATTCTGCAGCTGTTTGTTTATTTGGCAGTTGTTGGCAGCGCATTGGCGTTTGTGGAACTGTGCATGAACGTGATTGCGGATAAGACCGAGCGGAAGAGCGGGCAGCTCATTATGTCGGGTTGTCATGGCTTGTGGAGCCTTGGTGTGCTGGTGGGAAGTCTGATCAGCTCGGGCTTTTCCTGGGTTGGTTACGGGCCATCTGAAAGCATTCTCATGGCAAGTGGGATGGCGTTGTTGCCTGCGCTGTTTACCTCCTACAGCCTGACAGAAGGCCGGGAGCCGGATATCGCTGAGAAGTCTGAGAATGGTTTCCAAATGCCAAGTGGGGCGCTGATTGCGGTGTGCTTCTTTGCGTTTGGCATCACCATGACAGAAGGTGCGATTGCGGACTGGTCTGCGATTTATGTGACTGATCTGTTTGATCTATCAGCTGGATACGCAGGTATTGCTTATAGTGCCTTTGCTCTGATGGTGACATTCGGGCGCTTAACCGGAGACTGGTTGCGATCTCGTGTTGACGTTCAGATCGCAGCTGCCGGGATTGTTATCCTTGCTCTCATTGGCGTCGGAATTCTGGTGATTTCGCCGAACTATGCGGTGTCATTGCTTGGTTTTGGTCTGGTTGGGCTGGGTGTTTCCGGGGGCTTTCCACTGGCTGTTACGGCTGCTGCTGAAAAACCGGGCCGCTCTGCTGCGGTCAATGTGGGCTTGATGACGCAGATTGCTCTCGGTGGTTTCCTCGTGGGTCCTCTCGTCATCGGCTATGCCGCTGATCACCTCGGTATCCAAGGTGGTTTCATGCTGATGTTACCGGCACTTGTGCTGAGCTTGCTGATGAGCCGGTCTCTGATTAAGCGGTGAGGGGAAGTATGAGAGAACTAGAAATTAGTTTTCGGAGCATTCCTGCAACGCTGACCTATAAGCTTCGCCAGCAAGTGCTCTGGCCAGACTCGCCGATAGAGCGGGTCATGGTTCCAGAAGATCACCATGCCCTTCATATTGGAGCCTTTGAAGAAGAAAACCTGATTGGTGTTGGGTCTTTCTTCTTCGATCTGCCCTCTGTGAGACTGCGAAAACTGGCAGTGTTGCCGGAAAAGCAAGGGCGCGGCATCGGAAGTAGCCTCATTCGTTTTGCTGCAAATCAGCCTGACCTACAAAAGGCAGACAACATCTGGTGCGATGCAAGAGAAGATGCCGTCACCTTTTATCAGCGCCTCGGTTTTAAGATTGAAGGCAATGCCTTCCAAAAATTTGGCGTTTCTTACCTGCGTGCACGGGTTGAGCTTGCTCAGCTTTCACAGCAACGGCTGGTGATTGACGAGCTCTTAGATGCCGCACCTCTGGTCACTCATTAAGTGGGGACTACGGGTAGGAACTTGAACCTTATCGGTGCTTTGGTTGGGTCTGATTGTTTGTTGGTTTTGAGCTTCTTCATGAGGGTTTTGGCTTTGCCGACGGCTTGATCCAACTCTTTGGTATTCAGGTGATTTGCTATGTCTTCTTGTGCTTTTAGCGCAGGTTTGCTGCCGTTCTCTGCAGCGATGTAAAACCAGACATAAGCGCTTTCTATGTCCTGCTGAACTCCGCTACCTTTGTAAAAAGCAAGACCGATGCGATATTGGGCTTCTACATGGCTTTGCTTTGCGGCGCGGAGAACCCATTTTGCAGCATCAGATTCATTCTTTGCAATGCCTTGGCCTGTGGCATTCATACGTCCAAAATTGAATTGTGCCTCAGCATGATTTTGCGTTGCAGCGAGGTAGTACCAGTTTGCTGCTTCAGTGTTGTTTTGTTCTACACCCACTCCGTCTTCGTAGGCTATTCCGATACGGTACTGCGCTTCGGCATGACCTTTTTCAGCAGCGAGGCGAACCCATCTTGCAGCTGTGGTTTCGTCCTGCTCTACCCCTTGTCCTGTGGCATAAAGAAACCCAAGGTTATACTGAGCATCCGGGTGGCCTTGTTTAGCGGCGAAATGGTACCAAGCCGAGGCTTCTGTCAGGTCTTGCGGTAGGCCTGTACCGTTGGCGTACATAACAGCGAGGTTGTACTGCGCATCAGCAACACCTTGTTCAGCAGCGCGGATGTACCACTTCAGAGCTTTACCGTAGTCCTGATCTACGCCCAGTCCGATTTCGTAGATACGTCCGAGATTGAATTGAGCGTTGGCATGCCCTTGCTCTGCAGCCAGACGGAACTTTTCTGCGGCTTTAGGATAGTCCTGTGGTATGCCTTTTCCGTTGGTGAAGGCACGACCCAGATTATAATGGAATCCGGCAAGATGCTGCTCGGCAGCCTGATGATATTCCTTTGCAATACCGGCATAGTGCTGCTTTAAGTCTTCGCCAATGTAACGCATGTCTGTGAGACGGTTTTTTGCGATCGCATTCCCGTTATCGGCTGCAAGGCGATAAAACTTTTCTGCTTCGGCGTAGTCCAGTTTTACACCTAGGCCGACGGTGTAAAGATACCCGAGTTCAAGCTGTGCTTTTGCGTGGTTTTGCTCTGCTGCGAGACGGTAAAGCTTTGCAGCTTCAGCATAGTCCTGCTGAACGCCCTGCCCATTTTGATATAAGAGTGCGAGAGAGTATTGTGCCGATTTGTCACCCTGATCGGCTGCAACTTCGTACCACTTTGCAGCCTCACTGTAGTCTCGTGGTCTGCCTTGGCCATTGGCGTACATTTGGCCAAGTTCTCGTTGTGCTGTCGCATCGCCTTGTTTTGCGGCTTGCATAAGTGATTTTGCAGATTTGTCGTAATCCTGAAGTCGGGCCTGAAGGCCTTTTAGTGCAATCTGTGCTCGGTCATGGTTTTGCTCAGCAGCAAGGCGGAACCACTTTTCGGCTTGTTGATTGTCTTGAGGTACGCCAAGCCCATCCTCATAAAGCACAGCAAGGTTGTATTGAGCTTGGTCATTTCCTTGCCGAGCAGCAAGCCGGTACCATTTTGCTGCTTCCTTGTAGTCTCTTGGTACGCCTAACCCCTTCTCGTACATGTACCCTAGCTTAAGTCTGGCGCCTGAATACCCTTGCTTTATTGAGAGGCGGTACCATTTGATGGCTTCTTTGTAGTCCCTAGGAACACCTCGCCCTTCTTTGTAAAAATAGCCGACATTGGATTGAGCTATTGCATTGCCTTGGTCGGCAGCAAGCCGGTACCATTTGAGCGCTTCCCTATTATCTTTCCGCACTCCCATTCCTCTGGAGTACATATAGCCAAGTTCAAGTTGAGCACCGGCATGATCTTTCTCTGTGGCGAGGCGGTACCATTTTACGGCTTCTTCATAATCCTTCCGCACGCCGTTACCATAATGGTATAATAGCCCTAGGTTATGTTGAGCGCCTGCATGGCCCTGATCAGCGGACAGACGATACCATTTTGCTGCTTCAGCGTAGTCTTGTGGGACGCCAGTGCCATCTTCGAGATCAATTGCCAGGCTAAACTGTGCCTTTGCATCACCTCGCTTAGCCTTACGCCAAACCTTCATCGCTGCGTTACTATAACGTTTCGGCCCCGCAAGCCCCTGGGCGTAAAAGTAATTAAGTTCGCGTTCTGCTTCCGGATGCCCTTTGTCAGCTGCGAGCAGATACCATTTTTCGGCCTCTTTGAAGCTTTGCGGGACGCCTCGTCCTTTGTGATACAAGTTGGCAAGGCGGTATTGAGCGGCGACGTGACCTTGCTCAGCGGCTAAGCGAAACCATTTTGCAGCCTTGGTATAGTCCTGAGGGACACCTTGTGCCTCTTCGTAGAGAATTCCAAGTTTGTATTGAGAATGAAAGTCACCTTGCTCAGCGGATGCCGAGATGGTTTTGAAATCCTCGGCGTACACTGGAAGGATTGCTTGGCTGGACAGTGAAATGGCCAGAGCTGCCAGAGCTAACTTCAAATGCCGCAACTGCATATTTTCCCCCGAATCTGCAACGCTTCAAACAATAGCAGAGATTACAATTTTAGGATTGGACAGTCGTAGTTCCGTCTCAAACAACCTTATTGAAAAGGTGAGAGTCCAAATCGCGATTGCATTTAGCTTTGTACAGGTTAGCTGCAGGACTACAAGATTGGGCTGACTGTTGCGATGATGTTGTTTTTTATTCGTTTGAGGTATGACCAACTGGAAACAGTTTCAAAAAAGACCTGATCTGAGCTGTCGAGGTATTGCTGTTGCCGTTCCAGAACAGCGTTCGTTATTGTCTTGTCCTGCAACAGAATGTTGTTTTCGTAGTTTAGGTCAAAGCTTCGCAGATCAAGGTTGGAAGAGCCGATCAAAGTGATCTTGTTATCCATTGTGAGTGTCTTGGCGTGCAACAGACCGCCTTTGAATTCAAAGAGATCACAACCAGCCTCCAGAAGTTTGAAGTAGTGGCTGCGACTTGCAGCTGCCACGATCCAGCTGTCGTTGACCTTTGGGAAAATCAAGGTGACCTTTACGCCTCGATAAGCCGCTGCGCGCAAGGCTTCCAGAACAGTTTCATCGGGGACAAAGTAGGGGGTTGATAGTGTGAGTTCGAAGCGGGCGGTTGCAATAAGGCAGGCAAAGAGCTGAGGCGTTGCTCCTTTGCGTTCTGTTGGGCCATCGCCCATCACCTGTGCCGGGAACCCTTCTTGTGCCGGTTCTGACTTCAATTCAAAGTCATCAAGTTTTTCACCTGTTGCCTGCATCCAATCGCTTATGAACAGAAGCTGGTTTTGTGTCACAATGGGCCCTGTCAGGCGTAGCATAATGTCCACCCAGGGAGCGTATTTTGCTTTGACCAGAAATTCCGGATCAGCTGAATTTCTACTGCCGCAGTAAGTGACTTTTCCGTCGATAATCGTGATTTTACGGTGGTTGCGCAGGTCCAATCTGCTGGTCAGGAGCGTTCGCACTGGTTTGTCCAACGGCAGGGCGACTGCCAGTTGAACGCCTGCCTCCTTCATCTTCTCCCACAGCTGTGATTTTATGAGCTGGTGTGAGCCGAGACCATCTGCCATCGCGCGGCATACGACCCCTCGCTGCGTTGCTCTGATCAAAGCGTTGGCGAGTGCTGTGCCCGTGTGGTCATTTAGCCAGATGTAATAGAGAACATGCACATAATCCTGCGCGGCATCGATGTCTGCTATCAAGCTGTCGCGGGTCGCTGTGGCATCTTCCATGAGTGTGGCGTTGTTTCCAGCAACTGGATAAAAGCCGTTTATTGAACCAGCATAATGGAAGCTGTTGCGGTATTCCGGGTTGATCAGCTGATCGACATCAGCTGGCGTGCCCATGAATTGCTTAGCGTTTTCATGGATCTCATCAAAAATCTCTTTGTGGCGTTTGTCTGCGCGATGGCCAAGATCCGTTTCTCCAAAGAGGAAATAAATGGCGATGCCGACATAGGGCAGCACGTTCAAAACGATGAACCAGGCGAGGCGAACCGGTGGTGACAAATCATCTCGCAGCAGAATTCGGATTGTAAACGTCAAAACTAATAGAACATGGAAAACTAGTATGAAGGTCATTTGAACTCGGCTGCGTTGAAATTTAGTCCCGTGGTTGGTCGTTGGCAAACGTGTTGGTTAGGTTCACTTCATATTGGGGTTTAGCCAACCCGTATTATTCTCAGTGCCTTCAGGCAGATCCTCATATTTCCCAAGGCGGATATATGCAATTTCCCGAAAGAGCTTAATTGTTGGGCGGAGTCCGAATAAAATTGATCCAACCAGAAACAGCCATGTTCCTAAATAGGTGGTTGCCTCTTTTAAAAAGAGAATGCTGCCAACGACGAACAAGGCTGCTGCAGAGAAATCAACAGCAGTGTAAGCGAGCTCGCAATACGCATAAATTTGCTTATGTCGCTCACTCATTGTGCAATTGTCAGGATGAAATAGTGCCATGGGGAATCTCTTTTATTGGGGGTATAAATCCTGAGTGCGCGCAATACGGGGCACTGGGAGTTTGCTTTGAAGAAAACCGAGGGGTCTCGTTCTCTTACTCTTCCGACTTTGCAGACCTTCTCAGGATCATATCGATCATTGAGGTTGGCAGGATGCGCCGCAGGGTGCCCATGATGTGGGTTGGAACGGTTACGTAATAACGTGCCTTAGCCTTGGGGGCTTCAATAGCGTGGGTGAGTTTTTGGACGACTGCGTCGGGTGGGAGTTTGAATTTTGTGGTGCCACCTTTGGCGAGCATGGAGAGGCGGCGGTTGTAGCTTTCGCGGAAGTGGGAGGCGTTCTTGGTGTCCTCGCCGATTTCCTCATAGAACATTTTGACAGCTGTTTTAGAGAACTCAGATTGAATCGGACCCGGTTCGATTAAGCTCACCTGTATGCCTGAGCCATGCAGTTCCAGCCGCAGGGTGTCTGTGTAGCCTTCCAGTGCGAACTTGGTGGCGTTGTAGGCGCCGCGATAATCCATGGCGACGAGGCCGAGGATTGAGGAGCATTGCACGATGCGGCCATGACCTTGTTCGCGCATCACCGGAATGACAAGGCGGGTGAGTTCGTGCCAGCCGAAGAAGTTGGTTTCGAACTGACGGCGCAAGGCATCCGTGGGAAGATCTTCGATGGCGCCGGGAAGGCCATAGGCGCCGTTGTTGAAGAGTGCATCAAGGCGTCCGCCGGTGATTGCCAGAACTGACTCAACGGCGACCTGAATAGATTCGGTTTGGCAATAATCCAAATGGAAGGCGTCAAAGCCTTCTGAGCGCAGGCGTTCTGCATCCTCTGGTTTGCGACAAGTGGGAAAGACCTGCCATCCTCTCTCTCTCAAAATGTGTGCAGCAGAGTAACCAATGCCAGTTGAACATCCGGTGATGAGGATGGAGCGTTTGTCTTTCACACGTGTACCTGAATTGACCTACAGCGGATTGCCGAGAAGGAGTTTTGGGGAAGGGCCGGCCAGGCCTGCTGCTTCGCCGATGAAGTGTTTTTTCAGGAACGGCATGCGCTCAACAAGACCGAGGCCGAGATCGCGGACGGCGCGGACCGGGTCGATGTTGTTGGAGAACAGGCGGTTCAGCACATCGGTGGTCATGCCCATCTGCCATGTGTCGAAACGGCGCCAGCTCTGGTAGCGCTCCAGAATGTGTGCTGCACCGATATCGAGGCCGAGACGGTGGGCGTCTACAAGCACCTCTGAAAGGGCTGCAACATCCTTGAAGCCGAAGTTGAGGCCCTGGCCAGCAATTGGGTGGATGCCGTGTGCAGCATCGCCTGCCAGTGCAAAGCGGTTGGAGACGAAAGAGCGCGCCAGCACGAGGTTTAGAGGAAACGCAGCGCGGGGTCCGTCCAGTTTGAGCTCGCCCAGATGGTGACCGAAGCGGCGTTCCAGTTCGATTTCAAAGGTGAACTCATCGCCATTGACCAAGCGGTTGGCTTCTGCCGTCTTTTCAGTCCAGACGATGGAGGAGCGGTTGCCTTTCAGTGGCAGGATCGCGAACGGACCGGAGGGCAAGAAATGCTCTTCTGCGCGGCCATTGTGTGGGCGTTCATGTGCGATTGTGGTGACAATGCCGCTTTGATTGTAGCTCCAGCGATTGCATTGGATGCCTGCGAGATCGCGGAGTTTGGAGCGCACGCCATCAGCTGCCACGATCAAGCGTGACTGGATGGTTTTGCCGCTGCCGAGTGTGATGTTGACGTGGGCTGGCTCTACTGCAAAGTCTTTGACACTGTCGGGCGCGAAGATGTGAACGCCTGCATCTGTGGCTGCATCATGCAATGCGCCGACCATATGATTGTTCTGAACCATGTGGGCAAATGGTTCGCCGTCATCAACATCGCCTGCAAAAGTCAGGAAGATTGGGCGCACGCTGTCGTGCAGCTTGCTGTCTGTGACGATCATTTCGGTGATCGGCTGGGATTCATCTTCAAGCTTATACCAGATGCCGAGCTGATCGAGCATGCGCACGGCACCTGCCGCGATGGCCGAGGAACGCGGATCGTTCTCAATAGCGGAGCGCGGGCGCAGATCTACCAGCGCGATTTTCATGGACGGTTCTGATTGCTTCAAAGCAAGGGCGAGCGATAGTCCAACATACCCGCCGCCGCCAATGGTGACGTCATATAGGTCTTCGGTGGCGGTCTGTTTCTTGCTCATAGAACTCTTTCCTGTAATCGTTTGCCCTATAACCATTAGGTTAGCCCAATTGATCGTTGACACTATCGATATAGCGCCACACTACTCACATGCAATCGAAATCACTACAAAAATAGGTTTGTCTGTAATGACGAAGGCTGTTGAAAATCTGCTGGATCTTTTGGATCTGGAGAAATTAGAGGAAAATCTGTTTCGTGGCACAAGCCCACAAAGCGGGTGGCAGCGTGTTTTTGGTGGACAGGTGATTGGTCAGGCTCTTGTTGCTGCCTCCCGAACGGTTGGCGCAGAACGTCAGGTCAATTCGCTGCATGGGTATTTTCTGCGTCCGGGCGATCCGAAGGTGCCAATCATCTATGAGGTTGACCGTATTCGTGATGGTGGCAGCTTTACAACACGGCGTGTTGTGGCGATCCAGCATGGTCATGCAATCTTCTCTATGTCCGCCTCTTATCAGCGCGTTGAAAGCGGGATGGAACATCAGATTGAGATGCCGGATGTGCCGATGCCGGAAGACCTGATGCCGATCTCTGAAATCTCCGATGAGCTGATCTCAAAGGCACCGGAGCCCGTGCAGAAGTACTGGAAGCGCGAACGTCCGATTGAGCTGCGTCCATTGGATTTAGGGCAATACTTTTCTCGTAAGAAGCAAGAGCCGGTGCAGCATGTGTGGGTGCGGGCGGCATCCAGGTTGCCGGATGATCCGCGCATTCACCAGTGCGTGCTGGCTTATGCTTCTGACATGACGCTTTTGGATACGGCGCTATTCCCGCATGGCATCAACGTGTTTGTGCCGAATCTGCAGGTGGCAAGTCTGGACCACGCCATGTGGTTCCACAGCGATTTCCGCTTTGATGAGTGGTTGCTTTACACGCAGGACAGCCCGCGTTCAGCGGGTGGCCGTGGTTTCAGTCGTGGCAGCCTTTACACGCGGGATGGTGTGTTGGTGGCTTCCGCTGTTCAGGAAGGCCTGATGCGGATGCGGGAGCGTCCTGTGCCTGGTAAGGGGTAAGATCAAAGATATTGCTTGGTGCAAGAGCTATACTTTGTCTGTAGCAATCTGTTTGTTTCTTTGATTTTTAAGATGACGGGGTGTGAGCATGTTTAAGCCCAATAGCGTTATTCTCTATGTCGAAGACGTGGAGAAAAGCACCAAGTTTTATACTGATGTTCTGCAAAGCAGCCCGATTGAGAGGTTTCAGGAATTTTCGCTGTTTTCTCTGGGAGACGATGTCACACTTGGCTTGCAGTCTGCGCAGGGGATTGACCCGAAACCTCAACCGTCTTTTGGCGGCTTTGAACTGTCACTGAGTGATGTGAGCCGGGAAGAGGTTGATCAGGTTTACAGTCTCTGGAAAGAGAAGGGCATTCCGATCGTTCTGGAGCCCACTGATCTGGACTTTGGCTACACGTTTGTTGCCACAGATCCTGATGGGCATCGGTTGCGGGTGTGCGCGACTGATACGACCAATGTGAGTTAGAGCACGTTGTGCCGGTTTCTCTAATATCTGTAGCTGTTTAGGGTTTCTCTGGCTTTGTATTGGCGTGCCAAGTCCGCTGTTTGGGTCGTTACAACACGGCGTCCGACGGGCCAGAAGGAAATTGCTGCGAGTTTGAAGGACTGAAGGCCAAAGGGAATGCCTATGATTGTCAGGCAGGTGAGAATGCCGGATATCACATAGCCTAGGAACAGCGAGAGGCCAAACGGCAGCCATAGGATGTTGAAGATGAAACCCAGGACCCCTGTTAAGACAGTGGTTGGCGTTGCGCCTTTGTTATCCAGATCTCTTATGTGCACAATATCCTTGCCAAAGGGCCATGCCGATAATTTGGCCATTTCCCAGGCTGCTCGTGTGTAAGGGAGGCCAATGATTGTGAGTGCGAACAGGAGGCCGTACACAAGCCACATCAGGGCCAGGTACCAGCCTCCAAGGACAAACCAGATTACATTTCCAGCGTAGCGCATAATAAATATCTCAAATTGATAAATGGATTTTGAGATGTATCTAAGTAGCCGCTACGTGAATTTCAATTCACTGAACCTTTTTCTGCCCAGCCAGCGCGGCGTTGACCAATGCAAAGGCTTCCGGGGCTGCCCAGTCGGCGGGGCCGAACATGGTGCCGATTTCGCAGCCGTCTTCACCGATCATGATTGTGCTTGGCAGGCCGGGGGCTTTGCCTTTGGTGCGCAGGTTGTTGAAGGTGTCCATGGTGTGGTCTGAGAAGTACGCCAGATCCTTCACGCCGATATCGCTCAGGAACTTCAGCGGCTTTGGATTGTTTTCACCACGGTCCATGTTAACGGCGATGACGTTGAATTCTGCGCTGCCGGCTTCACGCTGCAGTTTGTCCAGATGCGGCATTTCTTTGCGGCACGGAGCGCACCATGTGGCCCAAAGGTTGAGCAGTTTGGTGCCTTTCAGGTCTGCCATGGTGATGAAGTTGCCGTCAGCATCGTTGAATTTCAGCTGTGAGAGATTCAAAGGCTTCTCGGCAGGTAGGAAAGCGGCCACTTCGCCTGTGGTCAAACCCTTGAGATTTTTTGCGGTATTCATTGAAGAAGAGCAGGCGAGGGCTTGTGGATCCTCACTTTTTTGCTGATTAAGCGCCCATACAGCTCCGCCTACGACGACAAATCCAGCTAATGCTGCAATAAGCCCTTTTCCGAGGCCGAACTTTCCGGTAACTGTCAGTTTCTTCATATTAAACCCAAATCATAATGAGGCTAGACATGAGCAACCGCATGTGGGGGGGCCGTTTTGCGGAAGGGCCAGATGCAATCATGGAAGAGATCAATGCTTCCATTGATTTTGATCGCAAGCTCTTTCAACAAGACATAGCCGGGTCCAAGGCTCATGTTAGCATGTTGGCTGCACAGGGCATCGTTAGCGCAGAAGATGCCGAAAAGATAGCTCAGGGTCTAGACACAATTCTGTCAGAGATCGAAGAGGGCACCTTTACCTTCTCTCGTGCGCTTGAAGACATTCACATGAATATCGAAGCGCGTCTGGCTGAATTGATTGGCCCGACCGCTGGCCGTCTTCACACAGCTCGTTCACGTAACGACCAGGTTGCCACAGATTTCCGTCTTTGGGTACGCGACTCTTTGGACGATCTTGAGGCACAAGTGACCGACCTGATGCAGGCTCTTGCTGAAAAAGCAGAAGAGCATGCAGCAGTTGTGATGCCGGGCTTTACACACTTGCAGTCCGCGCAGCCGGTGACTTTCGGCCACCACCTGATGGCTTATGTCGAGATGTTCTCTCGTGACCGCTCCCGTCTGCAAGATGCGCGTGCGCGTATGAATGAGAGCCCACTTGGCTGTGCTGCGCTTGCTGGTACGTCTTTCCCGATTGACCGTGAGATGACTGCGGCTTCTCTGGGCTTTGATCGTCCGACTGCAAACTCTCTTGATGGTGTTTCTGACCGTGACTTTGCCATTGAAGCGCTAGCGGATGCATCTATCTGTGCGATGCACTTGTCTCGTCTGGCAGAAGAGATTGTGATCTGGTGTTCTGCTCAGTTTGGTTTCATCAAGCTTTCCGACAAGTTTTCGACCGGTTCTTCCATCATGCCGCAGAAGAAGAACCCGGATGCAGCTGAGCTGATCCGTGCGAAGACTGGCCGTATTTATGGCGCGTTGAACTCTCTTCTCGTGATGATGAAGGGTTTGCCGCTGACCTACTCCAAGGACATGCAGGAAGACAAAGAGCAGGCGTTTGACGCTCTGCCGAACCTGTCTCTGGCTCTGGCAGCCATGACTGGCATGATGCGTGACCTTGAGCCGAATGTGAAAACGCTGAAGAAAGCTGCCGGTTCCGGCTATTCTACCGCGACTGATCTGGCTGACTGGTGTGTGCGTGTAGTTGGCATGCCATTCCGTGATGCTCACCATGTGACTGGTGCACTTGTTAAGATGGCTGTCGATAAAGGTGTAGACCTGCATCGCCTGACATTGGAAGAGATGCAGAGCGTTGAACCGAAGATCACGGATGATGTCTACAGCGTTCTTTCCGTTGATAAATCTGTTCGCAGCCGTGTCTCTTATGGTGGCACAAGCCCGGTGAATGTGCGTAAGCAATCTCGCCGTTGGCTTAAGCAGCTTGAGCGTGAGCAGAAGACGGAAAAGTAAGTCTGTTCTTCGGATGATCTTGCAGTCATCGTTGTTACGGTGCAGAAATAAAACTGAGAGTAGGCTCGGGTTCGCCCGAGTCAGTCCTTAGGTCGAATTTCTGGTTTGGTAAGATCATCCAGATTGGAGCAGAGAAAACATGAGCTCGCAAGGCATGAAAGACATTACAAAAAGCCGTAGTTCCAAGCTTTTGATTGGCCTCACAATTGTTGCACTCGGTCTGAGTGTTTCCGCTTGTGGGCGTAAAGGCAGTTTGGAAACGCCAAGCCAAGCTCGGGCGACTGCAGATGGTGCACCGCCACCCCTGAACGATGCTCCTGTACCAGAGATCCCTGGAGATAAGGACGAAAGTCTGTTTCTGGATCCGTTGATTGGTGCGGATGAGGATGATCCCGACTTCAATTTTTAGACTGGTTCGCTAAGCCCACCGCGGTAGAGCCAGCGTAGAGGACCTACATTGCATTACTTTGAGTTTAAGGATGGCGTGCTTCACGCTGAAGATGTTGCGTTGAGCGAAATTGCAGCGGAAGTTGGAACACCATTTTACTGCTATTCCCGCGCGACATTTGAACGTCACTTCAAGGTTTTTGATGGTGCGTTTGATGGAATAGATCATCTGACCTGTTATGCAATGAAGGCGAACTCCAACATCGCTATTTTGACGGTGTTGGCCAAACTTGGCGCTGGTGCGGATGTTGTTTCTGAAGGGGAGCTGCGTCGTGCGCTGAAAGCGGGCATTCCTGCAAACAAGATTGTGTTTTCCGGCGTTGGTAAAACCCGTCAGGAAATGCGCTTTGCTCTGAATGCCGGCATCCTGTGCTTCAATGTGGAATCCGAGCCTGAGCTGAAGCGGCTTTCTGCTGTTGCTTCCGAGATGGGTAAGACTGCGCCGATTTCTCTGCGCATCAACCCGGATGTGGATGCAAAGACCCACGCTAAGATCTCTACCGGCTTGGCTGCGAACAAGTTTGGTATTGCCTGGGACCGTGCACGCGCAGTTTACAATGAAGCTGCGCAGCTGCCGGGCCTGAAAGTGACCGGTATGGACATGCATATCGGCTCTCAGATTACCGAGCTTGGGCCTTTTGATGATGCTTTGGAACGCCTTGGTGTGCTGATTGGCCTGCTGAAGGAAGATGGCATTGAGATTGACCACCTTGATGTAGGTGGTGGTCTTGGCATTCCTTACGGAAGCGGAATTGAAGCGCCTCTGCCTACTGAATATGCGAAGGTTGTTCGTAAACACATTGAGCGCCTTGGCGTGACGCTGATTACCGAACCGGGCCGCTTGATTGCTGGTAATGCAGGTATTCTCGTTACCGAAACGATCTACCGTAAAGAAGGTGAAGCGAAGAACTTCGTCATCGTGGATGCTGCGATGAACGATCTGATCCGCCCAACTCTTTATGAAGCCCACCATGACATTGGTGCGGTGAGCGAAGAGCGTCAGAACGGTGAGCAGATGCTGGCGGATGTTGTTGGGCCAGTTTGTGAAACCGGTGACTACATTGCTCGTAACCGGGAGTTGCCGAAGTTTGAGGAAGGCGACCTGCTGGCTGTCTACTCTGCAGGTGCTTATGGTGCGACCCAATCCGGCACCTACAACACGCGTCTTCTGGTGCCTGAAGTTCTGGTTGATGGCGACAAGTTTGCGATCATCCGTCAGCGCCCGAGCTACGATGAGTTACTAAATCAAGACGTTGTGCCGAACTGGGTTGAAAAGGCTTAACTCTGTTTGAAAGCCCCTTAGGTTTGCCAGATTGCTGATCTACGTTAATCGCCGTATGCTCAAAAGAAAAAGTAGGCGGCGATTAGCGAGGCCTTTGTGACCCATCAGAATGAGAATGGCGGCAATAAAAACCTAAAGAATGCCATAGCTTCTGCAAGTGAATTGCGAGAGCATAAGACGCGTTATGGCGAAGGGGCCGGGCTATTTGGCCTGTGGCAGTACCTGTTTTCTCAAAGATTATCCTATCGATTGAAAAGGCTGGCTTTTAAAGCGCAGCTTTATTTGTTTTGGGAGCGGTTTTGGCCTGCCATTCAGGTGCCGCTTATCGTGGCTTGCCTGTATGTTGCCGTTAGTTTTTTAGGGCTGTGGCAGCTGCTTGGGTTCTATGGCTCTGCGGTGGGATCAATCCTGTTTCTCGCTGTTTTCATTTGGAGTTGTTACCCGCTTTTACGTCTGAAGCTTCCCGATGAAGCGGAGGGGCTGCGCAAGGTTGAGCTTGCCAGTGATCTGCCGCACCGACCTTTGCTCTCCTATAAGGATGAGCAGGCGACCGGGATGGATGACGAAGAGGCGCTTGCGCTTTGGTCTGCCCACCAAAAGCGGTTGCGAGAGCGGCTTAAAAACCTGCGTGTTGGCGGGGTTAATCCGCGTGGGTTTGCCAAAGATCCCTATGCCCTGCGTGTTTTCGCCGTTATGTTGCTTGTGGTGGGGTATTCCGTTTCGGATGCTAACCGGTGGTCCAGCCTTTTGGCACCATTCCAGTCTCAGGGTGTGGGAAGTGTTTTACCTGCTCGCATTGATGCGTGGGTTACTCCGCCAGCTTACACGGGTGAGGCTCCTGTTTTCCTCAGCGGGGATGCCAATCAACTGCGGGATTCTCGAGATGCGCTCTCGATTGCCAGTGGCAGTGAGGTGTTGGTGCGGGCGCAGGGCACAGGCGAGTTCTCCGTTGTTTATTTCTCGCGCCGTGGACAAGAAGTTTTGGAACCGGAACGTGTTCAGCCGGGAGCTGGTGAAAGCTCTGGAGAGCTGAAAACCACCGAATGGCGCTTTCCGTTGAACTCAAGCGGACGCTTGCAAATTCTTCAAAATGACTCTCCGAAATATTCCTGGAAGATTGCTATTCGTCCTGATCTGCCGCCCCGCATTCGTTTGTTTGATGATCCGGAAGAGCAGCTTTCCGGCAGTCTCAAGCTGACTTATCTGGTGCAGGATGATTACCGTGTGGTTTCTGCTGAGGCTATTATGGAGCAGGTTCAGCGCGGGGATGAGGATAAACAAGGCCGATCTCTGGTGGAGGCGCCACGGTTTAACCTGAGCTTGCCGCCCAAAGATTCCAAAATGGCTGTCGGGCAGACCTTTCAGGATTTGACGGCCCATCCATGGGCAGGTTCTGAGGTGGCTCTTGTTCTTGTGGCTCGTGATGAGGCTGAGCAAGAGGGGCGCTCGCAACCCGTCTATATCAAGCTTCCGGAGCGCCGCTTTAATAAACCTTTGGCGCGGGCTGTTGTTGAGCAGCGCCGTAATCTCGCAATGAACGTTGAGAGCTATCCGCAGGTGGTGGATGCGCTGGATATGCTGATGATTGCGCCGGAGCGGTTCATCGATGATGCAGGGTCTTATCTGCCGTTGCGCTTTGCTTATGCCGAGTTGGTGGCAGCCAATACGGATGAGCAGCTGACAGACATGCTGGACGTGCTGTGGAACGTGGCGCTGACGATTGAGGATGGTGGTTTATCTGCTGCCGAGCGGGCTTTGCGTGAGGCGCAGGAGGCTTTGCGGAGGGCATTGGAGCAGGGGGCTTCGGAGCAGGAGATTGCTGAGTTGATGAGCGATCTGCGCAAGGCACTGGATGATTATCTGAAATCCATGGCCCAGCAGATGCGCGAGAACCCTCAGCAACTTGGCCAGATGCCGATGGATGAGAACTCTCAGCAGATCACGCCACGGGATCTGGATGACATGCTGCGCCGCATGGAAGAGTTGGCGAAAACCGGTTCTTTGGAAGCGGCGCGTGAGCTGTTGGCGCAGATGCAGCAGATGCTGGAGAACATGCAGAACGCGCAACAGCAACAGCAAGCGCCAAGCCAGCAGCAACAAGAGATGTTGCAGGCCCTGGAAGACCTTGGCGAGATGATCCAGAAGCAGCGCAACCTGATGGATGAAACGCACCAGTTTGATCCGGACAGCCAGCAGCGCCGTCCCGGCCAGCGCAATGACCAGCAGGATAAGCGTGGTCAGGGTGGTGAGATGAGCAATGAGGAGGCGCAGCAGGCCTTCCGCGAGTTGCAGAAGCAGCAGCGCAATCTCTCTGACGACCTGCAGAAGTTGCTCGACAGCATGGCAAACAACGGCGCCAAGCCGAGCAAGGATCTGGATAGTGCTGGTAACTCCATGGAGGATGCTGGTGACGCGCTTGGTGCGCAACAGGCGGATGAGGCTGTGTCTGAACAGAGTCAGGCCCTGGAATCCTTGCGCAAAGGCGCTCAGCAGCTTGCAGAGCAACTGGCTGGTCAAGCCGGTGGACAAGGGCAAGCAACCAACTCTCCGTTGAACGAGGACCCGCTTGGCCGGATGCGCCGTGTTGAGGGACCGGAATTTGGCAGTCAGGTGAAAGTGCCTGATGAGATTGAGGTTCAGCGGGCGCGGCGTATTCTAGAAGAGCTGCGTCGCCGGCTTTCCGATCCCGATCGTCCGCAGCTTGAGCTGGAGTATCTGGAACGGTTGATGAAGCGCTACTGATCAGCGGTTTCAGGATGCTTTAATGAAGAGTTAGAAAACTAGATTGATCGCGATGTCGGTCCTTCCAGTTTTCTTTGCCATTTGGCGGCTCCTTCATTGTCGTGCCCGCTTTAGCTCCTATACTTTCGCCATGAGCCAGACAGATCCAAACAAACCTGAAGTTCTGTCACACATCATCGAAGAGGTGATGGATGACTGCATCAGGGTGTTTGTGCTTAAAGGGCTGCAAGCCTGTTCCATGGAAGACTTCTATGAGGCCTGTGGACCACATCGGGCGTATGTGGAAGAACACTTCACGACTAAGCAGGACTTCTGCGCTGCGGTTTTGCTGTGGTGGCTCAACAGCATTTTTGCAGAACTGAAAAGCACGATTTCGCTGCACTCTAATCTGCATTCGGCTATCGAAGCGGTGCTATATGAGTTCATCGATATCTGTGTCGGTCATCGTGAAAGCAAGCACGGTGATAAGTTTTGTGTGCTCGACAATATGGCGTTGTTTGACGAGGAGCTGCTGGCGAAGTTTGCGATGTATTATCAGGAGGGTGTGAAGCATTTCCGCCTGAAATTCATGGATCTGAAGAGTGAACTTAAAGACCCTGATGATATTGAGAAGCTTCTGATCTTCTATGTGATGATCCTTGAGGGGCTTTATGTCCTGATCCGGCGTGGGTTCTCCCGCAACATGCTTTTTGAATATGCTGATATGAGCCTGCACACGCTGGAATTTTATGAGAAGCGCCCGTCTGATAAGGCGACTGATTAAAGGTCCGCAAGCATCGGCTGGTAAGCTGGAGCTGGACGAGGACGTTAGAGATTGGCTTAGCTGGTCACGGCTTGTCTGAGTAGTTGCTGTGCAAGTGTGAGGGCAGGGTCGTTGCCTTGGCGGATGTCTTCTGGTGTTGGCATAACTGGATAATCCGGATGTATCCCAACTCCTTCGAACCTTATCCCATCTGGAAAATCAGTACGCTTTGCCGAGATTGTAAGCTGTGTTTCGGGCAGAGGTGCCTCAAAATAGGGTTGTCCGGTTGAGCCCGCGGACGCTTCTCCAACGATTGTTGCGCGTCCGGAATGTTTTAGAGGTATCAAGAGATCTTCGGTTGCTGAGCCGCTGCCAACATCAATCAGAACAATCAGCTTTCCTCGAAACGGTGTGGCACTGGCTGGGAAGGTCTCGCCGTCTGTGAGGAGATGCATGGGCGTTGTTTCAGCGTTGGGCTGGGTGTGATGTGCGGAGAGTTCTCCGTTTTGCCATGCAGCCACGCCTTGTTCAGCCTTCTCCAGTCCGGTGATCTGAGGTGTTCGTTCCATCCAGATTGCGATCGGCTCCAGGCAGAGATTTTTCATGAGCTTCATGGGTGTGTTGCCGCCGCCATTGCCACGTAAGTCAAGGATGAGTGGGGACTGATTGTCGATCTGGCTTAGGAAGGCGAGAGCTTGTTCCTCGTACTCTGGTTTTGAGAAGCTGCGGATGATCAGGCGTGGATGCTTTCCCGACGTGTCGAGTTCAAATGCTTTGAGATATGAAAGCGGATGCTTGTGTCCTGCGCGGGTGATCTGCAGGCTTTGCCCGTCGTGAAGTGTGATGTTGAGTTGGTTTGGCAAAAGAAAGCTATTGAATAGCAGCAGGTTGCGTTCTGCCGCTTCTGGCTTTGAGGCGCTGACAAGCTTTGTGTACCCTGCAAAGAACTCATTAGCAGGAAGGTTGTTGACCTGCTCTATGATGTCTCCGGTTTTGATGTCTGTGCGGGTTGAGCCACAAACAGTCCATGCGCGCTTTGAGGCTGATACGGGTAGGGGGCGTGCCCAGAACCCGAAACCTGAGTTTTGCAAGAGCGTGAAATCAATGAAGTGGGTATGCGCGTTCTCAAGGCGAGCCAGATAGCTCTGCGTTGCGAGCAGGAAGCCACGGCGATCTTCGACGTCTTCCAATGCACCTAGATAGCGAAAGTAGAGATCTGCGTTGCTGGTTTCCGGGATGTTTTCCCAATGTGCGAAACAGCTTTCTACCGCTGAATATATTCGGCTGGCTGCATAGTACTTTGCTACAGGAGGAAGGGGCGCTGCCGGATCTTCCAAACGCATCATTGCTTGTTGAAGGGCAGAAGTCTCTTGTTCCATGGGAAAGCTCACTCAAAACCAACAATGAAATATGCGCGTAGAAAATCAGGAAACCCTGATTTTGTACAGCGTGTTGAATTTAGGTTTGGCGCTTGAGACTGAAAAAACAAAACGCGACCGCTCGGAAGAGGGATCGCGTTTCTTGAAACTTTATTGGGGAAGGGCTTTAAGCAAACGCGGTTTGCTGAGAGCCTTCTTCTTCTTCTGCCAAGGCAGTGGTGACGGCTTTTCTGACTTCCACCAGTGAAAATGGTTTTGTCAGAACGTCCTTCACGCATTTACCGACTTCTTCAGAGCGTTCACGCTGGTCTGCGTAACCGGTCATCAAAAGGATTGGCAGGCCCGGATAGCGAGCGCTACTTTGCATCGCAAGTTCGATACCATCCATCTCCGGCATTCTGATGTCGGAGAGCAGAAGGTCAAACCTGCCCTGCTGTTGCAGCAGTACAAGAGCGGCTTCGGCGCCATCTTCTACGGCGGTCACTTTGTGCCCGTCCAGCTCCAATGCACGTTTTACAAAGGCGCGGACCGCATCATCGTCTTCCGTCAGAAGTATGTGAGCCATTATAGCCCCCCTAGTTAGTCGTCACCTTCCTGCGGCACGTAGCCGATGAATGGCAACTGTCTCCATGCATGCCCCATGTCCATGCCGTAGCCGACGACGAATTTATCCGGACAATCAAAGCCCGTATAATCCGATTTAACATCGGCTTTTCTGTGGTTCGGTTTGTCCAGGAGTGCAGCAATCCGGACAGACTTGGCTCCACGTTCGGCGATCATGTCGCGTGCAAACTTCAGAGTGCGGCCGGATTCAAGAATATCATCGACCAAGATGACGTCTCTTCCGGTCACGTCGCTTTCGATATCGCGGAGGACTTTTACCTCTCCTGACGACACCGTTCCACTTCCATAACTTGAAAGGTGTAAAAATTCCATTTCCGGAACGGAACCTGCTCTGTGCAAAGCACGGGCAAGGTCAGCTGCAAAAATGAAGCTTCCTTTCAAGACCGCTACTACGAGGAGATTGTGAGGCTTGTCCTGTGAGATAGCTTCTGCGACGGCTTTTACGCGTGCCGCGATTGCTTCTTCATCAAACAGCACGCGGATTTCCGGGTTACCGGTCATCTAATGCTCGCTCTTTTCTTTTGGCGCTCAACAAAGCGCAATTGAATGTCGGCGGCTCGCTCTGGCGGATTGTTTAGCCGAGCTCTGAACCGGGTTTTATCACCTGGTGCAAGCCAGTCTTCTCTTGGCTCAACAATCCAGGAGTGTATCTCTTGCGTGTCCAGTGAGCGCAACGCCAGCTTAATCGCCGGAATATACGTCTCGCTTCTTGTAATATTTTCTACAGAACCTTCCACAACAAGCACGACGGAACCGTCGTCCACCTCACGGAATGTTCTCAGATCCTTAAACACAAGACCACGCAGATTTACGGTCATACCAGCCAACTGGTAAAGACCAGCCAAATCGGGGAAGGTTCTTACGATTGATTCACGGTAGTGCACAGCTGAAAAACAGAGTGCGAGTGAAGCAGCAAGAAGACTTGCGCCCAGCAGGCCTTTCGCGCTTATAACACCTGATTTGCGGGATGACTTGGTTTTTTTTCTAGATCTTCGGTTGGACTTTTGAGAGGCGCCTTCAGATTTCTTTTTATCGTCGGGTTTATCCTCTTCAGAACCCGTTGGTTCTTCTGATGCCTCATAGGAGTTGCCGGCCTTGTCACTGGACTGAGTGCCGGTGTCCTTGCCCATAGAACCGCTTGAATCTGAAGGTTCTTCCTTGGGTTTTCCTACAAGGTCGTCTTCTGAAAATGCTTCGTGACGATCTGCTTTATCGCCGAGACCAGCCCAATCGCTTTCATCTAAGCTTTCGGAGAATGAGGGCTCTTTGCGGTCATCATCGGGTGTTGAATTGTTGTGTACTTCGGGCTCAGCATCGAGTGCAGCAGCCCAATCGTCCTCTACCTCTGGTGTAACCTGCCAGATATGATTGCAGCTGGCGCATTTTACTTTGCGGCCAGTCTCTCCAATTTTGTCCGTTGGGATCTCGTAGGCAGTATTACATTGAGGGCAGATAATTTTCATCGAGCGTGGTCCAAAAGCGGTTGGCCTTTAAAAGGAATGGACAAGCCGCTTAAATCCTTCATTTTCTAGCGTATTCGTCTTCGAGAGCCGAAGGAGGCTGTCGGGAACACGTCTCAGAGCCACCAAATATGCAATATACTCACAAGTACTCAACTGCGTAGGCTTTGACTAGCCTAAATACAGGTGCTTCACGTCAGGTTGAGTGACTAGAATTTATACTATCTGAAGTATGAGGACCTCTATATCCTTAATGAAGTGTTAATTTATTCGAGGGATATCCAAAGGAACAGGCTCGCATAAATTTGCAGGGGTAAGTTCAGTCAAAAATTGAACGCGAGAAAATTATTTTTTAGAGTGATTTGCACGAGTTTGGCCTCATTTTTCTGATAAGGCGAAACCTAACGTCTGCTAGGGGAATTTTCGGTGATACGCTTTGAGAATGTGGGACTTCGGTATGGCATGGGCACTGAAGTACTTCGGGATTTGACCTTTTCCATTGAGCCGCAATCTTTTCAGTTTCTCACTGGTCCTTCAGGTGCGGGCAAAACCAGTTTGCTGCGCCTGTTATTCCTTTCTATGCGCCCCACTCGCGGGTTGATTTCTGTTTTTGGCAAAGACACCACTAAGATCGCAAAGGCTGAGCTGCCATCTATGCGCCGCCGGATTGGTGTGGTGTTTCAGGATTTCCGGTTGCTGGATCACCTGACCACCTACGAGAATGTGGCCTTGCCACACCGTGTTGCGGGGAAATCCGAGGCAGAATACCGTCCTGATGTGATTGATTTGCTGAAATGGGTGGGACTTGGTGACCGTATGCATGTGCTGCCGCCTGTTCTTTCCGGTGGTGAAAAGCAGCGTGCTGCTATTGCGCGGGCGTTGATCACGCGGCCTGAAGTTTTGCTTGCGGATGAGCCGACAGGTAACGTGGACCCGCCGCTTGCCCGCCGTTTGCTGCGTTTGTTCATTGAGTTGAACCGGCTTGGCACTTCCGTGGTGATCGCAACCCACGATTTCCATTTGCTGGAGCAGGTGGAAGCTCGGCATCTTATCCTCAACGACGGGCGGTTGGCTGTTCATGACTGATACTCAGCAAAGAAGAGAACCGCCAATGTCTGGCCCAAAGTCCGGGCCAAAACGTGTGCCAGCTGGGCAAAAAAGGCCTGGCAAGCCGCGGAAAGGACCGCCAAAAGGCAAGGGTGGTCGTCCGGTCAAAAAAGCGGCGGGTGCGAAACCTTCCGGGTTACGGTTTAAGCTCAAAGAAAGACCTGCCCCGATTGTTCCACCGCAGGCGATCTCCGGTCAGGCCCTGATGCTTGTTGTGGCGATCATGAGCTTTCTGGCCTGCCTGACCGTTGGATTTGTGGCCATCGTCAATGATGCGGCGAATGACTGGACCAATGATCTGGTGCGTGAGGTCACTGTGCAGATCCGTCCTGCGGATGGCGTGAACATGCTGCAGGAGATTGATCGCACGCTGGCTCTTGTTCGCGAGTTTCCCGGTGTTGGAGACGCGCGCGCTCTTTCTGATGAAGAAACCAAGGGATTGCTTCAGCCCTGGCTTGGGGAGGGGCTTGAACTGGAAGAGCTTCCGGTTCCGCGTCTTGTTCTGGTGGAGATAGATGATCCTGAGCTGCTTAATCTGGCAGATATGAAGGCTCAGATTGAGCAGGATATTCGTGCAGCGTCGGTGGATGATCACCGTGTCTGGAACCGTCAGCTTTCAGCTATGGCGAACACAGCTGTGCTTGTGGGTTTTGGTATTCTGGTGCTCGTTCTGTTTTCCATGGTGCTCTCCGTCATTTTTGCGACGCAGGCTGCTATGTCCGGTAACAAGGATGTGGTTGAGGTGCTGCACTTTGTTGGCGCGGAGGTCAGCTTTATTGCCTCGGAGTTTCAACGTCACTTCCTGGTGTTAGGGCTTAAAGGCGGGGTCATTGGCGGTACGATTGCCGCACTGAGCTTTCTGGTTATGGGCTTCTTTGGCAGCTCGGACATCACTTCCGTTAGTGGTAATCAGGTGCAGGCCCTGTTTGGGGCGGTGCAGGTGAGTGCGATTGGGTACGTTGGAATTGTTGCTGTTGTGGTGCTTGTTGCGGTCTTGACCGCCCTGACGTCTCGTCTGGCTGTCCACAGACATTTGGCAAATATGGATTAAGTGTCGTTTTCTTTCCATTTTCGCCAGTTCTGATATGTAGTCAGGAAAATATTCGTTCAGGTTTGTGGCTATAAGCATTGTAGCGACATCATGGAGCATTCTTTGAATACGCGCGACACAGCGGCTAAATTTAAAGCAACCGGTGAGCAAGAGCCGGTACCAGCCAGCGTTGATAAACGCCCTGGCCGGAAGTCGTTTGTCCGGCGCAGTGTCCGTTTTTTCTTTTTGTTGTTTCTGATTTGCTCTGTCGTTTTTGCTGCTGGCTTCTTGTGGTTTGTGGAAGTTTTGCAGCCCTCTGTGCAGGCCGTTGTACCCAAACATGCTGATGGCATTGTTGTTTTGACGGGTGGTCGAGACCGGATTTCGCAAAGTCTGGATCTTCTGGAAGTGGGAAGCGCGAAGCGTCTTTTGATCTCAGGCGTTCATCCATCAACCAGTGCAAAGCAGATTGCGCGGCTTAATTCCAAACGCATGTGGTTGTTTGATTGCTGCGTTGATCTGGACCGAAAAGCGCTCAATACCATCGGGAATGCTGAGGAAACTGCCAACTGGGTGCGAAAAAATCAGTTCAGCTCACTGTTGGTCGTTACCAGTGCCTATCACATGCCTAGAGCATTGGCCGAATTGCAAGTTCGGCTGCCGGATGCTGAGCTTTACCCAAGTCCTGTCTACCATAAAGAGCTGGATTTAGAGCATTGGTATGAAAGTTCTTCGATAACAAAGCTTCTCCTACGCGAATATGTGAAGTATATCCTCGTTCGGCTGCGAGTTGGGCTGGACGCTGTATTCCCTGTAAAACACTCCTCTTAATTTCGTAAGATGAAATCTGAATTCACCTTGGCATAGTGTCAGGTGGAAATGGTTGTGAAGGTCCTATGCTCGTCCTGCGTTCCGTTCTTTTTAACGTGCTTTTTTACATCAGCACCCTGATCATTATGATCGCATGTATGTTTTTGTTTGTGCTTCCTGTCCGGTATTGCTGGTGGCTGCTGCCATTCTGGGGCCGTGTAGAGAAGTTTCTGTTGCGTTGGGTTGGTGGTGTAAAATCTGAGATCACAGGCATCGAAAACCTGCCAGATACCGGCTGTGTCATTGTTTCCAAGCACCAGTCTGCATGGGAAACATTTGCGCTTGCTGAGTATTATCGCCAGCCAACGTTTATTTTGAAGCGTGAGCTGCGCTGGGTGCCGTTCTTCGGATGGTATCTGATGAAGTTCCGCCAGATCCCTGTTGATCGTGGTAAAAAGGGTAAGGCCCTTGCTGCCATGGGTAGACGGGCCGCTGAGGCGATTGCGGAAAACCGCAATATCATCATCTACCCTGAAGGAACACGCCGTCCTGCTGGTGCTGAGCCACAATACAAATATGGTATAGTGCACCTTTATAAGACGCTGAACTGTCCGATTGTTCCGATTGCTCTTAACTCAGGTGTTTATTGGCCGCGTCGCCGGTTCTTCCGTTTCCCTGGCACGATCAAAGCAGAGATCCTTGAGCCTATTCAGCCGGGCTTGCCACCGGAAGAGTTCTTCAAGTTGTTGCAGGAACGGATCGAGACTGCCTCCGACCGTTTGCTGGATGAAGCCGAAAAAGATACGCCGGATAACGTTATCATCAAAGAAGCCCGTGTACGGCAGGCAGAATATAAGAAAAAATAAAGATTTTGCGTGGAAATCAGATGTTTCAAAGGAAGAAGGCCGCCTTTGCCTTAAAGGCGGCTTCTTTTTTTGACAATGCTCTGGCTTAACTTGTAACATGTTCGCAGTTTGTTCTATAAAGTACTATGGGAAATAGCAGGAGAAATCAGGAGAGTGCGTTGCAGTACTCATTGTTTGATGATCGCTTGCCAAGTGGCAGGTCTCCACGCGTGTCAGAGGAGCTAGGTGCTGGCAGCCAGTTTAAATACTGGTCTGGTGCATCCGGGCATCGTTACCTCTTTACCCGGATCTCTCCGGAAGAGGTTTCTGACTATGCGGAGAACCTTGTTCTGATCACAGACAAGAAGAGCGAAGCCGTTGTCTGGCTCGGGTTTTTGGGTATGTCGAATGAAAAGACCCCAATGCCTGCGCTGAAACCTTCGCAGGGTGCATACGTACATCTTCTGGCAGAAGACAGCGCGGAGAGGGATCGCGCTCACAATGATCTGCGTACGGGGATCTTTTCTTATATCAAGCAGGAAGACGAGTAGTCGAAACCTGAAGCTATATCGAGAGTTGTCGTGCCAGCCATTCTACGTTCTGGTCTTTAATACCCATTTCCTTCATATGCGCGTGAGTGTTGAGTACATACTCCGGATTTGCGCCAGACTGACCCACAGCCCCCTTTACAATCTGCAATTGGTCTTTTAGCGGTAACGCACCTGCATATTGCTCGTGTTTCTGGTCTGCAACGAATGTGACTGCACGAACTTTGGTGCCTTCCTCGTCCAGCAAACGGACACGGCGGTGTGTTTCCAGATACACCATGGTTTGCTGTTCACGCTCGCGGAGATACCCAAGTGTGTGCTGCCAGTTTTCTGGTGAGACCCTGAATGCCATGCCGATGCAAGCACCGCCTTTATCCAGCCCAAATACCAGTCCAGGGTTGTCTTGAGTCCCGCGATGAACCCATGAATACACACAGAGAGATCTATGAACGCCATGCAAGATTGCGGGGACTGCTTGCTCGAAAGTAAAGCCAGGGCGCCAAATTAGTGAGCCGTAGCCAAATATCCATAAATCTCGCATAACTATTTTCTCGTAGAATTCTTTGAGTGACACGCCTATCAGGCTCGTAATCAGCATGCAACTCACAGCACTGTGTGAGGGTAACGGAGAGTAGATGACTGAACCAAAAGTATCCCGGCCTCCAAGAAAGTCGGCGTATTTCGTTTTGGCGATCCTTGTCGCCTTGATTATTGGCGGGTGGTCCGCCTATTGGGCAGTTGGGCGCGGTATTGTTTCTGACGTTATTCGCAACGGTGTGAAGGTTGCTGAAGCAGACGGCGGAAGTCTTGAATGTGGTGACCAGCAACTTGGCGGTTACCCGTTCCGATTTGAACTGACCTGTACCCCGTTCCGCATGGACAAGAACGGAGAGTGGTACTTTATCAATGAGTTACGCGGTGTAGCGCTGGCTTATAACCCGACCCATGTGATCTTTGAGGCGACTGGCCCCGCCGAGGCAAACTTTGGCCAGCAGGGGCCTGCATACTCTGCGCATTGGAAAACGGCTCAGGCGAGCGTGGTGGCTGAAAACAGTAAGCCTGCTAAAATTGACGCCGTCTTTAAAGAGCCGAAGCTGACTTACACCATTGGCGAGCAGTCTGTTGAGCTGAATGCTGAGCGGACAGAAGCGCATATGCGCCGCGTTGAAGGCAATGAGGACGCGCTTGATCTGGCTGTGCAGGTCAATGGCCTGACAGCAGGTAAAGTGTCTGATGATGTGCCGCTGGATATCAGCCTTGTTATTCAGTTGCCGGAGGGTTCAAAGCTTCTGGACGGCAAAGTTCGCAATATTGCTGATTTGATGGTTGATGAAGAATTAAAGGTCAACCTCTCCAGCTTGCAGCTGAAAAGCGGCGAGTTTTCCGTCAACACGGGTGGTGATCTGGTGATTGACCGTCAGGGGCGTTTGAATGGAACGCTGCCACTGGTGATCACTGGTATTCATCAGCTGGAGGATGTGTTGCGACCATTGTTCCCACAAGGCTCCAAGATGCTTGAATCGCTGCAAAAGACTGCGATGAGTATTGGGCAGGGAAGTGCGGTAAATGGCGTGCCGACGCTCAAGATCCCAGTGACCATAGAGAATGGGCGTGCTCGTATCGCGTTCTTTGATCTGGGGCCTGTGCCTCAGTTGATCATAAAAGAAAGCGGCTCGTAAGAGCCGCTTTTGGTTTATGCGAGAGCCAGACGGTCAATCGGGACGATAAAGCTGTCTTTGTCGTCTGGTTCTGCCAGATTTTCAAAGAGGCTGTTGTCGACCTTGTTTTTGTTTGGCACCAGCCAGCGGACGTGAAGCCAGTCACGTTCTTTACCGATCCTGGAGATTTCTTCCACAAGAGTGCGACCGATGCCGGTATGGCGGTGGTTCTGCACGACGTAGATATCATCCAGCTGGCCAATGCGCAGGCCAGAGATCAGGTCTGGAATGTCAAAGAAAGCGGCAAAGCCAACCAGTGTCTCGCCTTCGAATGCACCAATGATTTCGATGGACTTGTCTTCGAGCAGGCGCTCGGAAAAGACTTCGTCCGGGCGACGTGGAGCACCGCGCTTAAGAGCTTGCGCATTCTCTGCAATGAGAGGGGCCAAGTCTGGTGCGTCACCGGGTTTTAAGGCTCTAAAAGAAAGATCAGCCATTATACCTCTTCCCGTTCCTTCGTTTGATTTTGCGTTATAGAGTGACCCCAAAAATCCCTTAAAATCAAGGTGTGAAAGTCTCATAGGGCTTGGAATTTTGTGGGATGCCTAATTCCTGAGGCTGGCTTGATTTTCATCGATGCTATTATTGCGGCCAAAGACCTAGTGTTTGACGGTTCAAAACTCGCAAATAGCACGAATGGTGAGTAGTGAAGGCGGATTGAGGTCTCTAAACTCAGCCTGATTTTGCAACGCAACAGGAAGTGTCATGTCTAGCTCAGAGCAAGTTCACAGTATCAGACCGCGTCGTAGTGCGCTTTACATGCCAGGTTCAAACGCACGGGCACTGGAAAAGGCCAAAGGGCTGGATGTGGATGTGCTGCTGTTGGACCTTGAAGACGCTGTTGCGCCTGACGCCAAAGAGATGGCACGCACCCAGGTGTGTGAGGCTGTCGCTGGTGGCGGTTACGGGCATCGTGAGCTTGTTATTCGTATCAATGGGATGAAGACCCCCTGGGGCCAGGAAGATCTGAGAGCGGCTGTTGCTGCCAAGCCGGATGCTGTGCTTCTGCCGAAGGTGGAAAGCCTTGCTGATATCAAGCCCGTTGCTGATTATCTGACAGAGCAGGGTACTGACAGTGTTCGCATCTGGGCGATGCTTGAGACACCCGGTGCGATCCTTAATGCCTCTGAAATTGCTGAGGCTGCCAAGGACCCGCATAATCGTCTGGACGTATTCATCATCGGCACCAATGATCTGAGCAAGGAGAGCGGTGCGCAAATCCTACCGGGCCGTGCTGTTTTGATGCCTTGGCTGATGACCTTCCTGGCGATAGCGCGTGTTGGTGGTGCGGATATTCTGGATGGCGTTTACAACAACTTCTCTGACCTTGAGGGCTTTGCAGAAGAATGTAAGCAGGGGGCAGAGATGGGGCTGGATGGAAAGACGTTGATTCATCCGAAGCAGCTTGGGCCTTGCAACACTGCGTTTGCGCCGAGTAAGGCGGATGTTGAGTGGGCGAAGAAGATGATTGCCGAGTTTGAGCTGCCAGAAAACCAGAGCAAAGGCGCCGTGCAGGTTGACGGCAAGATGGTTGAGCGTCTGCATGCAGATATTGGCCGCAAAACGGTTGCGATTGCTGAGGCTATCAAGCGGCACGTGAACGCGTAAATTTGAACTCTGCGCACGTTTTAACCTCTGGTATCTGATAGGTGTGGCTGGTAGGTTCCCGCCCACACCAGAAGAATTTAAAGGAATAAACATGCGCCTTTACCGCCTCATCACCGAACCGGATTCTGCAAAGTTTTGTCACCGCGTCACTGAAGCGCTCAACAAAGGTTGGGAACTGCAGGGCTCTCCAACCATGACTTATGACGCAACTCAGGGCCTTACCATTTGTGGTCAGGCTGTGGTCAAGCATGTTGATGGTGAGAAGTACACGCCAGAGACCAAGCTCGGCGCTTGGTAAGACACGTCTTTGATTGATGTTGGAAGTGGCGGGAATTTCCCGCCATTTTGCTTTTGGGCTGCCGTTAAGCGCTTTCCAGCATGGCCTCTAAAACACCCCGATAGACCGCTCTAATGCGATGATGATGGTTTGGGGAAGCCTGCCAGAAGTTGGTGAGGCCGGGGCCTGCATTTAGTTCCAAGACGTTTGCTGGTGCGTCGCCTTTGCTGAGGTCATCGCAAAGGATATCGACGCCTGCATAGCGCAAGCCGCATACACGTGCAGCTTCCACGGCCAGATCTTTGAAGCGTTGTGAGGCTAGGTCGGTGACGTCGACCGCTTCACCACCGGTTGAGAGGTTGGCGTTGGAGAGGAGCTGCAGGAATTCTCCGTTATGGAGAGTGGTTGCCAAATCGTAGCCTGCTTCCTGAATGGCTTTGAGGATGCGCGGGTCGTCGTTTTCAACCTTATAGCCGCCGCTGCGGGTGGTGAGGGTTTTGACTTTTGCAGCCAATAGTTCTGCAATGGTGCTGGTGCCATCTCCGATGATGGAGAGAGGACGCCGTTCGATGATGGCCAGAATGGTTCCATCAAGTACAATCACGCGGTAGTCACGGCCTGAGACAGCTTCCTGTATCAGCATGCGGTCGTTGGATCGCAAAGCGTTTGTCAGGTGGGAGATGAGTTCCGCCTCATCAGAAATCTTCTGAACGCCAACGCCCTGGGTGCCTTCATTGGGTTTTATGAAAACCGGATAGCCCAGTGACTGAGCGATCTCGCCTGCACCTGTGAGCGTATTCAGGCTTTTGGCGACATGTGGGTTGGCAGTGCTTAGGTGCCTGATGGCTTTGTCTGAATGAATGAGTTTGAAGTTTGGGGTGGGCAGGCCAGCGTCCTGTAGCAGGCGACCGCAGAAATCCTTGTCTCGTGCAGCTTCTCCAGCTGCATAGCTATTGAGTGCGAAAGCACCGCCCTTGATGGGAAAACGTTTGCCGCCGCCTGTTTCGATATAGCCGAAATAGAAGAACTCGCTGTCGAGGGCGAGTTTGATGCCTTTCTCCTGACACAGTTCTGCAAGCAAGCGTGGGGCAAGAGGGAGGTTCGGCAGGTCAGGCGCAACAGGGATAAACTGCATTCAAGTTCTCAAGCTAATAAAAAAGGAGCGCCGAAGCACTCCTCTTCATACATCAGAATTTTGCTTAAGGCTCTAGTTGTTGCCGCGTCGCTGACGGGAATTCGCGATGTAATCAATCTTGAACAGATCCGGGTTGGTCGCGCCGTTCTCAGTCACGTCATAGATTGCAACAGACGTGTCGTAACCCTGTGCGTCGCGTACAGTCCATTGCTTGAGCTTGTAGTTCCTTGCGTCGAAAATCAGCGTCAGGCGGCCAGATGTGAAACGGGTTTTATCGTCGATCGCGATTGTGATGAGATCTGGTTCAACAGCCACGTTGGTTACATTGGCGTCTGTCTTGAGGTCGATTTTATCAGCCAGCAGGAAGCGCAGCGGTGTTTGGGAAAGAGGCCAGATGTCCTGTGTCTGCAACTTACGGTCCTTCACTGAAACCATGCTGCCGTCAGCAATGATATCGAGTGTAGAAGGCTTGTTGTAGTAGAAGCGGACTTTGCCCGGGCGGCTGATGAAGAACTGGCCTTCTACACGCCCGCCGGTTGGGCCAAACTGCACGAATTTGCCGTGCATGTTGCGAACAGAGTTGAAATACTTGCTAACGGCGTCAATGGCTTGCACGTTGGTCAGCGCGACTGGCTGTGCCTGCTGGGCTGTTTGAGCGGCGGAGTGTTCCGCTGTCAGTGGGACAGAAACAATAAAAAGCGCTGCCGCAATTGCGAGGCTTTTGCCAATCCTACCAAAAGAGATCGCCTGAGATGCAATCATAAATATAACTCCGCTGTCAAAACTCGTAGAACAACCGTAAGGCGAGTTGATTAACTCTTCTCTAAATCCAGCTTGCGGTTATTTGTGAACCCTCATTCTGAAAGGCTATCGTTACCATAAGGCGAAGATGGGGCATATGCCTCAAATTCCATAAATTCGCCTAGAGATCTCCGAAAAGACTGATCAACTTTTCGGGAGTGTTTTACAGCAGTCTCCCCGTGATTGGCTATAGGCAGACTGCTGTAAGAGAGGTATCAGAACTGTTCGCCGTTTTCTGGAAGCAGGATCTCGCGCTTACCGGCATGGTTCGCTGGGCTGATCATGCCTTCCTGCTCCATGCGCTCAATGAGAGAGGCAGCGCGGTTGTAGCCGATTGAGAGGCGGCGCTGAATGTAGGAGGTTGATGCTTTGCGGTCTCTGGCAACGATTGCGACGGCCTGATCGAACAGGTCGTTGGTTGCGTTGCCGGAGCCTTGGGTCAGAGCGTCGTAACCGCCTTCAGAATCAGCGTCTTCAGTCACGTCAGAGAGATAAGTTGGTGTTCCTTGCTCTTTGAGGTGTGAGACGATGTCTTCCACCTCATCATCAGCGACGAATGGACCGTGAACACGTTGGGTTCTACCGCCAGCAGCCATGTAAAGCATGTCACCCATACCAAGCAGCTGTTCTGCGCCCATTTCGCCAAGGATTGTGCGACTGTCGATCTTAGACGTCACCTGGAACGAAATACGGGTTGGGAAGTTGGCTTTAATAGTACCGGTGATGACGTCCACGGATGGGCGCTGGGTTGCCATGATCAAGTGGATACCAGCTGCACGGGCCATCTGTGCCAGACGCTGGATTGCGCCCTCGATGTCCTTACCGGCCACCATCATGAGATCAGCCATCTCATCGACGACCACGACGATGTACGGCATTTTCTCCATTGGCAGTTCTTCTTCTTCGAAGATTGGCTCGCCAGTGTTTTTGTCAAAGCCGGTCTGAACGGTTCGGGTGAAGCTTTCGCCCTTCTTCATGGCTTGCTCAATGCGGGTGTTGTACCCGTCGATATTGCGCACGCCCATCTTGGACATTTTCTTGTAGCGATCTTCCATCTCACGAACGGTCCATTTCAAAGCCACAACAGCTTTGTTTGGATCGGTCACAACAGGGGTGAGAAGGTGCGGGATGCCGTCATAAATGGACAGTTCCAGCATCTTTGGATCGATCATGATCATCTTGCACTGCTCAGGGGTGAGCCTGTAGAGCAAGGAGAGGATCATGGTGTTTACAGAAACGGACTTACCGGAGCCAGTGGTACCTGCGACGAGCAAGTGAGGCATGCGGGCAAGGTCGGCGATGACAGCTTCACCATTAATGGTTTTACCGAGTGCCATAGCCAGCTTTGCCTTGGACGCGTCAAAGTCCTCAGAATCCAGAAGTTCACGAAGGTATACGGTTTCGCGCTTGGCGTTTGGCAGCTCGATACCGATGGCGTTTTTGCCCGGAATAACGGCTACACGTGCAGAGATCGCGCTCATGGAACGGGCGATGTCGTCTGCCAGGCCAATAACGCGGGAAGATTTGATACCCGGAGCTGGTTCCAGTTCGTAAAGCGTGACAACAGGTCCCGGGCGAACTGCGATGATTTCACCACGGACGCCAAAGTCACCCAGCACGCCTTCCAGAATACGGGCGTTTTGCTCAAGCGCATCTTTGCTCAGGCGTTGTTTGCCATCGGCTTGAGGCTCAGCGAGCAGTTCAATGCTTGGCAACTCAAACGGTGGTTGTTTGATAATTGCGGTAGATCTTTTTTCCTGAGCAAACGGGCGCGGTACAGAGCGTCCCGGAGCAGGGCGTGGTGGCTGTTGTTGAGGCGCCGCCTGCATTGGTGGTTCTTGCTCATCAGGACTTGCAATGCCGATCGGTGCATCTGGCTGAGGGCCGAGATGAAGGTCTTCGCCCTCATGGTATTCATCTGGTCCGAGCACATATCCCTGTTCATCATAAACGGGTTCGCCTGCAGGAACTGGCTCCCACTGTTCTTCAGGATAGTGCTCGTTTTGTGCAGCGTAATGTTGGGTGTTGTCGTGTTGTGGGTCAAACTGCACATCTGACCGCTCAGCCTGATCTTCCTGCTGATAGTAATCGCTGAGGCCATCGTCTTCGACAGGCATAAGCTTGGCCGCTACTTTGCGTCTTAAACGGGAAACCAGTCCGCCTTTTTCAGCGGGCTCGTCCTCATCAGCTTCGTGCTCTTCCCACTGTTGGTCTGCCTGCGGATCGTGCTGTTCTTCTTCGTAGTATTCAGGTTGCTGAGGCTGGTTTGGATCATGCGGAGCTGCTGCATAATCTTCTTCTTGCCAATTTTGCTCAGTGACCAGCTTGCGCTTGAAGACCGTGCGCTGGATCGCGCTGGTTGCCATGAGCTTCCAGTGGCTTAGCGCGCCAATGATTGCATAATAGCGGTTGTTTTCGCCGTCATAGTCTTCCTCAGAATCTTCCGTAAACGGCAACGCTTCGTGAGGAGTGTATTCATCCTCAACAGTTTCGTCTTCGGCGAATTCTGCAGGGGTTGGGTCTTTGCCGATGAGGCCAGCTGCGTAAGCTAATAGCACAATTGAAGGCAGACCAAGACCGACAGCACCGGTCAGGGTTCTCATGCCGGTTGAGAGCTCTGGCAGGATTGCGGTTGGAACTGAGAAAATCCAGTCGCCAAGGAAACCGCCAAGTCCTGTTGGCAATGGCCAGCTTGATGGAATTGGAATGGCCGCCAGACCACCTGCAAACAGCACGGTTCCGACAAGCCATGTCAGAAAGCGTTTGCGGGTGACACCAGATGTATATTTGAGAGACAGGCGCCAACCCCAGATGAAGATGGGCACTAGAAAGACAGCTGTTGCCAGCCCGATTGTCTGCATCAGAACGTCTGCAACAATGGCTCCAGTCTGACCCAGTGCATTATGAATCTCCGCATTGGTTGCGTGATTCAAGCTTGGGTCGTCCGTTGACCATGTTGCGAGGGCTGCCGCCACACAGAGACCGATGACGAGTATCACCGCGCCACCAATGACGATTATGTTGCTTTTGATAAAGCGCTTGATCGGGCTCTCTGTATCAGCCAGTGAAACAGAGCTTGCTTTTGGTCGTTGCATTGCAGCAGCCTGACGCATTCAATTACTCCAGAGAGTCCAAAATTCTTCGGAAAGCTTCCTTGCTGACTTCCAAAGATTCAACGAGGGCGAGGCGGATGTATTTATCACCGGGGTTGGAACCGTCCGGCATATCCGAGGCGATGTAAGCTCCTGGGAGGGACTTCACGCCCACTTCGCGCCAGAGCTTTTCAGCGATCTGTGTTCCTGAACCCCAGCGGGATACATCCAGCCAGAGGAAGAAACCACCTTCTTTGCGTACTGAGCCAAACAGAGGAGACAACATTTCCTCAGCGGCGTCATACTTTTCATTGTAGAGGCGGCGGTTTTCGATCACGTGTCCTTCGTCACCGAACGCGCGTACGGCGAGCGCTTGCACAGGCATTGGGACCTGTGGTGCTGCAACGTTGCGGAAATCTGCGAAGAACTGGATGAACTCCGGATCTCCGGCAGCAAAGCCACATCGTGCGCCGGGGAGGTTGGAGCGTTTGGACAGTGAGTTGAATGTCACGACATTTTTCAGCGTGCCATCAAGAGCTTCAGCTGCTTCCAAAATGCCTGTTGGAGGCGTGTCGCGATAGATCTCAGAATAGCACTCATCAGCAAAGAGCAGAAAGTCGTGTTTGCGTGCCAGCTTGATGAGCTTTTGCCAATATTCCATAGGCGCAACGGTGCCTTGTGGGTTGGCGGGGGACGCGAAATAGTATGCGACGGTGCGGTCGAGCAAAGCTGGATCGATGGCATCCAGATTTGGCAGAACTCCGTCTGCTGGTTCTGGCAAAAGAATTTCGTCAGCACCCGCAATATGAGCGCCAGCACCATAGGATTGGTAAAACGGGTTCGGCAAAATAACAGCCGGCTTGCCGTCTTTCTTTAGATAATCGCGTGCGCAAACACAGCCAAAGACAAGACCTTCGCGAGAGCCGTTGAGCGGAATAACGCTTTTGTCCGGATCGAAAGCATCAGAGAGTTGAAAACGGTTTTTGACCCATTTGCCAACAGCTGCACGGAATTCATCAGTGCCACGAATTGCTGGATACTTGCGGAAGCCGCTCTGATTTTCTTCAAGTACTTCAATGACGTAGCTTGGAGGTTCATGACGCGGTTCACCGATTGTCATGACAATTGGATCAAGACCCGGTTCGATTCCAGCGAGCTGCTGATTCAGCCGCTGAAACGGGTTTCCTCCGCTAGATTTTTTCTCAATTTCTTTCGTGGACACAAGAATTCTCGCAGGAATGATTTACAACAAATGCTCGGAGCACCAAAACTCTAGTGTTTTTTGGTAAATTGGCTGTTAACCAATTTACTGTGCGCTAAGCTGAATAGGTGTTTCTTCTGGGGTTTGTCATCTGATTTTTTAGAAGTGTGGGTTTTGATGTGTGTGCTGAGTTAGGATCGAACTTGGGCCGAGATTTGTCGAAATGGCACAAACCACAGAAAACATTGAGGCGAGCCATATTCATTTGGATTCCTCATTTGTCATTGTTTTTTCCAAGTCAAAAGGCATGCGCAGACTCACGTTAGAACAGTTGCGTGACTATGAGCTGGAGCCCGACGAATTTTATTGGGCTTATTTGCAGCGGATTGCCGCTCAGAACCGCGAGTTTCTTGAAGAAGTTGGGCTGGAACACAGCGATATCGATGATCTTTTAGCCCGAGAGGTGCGTCCGCATTGCCATGTGCGCACAAGAGGGGCGTTTATTGCCATCAACGTTTTCAATGAGTTGCCCAAACAAGAAAGCGGCGACATGGAATGTGCCCAGATCTGGGTGGATGCTAAGCGGATGATCTGCATCTGGCACGATCCGCTGGATGTTTTTCAAAGTTTACTTGAGGGGTTCAAGACCCGTGTGCCACCAGAAAGCACGGCAGAATTCTGGGCTCGATTGGTGTTGGCGATTGCGGAACGTGCTGAAGAAATGGTTGAAGTGCTTCAGGACAGGATCGATCATCTTGAGGATGTGGTGCTGGAGACAGGAGACCACCCTTGGGAAAGCGAACTTGCGCAGGTTCGTCGATTAGCAACCATTGTCAGGCGCAGCATGCTGGCGCATCTGGATATCTTGAGGAATTTTGAGATTGAGAAGTTTGAGTGGGTCAATCGGATCAACAAACGTCGCGTTCGTGAGGCGGGTGACCGGGCCCTTCGAATTGCCGAGGAGATGGATGCTATCCGTGAACGGGCAGAAATAGTTCACGATCAGATCATGTTTAAACGATCAGAGAACACCAACCGCTACATGCTGATGATGGCGGCAATTGCCGTTGTGTTTTTGCCGCTTAGCTTTGTGACTGGTTTGCTGGGTATTAATGTCGGCGGCATCCCGGGCAGTCATGACCCGGTTGCGTTTAGTATTGTCAGCGGGCTTCTGATTATTTTCGGCGTGGGACTGTTTGCGATCGTCCGGTGGTTTAGGATTTTCTAGAGGGCTGGCTCCGTGCGTCGTCTTATCAGATAGCCGGAACCACCAGTCGGGAATACGTTCTAGAAATCGCTGGTAATGCCTTTGACTTCCCAATCGCTGTAGCGGGCAGGGTCCAGACCACCACGGCCATTGAGCTCTTTCGGCATTTCTTTTTGGGCTGTGTCGATCTCTGCGCGGCGCTCTTCAGCTTCTTTTAAAGCACGTTGGGCGGCAGGGGGTAGGTCTTCAAACCCGCGTTTTTTTGGCGCTTCTTCAATCTGCTCCGTCGTATCGACTTCTTGTGTTTTAAAGTTTTCGACGGCTGATTTGTTGTTTTTTTCCATTTCAATCCCCGTTGGCTGATGCTGCTTATCGCTGTTGTAAGCTTGCGTTTGCCATTTGGAGCTACCACTTAAGCTGGTAGTGGTAGTTTCACAATGATCGCGTAGGCTTAGATATAGGCGCGAGAGCCTGTATTTTGCAATGGGCACTGCGTTCATTGGTGGATGACCGGTAGAATTGGCGAACTAAGAGAACAGATTGGAGCATTGAAACCATGAACTATGTACGGACCGGTATGCTGCTTGCGGCGATGACCGCTTTGTTTATGGGTATTGGCTTCATGCTTGGCGGCCAAACCGGCATGCTGATTGCTCTATTGATCGCCGGCGGCATGAACATCTTCTCCTATTGGAACTCGGATCGCATGGTTCTGTCCATGCACCATGCACAGGAAGTGGATGAACGACAGGCCCCGGAGCTCTATGGCATGGTTCGTTCCATGGCGGCACGTGCTGAGCTGCCGATGCCAAAGGTTTATGTGATCAACAACCCGCAGCCCAATGCGTTTGCGACAGGCCGAAACCCTGAGAATGCGGCAGTTGCAGCAACGACTGGTCTTCTGAACTCTCTTTCCAAAGAAGAAGTTGCGGGCGTGATGGCGCACGAGTTAGCGCACGTGAAAAACCGTGACACGCTGATCATGACAATCACTGCGACGATTGCTGGTGCGATCTCCATGCTGGCGAACTTTGCGCTTTTCTTTGGCGGAAACCGCAACAATCCGCTTGGTCTGATTGGGTCGATTTTGATGATGATCCTTGCACCGATGGCGGCGGCTTTGGTTCAGATGGCGATTTCCAGAACGCGCGAATATGCGGCTGACCGTATGGGTGCGCAGATTTGTGGTAACCCGCTTTGGCTTGCTTCCGCTTTGCATAAGATTGCTGGTGGCGCGGCGCGGGTTGTAAACGAAGACGCAGAACATAACCCTGCAACGGCGCATATGTTCATCATCAATCCGCTTTCCGGTCAGAATATGGACAACCTGTTCTCGACACACCCGAACACAGATAACCGGATTGCTGCGCTTCGTCAGATGGCTTCTGAAGCTGGCTTTACTGAAACACGTAGTTCTGGCGGTGGTGGTCATTTTAACGTGCGCGAGACGTCGCAAGCTCAGCCGCAGCGTGAAACACGTCGCCCAAGTGGCCCATGGGGAGCATCCCGCCAATCAGGCCAGCGCGGTGGGAATGACCAACCTAGACGTGATGAACCGCGGAAGCCCAAAGGGCCATGGGGCTAAAAGCAAGGGAAATCTGCGAATGCGAACCGTCTCTCGCATTTGCTTTGTTGATTGTACCGTGTTTACCTGAATAACTATTCGCGCTTCCCAAATTGTCTTTGCAATATTAAAGGTTCTGTGGTTAGCCGAGCAGGATTTGACAGTTCTCCTTTGGTTACAACTGGCAGTAATCCGCCGAAACTCTAGTGGAACCTGATGAAACCGGTTGGCCTCTGAGTGAGGCTCTTCACACAAGAATGCATCTTTAAAAGAATAGATGGCGCCGAAGGTCTGGCGACACATTCTGGAATACATGGATCAACGATGAGCGCAGAGCGTAAGAATACATCCTCTCAGGACAGAAACTCCAAGTTCAAGGGGAGAAAGCGTTCTGGAGCACCGAAGACTCCAAGAGACAATGACAGAGCTTCTGAAACGGAGAGCGTAGAGGGTACCTTTAAAGATCCCGGCTACGCAGCTCGTAAGGCTGCCACCGATCTGATTGGTAAAGTTTTGAGCAAGCGCATGCCACTGGATGGCGAGCTTGATCTAAACAACGGTCATCCGGGCTATAAACGCCTTGAGCCGAATGATCGAGCGCTTGTTCGTGCAATTATTGGCACTGCGCTGCGTCGCCGTGGTCAGATTCAGGATGTGGTTGATCGCTTTCTTGACCGTCCTATTCCTGAGAAAACCGGTCGTGTTCTGGACATTCTTCATGTTGCCATGGCGCAGTTGTTCTTTATGTCCGTGCCGGATCACGCAGCGGTTTCCCTTGCTGTGACGCTCGCTGGCCGTGATGCACGTGCCAAGCCGTATAAAAACCTCGTCAATGCTGTTCTACGCCGTGCAACACGTGAAGGTGCAGCGATTATTGCTGAACAAGATACTGCGAAGCTGAATGCTCCTGATTGGATGTTTGCACGCTGGTGCGAAGTTTATGGCGAAGAAGCTGCGCGTGCGATGTCCTCTGCGCATATGCAGGAGCCGTATCTGGACCTGAGCGTGCCAGCAGACCGTGATGATTGGGCAGAAAAGCTGGGTGGTGAAGTTCAGCTGGGTTACTCCGTACGCTTGCAGCCAGATGGGCCGATTGAAAAGCTGGAAGGCTTTGAAGATGGCAAATGGTGGGTTCAGGATGCTGCAGCTGCTGTTCCAGCCCGCTTGCTAGGTGATATCAAAGGCAAAGTAGTTGCAGATTTGTGTGCTGCCCCCGGTGGTAAGACCATGCAGCTTGCCGCCGCTGGCGCCGATGTAACGGCTGTCGATATCTCAGCCCGTCGTTTGCAGCGCTTGACACAGAACCTGAAGCGCGTTGGTTTGGAAGCTGAGACTGAAGTTTCTGATCTTCGTGAGTTTGTGCCGGTTGATCTGTTCGATGCGATCTTGCTGGATGCACCTTGCTCTGCCACCGGTACCATTCGCCGTCACCCAGATGTGGCATGGCTGAAGCGTGAAGATGATGTGCTCAAGCTTGCTGACCTGCAGTACGAATTGCTTGAAAAAGCACTAGGTTGGTTGAAGTCGGGCGGAACTCTTGTTTACTGCACCTGTTCACTGGAACAGGAAGAGGGCGAGCTGCAAGTTCAGCGCTTGTTGCTGGAGCATCCTGAGGTGCAGCGTGTGCCTGTTACAGCTGAAGAGCTGGGCGGCGTTGCTGAGGCGATTAATTCTCAAGGCGACTTTCGTGCGATGCCAGGTCAGAACCCATCCTCACGTAAAACATCCGGTGGTCTGGATGGCTTTTTCGCGGCTCGTTTGCGTCTCTCTTAAAAAGAGCTGGTGGAATGTCACCATGGATTTGCGCAAAGTGGGTATGGTTAACGAGATTTAAAGAGCTTGGGCGCAAACCATTTGTTAAGTTTGTTTAGAGCGTGTTGTTGCAAATCGCTTTCTTGCTCACGCTCTAAATCTTTGTTTTTGTGCGTATCCTTATCTGAAACCGAAACTGCTTTTCGGGGATACGCTCTAATGGAGTGCTGAAGGGGTATGACGGGCGCAACGGTGTCTGAAAGACTTAGAATCCTTAGTCTTTTGACACAAAACATGGCTCAAAACAGTCTGAACTGGGCGCGAGGGGGATCTATGTTCCGCTTGTTCTCGTTTGGAAGTGCGCCATCGCGTCTGCTTATTGCTCCTCAGGATCTGCGCACTGCAGATGCTACAAACGCCGCTGATATTTATGCTGGCCGGTTCCTGTTTGCTGGGCATCTGGTTGAAGTGGGTGGGCAATCTCCGTTTGATGTTGAGCCGCCAAATCTCCAATGGTCAAAAGCGCTGCATGGGTTTTCATGGCTTCGCCATTTACGTGCTGCTGAGACCAACATGGCACAGCAAAATGCCCGTGCCTTGGTTGAGGACTGGATTAGGTCCTGTGGTCGCTGGCATGATAGCGGCTGGAAGCAGGAAGTTGTTGCGCGCCGCGTGTTGAGCTGGATGGCTCAATCTCCGTTATTGCTGACCGGATGTGAAGCGGATTTCTATCGTGCCTTCATGCGGTCGCTGTACCGGCAGGTGCGCTATCTACGCCGGACTATGAACAAAGCGCCGGATGGCTTGCCGCGTCTGACAGTTGCCATGGCGAATGCTTGTGCAACGGTTTCCATGGATGGGCAGGGGCGTCACGTTAAACAAGCTCTGAAACGCCTTGATCAGGAATTGAAGCGTCAAATCTTGCCGGATGGTGGTCATATCTCCCGGCATCCCGGTGCGATTATTGAGATCCTTGTTGATCTGCTGCCAATCCGCCAGGCGCTTGTGATGCAGGGGCAAACGGTGTCTCCAGTCATGATGGAATCCATTGACCGCATGATGCCGATGATCCGCTTCTTCCGTCATGGTGATGGATCCTTTGCTCATTTCAATGGCATGGCTTCTACTCCGGGTGATGTGGTTGCGACCATCCTTGCTTATGATGATGCACGTGGAACACCGCCTGTTAGTGCACCGCATTCCGGTTATCAGCGTCTCACTGGTGGTGATAGCCTTGTGATGATTGATGTGGGAGCGCCGCCGCCAACGCGCTTCTCTAGCAATACGCATGCTGGTTGCCTCTCCTTTGAGTTCTCCTCAAAGCGCAATCGCATTGTGGTGAACTGTGGCGTCTCTACACGAGAGCAAGTTGCCTGGAAGATGGTGGCTCGTTCCACTGCTGCACATTCGACAGCCGGGATTGGCGATACGTCTTCTTGCCGTTTTCTGACGTCCTCTCGTTTTGATAAGGTGTTGGGTAATCCGGTGTTATCCGGTCCCAAAGATGTTGAAGCGGAGCGACAGGACACGGACCTTTCTGACCGTGTGATTGCGAGCCATGATGGCTATGTAGAGCGCTATGGCATTGTTCATGAACGTGATCTGACGCTGTCGCGTGATGGAACAGTTCTGGATGGAATTGACCGGTTCAAGCCAACGTCTGACAAGACAGAGGAAGAGACAGTCACGATCCGCTTCCATCTACACCCACAGGTAAGCTGCACCATGTTGCCATTGGGTGATGCTGTTGTTTTGCAGTGTGCGGATGGTGAAGCCTGGGAGTTTTCTGCTGATGGGATTGAGTTCTCTGTTGAGGAATCAATCTACCTGTCAGACGTTTTCGGTCACCGTCAAACGCAGCAGATTGTTCTTAGTGTTGGTGTAAAAGAAGCGCTGAGTGTGACCTGGATGCTAAGAAAGACAGCCTCTGCCAAGGCGCGGCGGAAGACCTAACGTCATTTGTGCTCTTGGCCTTTAGGGGATGTAAACTGCTCCTAAAGGTTACCCGTCAAACCGCTCTCGATCCCCATAAAATGGGTTCCCACAGCTGTGAATAAGTGTTATTTGGCGGGCGTCAAAACCCTTCCATTTTCTCTAAGAGAGTAGGCTTTTACCCATGGCCGTTGTCTCCAAAGGCGTTCCGATACCTGAACTCGTATCGGTTAAGCGTGCGCTTCTTTCTGTCTCCGATAAAACCGGTCTTGTTGAGTTTGCGAAAGCGCTTTCCGAACGTGGAGTTGAGCTGATCTCAACAGGCGGAACTCGCAAAACGATTGCTGAGGCTGGCCTCCCAGTTAAAGATATTTCCGAGGTTACTGGTTTTCCTGAAATCATGGATGGCCGTGTTAAAACGCTTCATCCTATGGTGCATGGCGGATTGCTGAGCATTCGTGATGATGCTGAGCATGTTGCTGCGATGGATGAGCATGGCATCACTGGTATCGACCTGCTTTGTGTGAACCTTTATCCATTTGAAGATACGGTTGCATCTGGTGCTGACTACGCAAACGGTGTCGAGAACATCGATATTGGTGGTCCGGCGATGACACGCGCTGCTGCCAAGAACCATGCCTATGTAACCACTGTTGTTGACCCAGCTGATTATGCTGCTGTGGTTGTGGCGCTGGATACGCATAACGGTCAGTCTCCGATTGCTCTTCGTAAGAAGCTGGCGCAGAAGGCTTTTGCTCGTACCGCTGCTTATGATGCTGCTGTTTCCAACTGGATGGCAGAGCAGATTGATGAGGCAGCTCCGGATTATCGCGCGATTGGCGGTACGCTGAACGAAGTGATGCGTTATGGTGAGAACCCGCATCAGGCAGCAGGCTTTTATGTAACTGGTGAGAAGCGCCCAGGTGTGGCGACGGCTCGTCAGGTGCAGGGTAAGCAGCTCTCTTACAACAACATCAATGATACGGATGCAGCGTTTGAGCTTGTTTCCGAGTTTGATCCGGCTCGTACGGCAGCTGTTGCTATCATCAAGCATGCGAACCCATGCGGTGTTGCTGAAGCGCCTACGCTGAAGGAAGCCTACGAGAAGGCGCTGGCGTGTGATCCGGTTTCTGCGTTTGGCGGCATTGTTGCGCTCAACGGGACACTGGATGCGGATGCTGCTTCTGAGATTACCAAGATCTTCACTGAGGTGATTATCGCTCCTGATGCGACAGAAGAAGCGATTGAGCTGGTTGCGAAGAAAAAGAACCTGCGCTTGCTCCTGACGAATGGTCTTTCTGATCCGCGCGCCAAGGGTCTGTTTGTGAAGACTGTTTCTGGTGGCTTGCTGGTTCAGGATCGCGACAGCGGTGTTGTTGATGATCTGGATCTCAAGGTGGTGACAAAGCGTGCTCCGTCTGATCAGGAACTGGCAGATCTGAAAATGGCCTTCCGTGTTGGCAAGCATGTGAAATCCAATGCGATTGTCTACGTCAAAGACGGCGCAACTGTTGGCATTGGAGCAGGGCAGATGAGCCGCGTTGACAGTGCTCGCATCGCAGCCCGCAAAGCTGAGGATGCCGCTGAGGCTGCTGGCCTTGCTGAGCCGTTGACCAAAGGTTGTGTGGTTGCGTCTGATGCGTTCTTCCCGTTCGCTGATGGTTTGCTTTCTGCTGCTGAGGCTGGTGCCACTGCTGTTATTCAGCCAGGTGGTTCCATGCGTGATGATGAAGTGATCAAAGCTGCTGATGAAGCTGGCTTGGCAATGGTCGTTACTGGAATGCGCCACTTCCGTCACTAAAGGGCAGCATCCTTTATAAATTCTAGGCCTTCGCAGGTTATGCTTGCGAAGGCTTTTTTATTGGCCGCTGGTTTTAATTAAAGCTGAAAGCCAATGCTTAGTTGTAATTGGTATGATGGAGGGAACGAAAACAAGGCGCAAAAGCGTCGATAACTGCGCATGGTGCAGATGCTGCAAGATCAAGGGTTCCTTCCCAAACTTCAACGCGTCATAGTCTCGGATAACTGGGCTACGTTCATCGCGAAACACTTTGTCTGGCTTCTTGCCGGATACTTCATTGTCCAGACCATTACTCGTTATTTTGCGTCTCCCGTATTGGGCCTGGATGAAGCGGAGCAGATTATTGCGGCTCAGAGTTTTCAGCTTGGATATGGCCCGCAGCCGCCACTTTATACTTGGCTGACAATCGCTTTCTTCTGGGTGTTTGGAGAAGGGCTCTTTGCAACGGCTCTTCTTAAAAACACCTTGTTGTTTCTCGGCTATCTGGGTGTTTGGCTCACAGCGCGGAAGGCCTCTGATCCGACGTTGGCAGCTATCGGGACGGCCTCACTTATCTTTCTGCCGCAGATCTCCTGGGAATCGCAGCGGGCGTTGAGCCATTCAGTTTTGATGTTCGCGTGTTCTGCATGGACGGTTTATCTCTTCCTGACCTGCATCGAAAAACCAAGCTGGTGGCGTGCTGTTGTGTTTGGTGTTGTGATCGCAGCAGGTGCACTTTCCAAATACAACTATATGTTTTTGCTTGTCGCTTTGATCGTAGCTGGCTTTTGCATTGAGGACGGGCGCAAGTTCCTACGTTCAAAATACATTCTTGGTTCTGCTGCTGTTGCCGTCGTGCTTTTGCTTCCTCCTGCTTTCTGGATGTTTGAGAACCAGGACCTCATCTATGCACGTGTCCATAAGTTCGGAATCGAAAAGGTTGAACGGCATTTTCTGACCGGGTTTATCTCTCTGGTAAATGCAGCTTTGCAGTTTGTCATTGTGGCTGTGGTCCTGTTCTTTTGCGCATGGGCGACGAGCTTTTATTGGAAGGATGCTGAGCAGCACGACCAATATGTGAATGAGACCATTCGCAAACTTCTCACGCTTGTCGTTATCTTTGGGCTGGTTATTGCTGCTGTGTCTGTTGTTGCAAGTGGCGCGACCAATGTGAAAGATCGATGGCTTCAGCCAATCCTGTTTCTTGCTCCGCTGGTTGCTTCGCTGTGGCTGTTTGCTGAGGTCTCAATACGTCAGGCCAAGATCATTCTTGGAACAGCTAGTGTGCTGGCAGTGCTGATCGTTGTGCTCATTCCCTTCAACTTTGCTTTTGGCAGTTTTAAAAAGCCAAGTGCGCATTCGCTTCCTTCTCAGGCAATTGTTGATACGCTGGCGCAGTATGGTGTGCGAAGTGTTCTGACTACGTCTCACAGCATTGCGGGTAACATTGGCGACCTGAAACCGGGTTGGGCAGTAACCATTCCAGAGTATTCCGGAATCGATATCAATTACGCCTATCCGGTTGCGATCCTTTGGAAGGGGCACTCCAAGGCTGTCCCTGAGAACATGTCTGCCCTTTATCAGAAGCTTAAAGGCAAGCCGATCCCTAACAGTGAAATCCATAAGGAAGCTGCGCCTTACTATCATTGGTCAGAATATCCGTTCGAGTATAGCTTCATCATTGTTGAGGGGAATAATCAGGCGGCCTCACAGCATTAGAGTTTTACGGCTAAATTCTCCCAGTTTTGAGAATAGGTGGATGCTCTGAAAATTGGTAGGCTGGTCATCGCGACTTGAGATCAGGGAGATGGGTCCGTGATATTCGATGAGATTACAGTGGAACCTGCCAGAGAAGCGGATGCGCATCGCTTGGGTGAACTCGTCTTTGCGATGGAAAGCGAACTTTGGCCGGAAGATGAGCTTGATGTCGGGCAGTTCAAAATGACGGCTGAGGATATTCTGTCCGACGATGGCTCTCGCTATTGGGCTTATCTGGCGCGGTCTCAGGGGGAGCTTCTCGGGCTCATTACACTGTCGGAAAAGAAGGCCATTTATGCTGGTGGCAGGTTTGGTGAAATTGTCGAGTTTTACGTTGTGCCGTCTGGCCGGTGTGCCGGAGTTGGCAAGATACTACTGCAGCAGGCGGTGTTGAAGGGGCAGGAGATGGACTGGCCTTACCTGGAAGTGGGAGCGCCGCATCAGCCAGCCTGGAAAATAACGCTGAGTTTTTATCTTAATAACGAATTCAGAGAAATTGGTCCGCGGCTGGAAAGAGAAATTTAGGTGCGATTGCGAGTTCTTTTCGTTTAGGGCTGTTTCATTCAATTCAACAACAGAATGTCCAGAATGGGCTCTTAGGCTGGCTGCAACTTTTGTTGTTTGGCCAGGAGAAGCCTATGTGTTGGATGTGCAATGACAAAGCGGGTTTGGTTGGATCACCAGCGCGCCGCAAGTTTCTGAAAACAGCTGGTGTGTTTGGTGCCGCTTTGGCAACGGGTGGTGTTGGTGCTGTTTCGTCTGCCAGTGCGCAGGAGCCGCCTATTCCTAAAAACGAGATTGGTGGTGAGGCTGCTCTTAAGCGTTTGATGGATGGTAACAAGCGCTATGTTGAGGGGAATATCTCTCCTGCTGATTTCCAGAGTACACGTGCTGCACTGGCTGCTGGGCAGAACCCGTTTGCGGCGATCCTTGGCTGTGCGGATTCCCGTGTGGCGCCGGAGCTGGCGTTTGATACGGGGCGTGGGGATCTCTTTGTCGTGCGTGTCGCCGGTAATGTTGTGACGCCGGAAGGGCTTGCGAGCCTTGAGTTTTGTGTTGATGTGCTTGGTACGCAGCTCATCATGGTGCTGGGTCACGAGAAGTGCGGTGCTGTGAAGGCGGCGATTTCTTCTGTTCAGAGTGGCAACCAGTTTCCCGGTCATATTCAAACGCTTGTTGAGCTTCTTCGGCCTCCTGTGCAGCAGGCGCAGGGTGAGAAGGGGGATGTTCTCGTTAATGCCATCAAAGCCAATGTACAGTGGGGCGTGACGGCTTTGCAGCAGGCATCGCCTATTTTGGACAAGCACTTCAAGGCGGGGACGTTGAAGGTGGTTGGTGGGGTGTATGACCTTGATACGGGCAAAGTTACAATGGTGACATAAGAGGGATCGCAGATGGTTGTTCCCATAATCAGGGTGTCTGAAGCGAAGGACCTTCCGGCTTTGTTGGAGCTTGAAGCGCATTATATGGCGGAGCTGGAACCGCAGAACTTTGAGCGGTGGAAGACGTGTGAGGCTGTGCATCGCAAGCGGATGGAAGAGGCTTTGTTGCGCACTTTTGCCGCTGAAATGGCGGATGACATCAAAGGCTATTGCTATTGGGGGCTTCTGAATGACAGTGCCCATATCTTCAACGTGTATGTGCATCCGGATTTTCGCCGCTATGGTTTGGCGAAGTATCTGCTTGAGCGCACGGAGGAGGATATTCAGCGCAAGGGCTTTAGCCAGTGGACGTTCAACCCGATCAAGACCCACCCTGCGAAGGTGTTCATTGAGCAGCTTGGCTATAGATTGCAGTGGGAAGATACGGATCGGCTTCACATGTTCAAGGAGAAGGCGGCAGCGTGAGCCTTCCTGTTTTGCAAACAGCTTTAGCACCGCTGGAAATGTCCGGCGGTGTTTTCACGTGAAACTCCCAAAATGGGGAGGGCAAGGTGAGCAGGCAGTGCCTGCGCATTTTATTGGTTATGAGTCTTCGGCATTGGCTGTCGCCTTGCCCGGGCATTTTGGTATGGACAACATCGCCTCTTATCCTGAAAGACACGATAGCCAGTTTCCTGGAAGGACAATGGCTTATTCCAGCAAGTTTCCTTGCTAAAACAGTTCCTTCATCCCTGACACGCAACCACTCTGACTGGTTCGTGT